>ONWV01000004.1 GCA_900321635.1 uncultured Spirochaetaceae bacterium | reverse complement strand
AGCCTGAAGCCCATTTTTATAGTCAACGTATCTTGAAAATCTTCAAAATCGCTATAATTCCAGGCTATACAACGAGTTTTATATTTTTTTTGACTATAAGAAACCGAAAGTCCGTCCGTTTTATAGTCAAACCGCTAAACAGCGATTGTGCGCAGGCTGTTTGCAGCCTGTGAAGTGGCCAGCAAGTGCATCATGAGCGGATCCTCATATCAGTAAGATGATGTGTAACCTGCTTTCCCCACCAGTTTTCTGCATAATCCTTTTTATTGTTGTCTGTTCAGTAGCCTTTGCGTCTGATGGTGGCTATGATTTGATCCGCATAGGAGCGGCAAAGCTCCTGCGTGGAGGCTTCCACCATGATGCGGATAAGATTTTCCGTGTCGCTTGCGCGGACAATCAGACGTCCTGATTGGCCGAGTTCCCCACTGATACGGTTTACGACATCTTTGACATCAGAATCGGCCATTACAGCCTTCTTGTCTGTGATTCTGACAAAGATATACTCCTGGGGGACACGGACAAGAGGAGATGCAAGAACATCAAGACCTACCTTCTTTTCAGCCATGATATCAAGCATTCTTAAGGCTGTGAGGATTCCGTCACCTGTGGTCGAGTCCTGAGAGAAGACCATGTGGCCGCACTGCTCCCCTCCTATGACGGCTCCGTGCTGGAGCATGCACTTTCTGACGGTGGGCTCTCCTACTGTGGTTTCAATATAGTCAATGCCGTTGGCCTGAAGGGCGTTTCTCAGACCTAGGTTTGAAATGACTGTTCCTACGACAAGGTTGTTGGGAAGCTTGCCCTTGTCTTTAAGATACTTTGCATAGATGAACGAGAAGTTGTCGCCGTTTACCTCGGCTCCGTTTTTGTCTACGGCCATGCAGCGGTCCGCATCTCCGTCAAGGGAGAAGCCGACATCAAGCTTTTTCTCCTTAACAATGGCACGAATTACCTCAAGGTGCTCAGATCCGCAGCCCGAGTTGATGTTCAGGCCATCTGGACTGTCGTTGATGAAGGTAACATCCGCGCCAAGTGCGCCAAAGACTTCGTGTGCAATGGCATATGAAGCCCCGTTGGCACAGTCCAGTCCGATACGGATTCCCTTGATGGAATTCGACGGAATTGAAATCAGGTGTTTTATGTATTTTTCCTTTCCCTGAGGATAATCAATGATGCGTCCGATCAAGGTCGTCTCGGCATAAGGAAGGGAGGGCTCAGTGCCCTCGACATAGGGGCGGCTTTGGGCGAAGATGCCGTCTCCCATGGGTTCGCCGCTAGAGGAGATTACCTTGATTCCGTTGTCGTAGTAGGGATTGTGGGAGGCTGTGACCATCACGCCGCAGCTGAAGGAGCAGGTTTTGGTTATGTAGGAAACGGACGGGGTTGTACAGACTCCGAGAAGATAGACATCGCACCCAGAGGCGGCAAGGCCTGAGCTTAAGGCAGCTTCAAACATGTCGGATGAGATTCTGGTGTCCTTGCCTATAACAACAGATGGCCTGTCTTTGCTGTCAGTACAGAGAGCGGCCATACGGTTTCCCAGATATCGGGCGAATCTGTAAACGATATCGGCTGTGAGGGATTCATTTGCCTTTCCCCTGAGACCCGATACTCCGAAAGTGTTACCCATGGTGTCAGTTTATCACAAAAATCACCTTGGAAGAAAAGAACAATACAAGTATAATTTTCGGGAATATTGGTAAAGGAGTCCTGATGGACGACAGAAAGAAAAACGAAGGCAAAAGCATAGGAAAACTTCCCATCGCCATCATTCTCATCTCCGTCATCTGTCTTTTTTCCTTCTTTCTGAAGGATATTCTGATTCCTTTCATCAAATTGCAGTCGCAGAACGACATTGACGGTGCCACGGCACTTTTAAGGGGAAAAGGGGTTCTCGGCTTTGCCGCTGTCTCCCTGGTCGAAGCCCTACAGATGGTCGTAATCTTCATCCCTGCCGAGTTCATCCAGATCTCAAGCGGCCTGAGCTATCCCTTCCCCATCGCGCTTGCCTTATGTGACATAGGAGTATGTCTTGGCGCCACCATCATCTTCATTCTTGTAAGAGTCTTCAACATCCAGTCCGAGGCCTATCAGAGGCGCAAGAAGATTATAGACAGAATCTCCGAGGGCGCACGGAATAAAAATACGATGGTCCTGCTTTATCTGCTTTTCTTCATGCCGATTATTCCGTTCGGAGCCATCTGCTACTACGGAAGCAGCACAAAGCTGCCCTACAGAAAATACATATTCACAGTCGCAACGGGAGTTGTTCCATCCATTGTGGTGTCAAACCTGATGGGAGCAGCAGGAAGGGCCTTTGTAGGACAAGCCCTGCCGCTTTGGTTGCTGGTGCTGATCATCATACTTCTGGCCGCCCTGCTTTTTTTCATAATCGCCATCTTCATCAAGCGGTTCTTCTTAAGCGGCAATTCAAAGGAGATCGAATCCCCTGTATACGGGGCGGTGATTTCAGTCTTCAATATGATTCACGGCAAGAAACAGAAGGTGGAAATCGACGACGCCATTCTTGATAGGGCCTCGTCACCGTACATCATGCTTTCAAACCACGAGTCCTTCTTTGACTTTCTGTATCTGTACAAGCTCAACCATCCCAAGAATCCTTCGTTCATCGTGAACGAGTATTACTGCACCCGCCCCATAGCCAGACATGTTCCGCTGGGATGCTCCATAATCCCCAAGAAGCTTTTCGTAACGGAGATGAAAACCCCTCTTTCCATTATGAGAAACATCAAGAGAGGCTACCCCGTGGTGCTGTTTCCTGAAGGAAGGCTTTCTCCGGACGGAAGGTCGAACACCTTTCTGCCGGGTGCGGCACTTTACAAGAAACTCGGCGTAGACCTTGTTCTTGTCAAAATCACCGGGGCTTATCTTGCAAATCCCAAGTGGCGCAAAAAGCGCTTTATGTCCGACATCAAGGTCAAGGTTCAGCGTGTCATCAAGAAGGACGAGATGCAGAACATGAGCGCCGAGGAGCTTGAAAAGATCATCCTCGGAGAATCCGAACCGCCTTTTCCCTCAGAAAGACAAGGCAAAGGGACTTGAAAACATCCTCTACCGCTGTATCGACTGCGGGAGCCTTTACACAACAAAGGGCATCGGAAACGACCTGGTCTGCACTTCATGCGGATCAAAACATTCCATCGGCGAAAACTATCATTTCACCACAGAGCCCTCAACCATTTCCGGATACTATGACAAAATCAAGGCACTTGAGGCCGCGGATCTGGACAACCTGGATCTGAACGCGAAGGTACGGACCAAGGTGTTTGCGGAAAACGGCAAGGTCATAAGGAAGGAACTCGGAGAGTGCACACTCAATCCCCTGGGGCTGAGCTATAAATCCGACACCACCGAATTCCTGGTCAGAATGGAGAACATGCCGGCTCTGGCATTCTCTTGCGGAACGGAGTTCGAGGTCTACCACAACGGCAATCTCTATTATTTCTACCCTGTGGAGAATCCCCAGCAGACGGCGCGCTGGGCACTTCTTGTGGACATGTTCGCTGAAAGGAGAAAGACAAAATGAAAAGGAAAACCCTGATCAACATATCAAAAAAGACATTCATAAATGTCAGCATACTTCTTGTAGGGCTTCTTCTTTTCTCCATCATAATGACCTTCATAGTGCCCAAGGGAGACTTCGGACTTCTTCCGGACGGAAGTGTGAACTATCTTGAATACATACCCAGAAGCAACCAGAGCGGAATCTCCCTGGTCAAAGGACTCTTCGCACCGGTTCTGGTTTTCTTTTCATCAGACGGGGCGTCGCTGATTGCCTTGTCGCTGTTTCTTTTCTTCATCTCCGCCGCATTCCAGGTGATGAACGACACGGGCGGAATAAGATCCATCGTTGATGTGGTTGCACACAGATTCAGAGAGCGCAGGACTCTTCTTCTGGTTCTGGTTTCGCTTCTTTTCTACTGCTTCGGTTCGTTTCTGGGCCTTTTCGAAGAGATGCTTACCATGCTTCCCATTGTGACATCGCTATGCCTTTCGGTTGGTCTTGATTCGTTTTCAGGCTTTCTGTGCTGCACCATAGCATGCGGATTCGGTTTCGCAGGGGCTGTGACCAACCCGTTCACCGTACTTCTCGCTTCCCAGATCATCGGGGCGAATCCTATTGAAAATATCTGGTTCCGTCTTCTGATATTTGCCGTAATGTTCGGCGTTCTGATGCTCTTTGTTTTCCGGCATGTCAGAAAAATCGGGAAAGACCCGTCAAGCAGTCCGACATATGAACATGATCTTGAGATAGCAGCCTCGAATCTGGCGGACGGAACAAAGGAGGAAATGGAAAACGAGAGCCGCATCAGGAAAACATACTGCGTCTTTCTTCTGACGGCTCTGGTTCTGATAATAGCGGTATCTCTTCTTCCTTCGGTAAGAGGCCTTGCCGTTGTGATTCTGGCTTCTTATTTCCTGATCTTCGGAATCATCGCAGGCATCATCGCCTGCGGCAAGCCCAGGAAAGTATTAAGAAGTTTTCTGAGCGGAATTCTGGGTGCCTTGCCTACTCTTGCCTTCATTGCCTTTGCCGCATCGGTTAAGTTCGTATTCGAAAAAGGCGGAATCCTGCCCACCATAGTCCATCAGATCAACGTGATGATAGACGGTCACAGCCTGGTTACCGTGGCTCTTTCAATCTATCTGATCGTCCTTGTTCTGGAGTTCTTCATTTCATCATCCACGGCAAAGGCAATTCTTGTTATGGGTCTTCTTGCGATGGTCAACACAGGTCTTAGCCGCCAGATGCTGGTTCTGCTCTACACCCTGGGAGACGGTTACACCAATGTGATCTTCCCCACCTCGCCCGTGCTGCTGATATCGCTTTCCATGATTGAAGTCGACTACTTCAAATGGATGAAGAGGGGTCTCCCCCTCTTCATTGCCACTTTTATTTTGGTACTATCATTCATAGTCCTGGGCATAGGCGCAGGCTATTGAAGGCTGTTATAGTCTTTCGGCTTTCTCAACGTCCTTGAAGTATCTGTAGGTGTCGACCTTAAGCTCTCCGCAGGCATCCTCGTCACATGCGATTATTGCGTTGTTGTGCATCTGAAGAGCGCTGCAGGTCCACTTCTGGCTGACTCCGCCCTCTACGGTATGGGCAAGAGCACGGGCCTTGTTGTGGCCGTTGATGAGAACAAGAACTTCCTTTGAATCAAAGACAGTTCCGACTCCGACAGAAAGAGCATAGGCCGGAACCTTTGACGGGTCGTTTCCGAAGAAGCGTGAGTTGACGATTCTTGTGTCGGTGGTCAGGGTTCTGAGGCCGGTTCTGGAAGAAAGCGAGGTAAACGGCTCGTTAAAGGCAATGTGCCCGTCAACTCCGATTCCGCCCATGAAAAGGTCTATTCCGCCCATTGCGGCGATTTTCTTCTCATAGTCCCTGCACTCTTTCTCAGGATCTTTGGCCATGCCGTTGAGCATGTTGATGTTCTGTGCGGGAAGGTCGATATGATTGAAGAAGTTGTCATGCATGAAATACCAGTAGCTCTGGTCGTGGTCATGATCAAGTCCGACATACTCATCCATATTGAAGGTCACGACGTTCTTGAAGGAAACCTTACCTGCTTTGTTCATCTCGATGAGCTTCTTGTAGACTCCTAGTGGCGATGACCCTGTGGGCAGGCCAAGGACGAACGGACGTGCTTCCTTGTGGGAATTGATTGCTTTAGCGATGTGCTCTGCAGCCCATCTGCTCATTTTCTCGTAGTTCTCCTGGATGATTACTCTCATACTGCGTACCCCTTCTTGCGGATTACTGAAATGACCTCGCCGACATACTGTCTGCAGATGTCCTCTGTCTTTGCCTCAACCATAACACGGATAAGGGGCTCTGTTCCACTCTCACGGACAAGAATCCTTCCCGAGTCACCGAGTTTTTCCTCGACTTTCTTCACGGCGTTCTGAACGTCCTCGTCACTTATTGTAGTGGGCTTATCCTTGACTTTGATGTTCTCAAGAACCTGAGGATAGGACTTCATGCCGCTTGCAAGCTCGCTGAGTTTCTTCTTCTTGGCAAGCATGACCTCCATGACCTTCAATGCAGTAAGGATTCCGTCACCTGTTGAGGCATACTTTGAGAAGATGATGTGACCGCTCTGCTCGCCGCCGATTCTGCAGCCGTGCTCGACCATGTAGTCGTGAACATATTTGTCACCGACCTTGGTCTTGACGGTCTCAATGCCCTCTTCCTCCATGGCTTTAAAGAAACCGAAGTTGGACATGACGGTTACAACCACGGTGTTGTTGAGGAGCTTTCCCCTCTCCTTCATGTATTTTCCATAGATGTAGAGGATGTGGTCGCCGTCTACGACATTACCCTTTTCGTCCACCGCAAGGCATCTGTCGGCATCACCGTCAAAGGCAAAACCTACATCCAGGTTCTTGTCCAGAACAAGCTTCTGAAGACCGCCGATGTGTGTGGACCCGGCGTTCTCATTGATGTTGAATCCGTTCGGGTCGGCGTTGATGACATAGGTCTTGGCACCCAGGGCGTCAAAGACGGCCTTGGCGATGTTCCATGTGGTTCCGTTTGCACAGTCTAGGCCGACATTCAGACCTCTGAAAGAATACTTACAAAGTGAAATCAGATATCCGATGTAGCGGTTTCTGCCTGAGACATAGTCCACCATCTCGCCGATGTCATGGCGCGATGCGAACGGGATTTCCTCCCATTTCTGACCGAAGCACTCAAGCTTGCCGTCGATGTAGTCCTCGCAGAGGTCCAGTACGGAGTCTTCCATCTTCTCGCCGTATTTGTTGATGATCTTGATTCCGTTGTCGTAGTACGGATTGTGGGATGCGGTGATCATGATGCCGCAGTCAAAGTCATCGACATGTGCGATATAGGCCACAGACGGGGTGGTGGTGACGTGCATCAGGTAAACATCGGCACCGGAAGCGACAATACCGCCTGCAAGCATGTACTCGAACATGTAGCAGGATCTTCTGGTATCTTTTCCTATGACGATCTTCGGGCTTTCCGAATCTCCGCGCTGCTCTCTAAGGCTTCTGTAATACCAGCCAAGAAAGCGGCCTACCTTATATGCATGATCGGCTGTGAGAGTCACATTTGACTCGCCTCTGAATCCGTCTGTTCCGAAATATCTTCCCATATTCACCTCTCTTCTTTTCTTACTATGTTTTTCGGGTTCTTGTAGATGCTGTGCTCAGGAACAACGCCCCTTACGCATGAAAGCGGATACACATTGGTGTGCCGTCCTATGACAGTGCCTGGATTAAGGACGCTGTTGCATCCTATGTCCGCATAGTCTCCGAGCATGGCTCCCATCTTGCGAAGTCCCGTAGGAATCTCAGACTCTGCATGAACCACGATATTCTTCTTGTCTGCCTTGATGTTCGATGTGATGGATCCCGCTCCCATGTGGGCATGAAATCCCAGGATGCTGTCTCCGACATAGTTGTAGTGAGGAACCTCACAGTTGTCGAAGATGATCACATTCTTAAGCTCAACAGAGTTTCCTATAACACAACCTGCTCCGATAAGGGCGCTGCCTCTGACAAAGGCGCAGTGGCGCACTTCTGTCTCAGGACCCACGATGCACGGAGATCCGAGATATGCGGAGCTGAAAACTTTTGCGCTTTTGTGAACCCACACTGATGGAGAAACTTCGTCATACTCCTTTGGGTCAAGCTTCTTTCCCAGCTGAATAATCAGGTCCTTGATTCCGCCAAGAGCCTGCCACGGATACTCAAAGCCCTTCAGATACTCTTTGGCCATGCTGTGATCCAAATCAAACAAATCGATTGTTCTGATCATGAAAATCCCCCAAACAGCTTCAGTATTCGGGCATGGAGGGCTGCTGTCAACGAAAATGGGGTAATACTTTAAATAATTGAGATTTTAAACTTTACAATTTTACAATTCTAAACTTTAATAGCATTAAAGATGGTAGAAACTTCAGCTTTTCACACTCTGAAATCTCTGTGCCAGAAGTACCCAGTGGTTCTTCTTTCCGGGCCTGTCGGGTGCGGCCTTGAATCCATGGCGCGTCGTCTGATGCCTTCAAAAAACTACATAGACCTTGAGAATCCTCAGACTCTGAGACTTGCAAAGGAATCTCCCAGAACATTTCTCATGGCCTTTCCGGACGGGGTAATTATCCACGCCATAGATAAGCTTCCCCAGATGATCGATGCTGTAATCTACCATGTTGGCAAATGGGGCTTCACTCCTGGAAAATACATAGCCACAACCACAACGAATCTTGATTTTCAGGACCCGGACAACCGAATCGCCACATGCAATGTCCTGGGTCTTACGGTTGAAGATTTATCGCGCAGCAACGCTCCCATTGCAAATCCGTTTCAGATCATCCTCAGCGGCCAGCTTCTGTCAGACCCCGATTCTGTCACAAAGATGATTCTTGAAAAGAATATCAGAGCCCATATCAATGTCTCGAATCTCTCTCTCTTTCTCTCATTCATGAAAGCCTGCGCAACAGAAAGCGGAGAAATGTTTTCCGTAAACAGCCTGGCAAAAAAGACAGGAGTCTCCGCCCCCACTGCAAAAACATGGCTTTCTGTTTTACAGAAGAACTACATCATAAGGACAATTACAGATAAAGACGTCGGCAAGGTGTTTTACTTCTGCGACAGCGGTCTTTTGTGCAGCCTGCTTGGGATTACAAAAAAGGAAGATCTGATTCTGAGCCCGCACAAGGGCCGCATTGTCAGAACCTTTGCCGTAAACGAGCTTTTACGCGGCCGTTTTGCCAAGGCTTTGGAAAGCGATCTTAATCTTGGTTCGGATTGTGACTTTGAAGCCTCATGGAAGGAAGGCTATTCTCTGTTCATAGAGCCGAATATCGAGGTCACCGAGTTTTGCACAAAAAAAGCAAAACATGCATCTAATGGCTCTAAAACACTTATTCTATACCTCGGTGATGTCACTTACAGCCGCGACGGCATTGACTGCATAGGCTACCGCGACTGGGCAAAGCTTGCCATGCAGCTAGACTATTTTTCTTAACTAAGAAGAGCCAGAGCTTCCCTGTACTGGTCCACCGTCAGGGCGCTTGTCACACTTTGGCGGACCTTTGCGCTGTTGGGAATACCCTTAAGATATGCACACACGTGCTTTCTCATTTCCCTGCAGGCTGTTTTTTCCCCGAGAAAGTCCACAAGGCCGTTCAGATGGACCATTATTGCATCCACCTTTTCCTGTGTTGAGACCGTCCTCTGCGGCCTTCCCTCCAAAAGGGCCTTTGTCTGCTCGAATATGAACGGATTTCCTATGGCGCCGCGGGCATATGAGATTGCATCAACACCCGTTTCTTTCAGCATCCTGACCCCGTCTTCAGCCGTAAAAAGGTCCCCCGACCCTATGATGATCTTGTCTTTGAAATGGTCCTTCAGGTCCTTCAGAAGATTCCAGTGAGCCGTTGGCATGTACAGCTGGCTCTTGGTTCGTGCATGCATGCACAAGGCCGAGGCCCCTGCGCTGAAGGCTTTTTCTGCAACATCCAGATAGTTCAGGCAGTTTGTGTCCCAGCCTGTTCTGATTTTCACCGTAACAGGGACAGGGACATTGTCCTTGATGGCCTTCACTATCTCGTAGATTGTCTCTGGCCTTTTCAAAAGGGCGCTACCGGCCCCGGTTTTGACAACCTTGGGAACAGGACAGCCGCAGTTTATGTCTATCAGAGCCGGATTATACTTCATCACGTTCTCCAAAGAGCGCTTTGCGGTATCGGCATCAGGCATGAAAAGCTGAACGGCAAGGTTTGTTTCGCCCTCGCCGCGCTCCATGAGAATGACTGTCTTGTCGTTGTCCCTGGCAACGCCCTCGCTCGAGACCATCTCGGTATAGGCCAAAGCTGCGCCCTTTTTCAGGCAGATGCTGCGGAAGACCTTGTCGGTGTAGCCTGCAAGCGGTGCCAGAAAAAGATTGCACGGGAGTTCTACGTTACCTATTGAGACGGGATGAAGAAGGCTTTCCAAGTCAGGCCTCTGTGATGTGGAATGCGTTGAGGCTGTTCTGATACAGAATCTCGGACATCTCTTCCAAGTCTATGCCCTTGATCTCGGCAATGGCCTTTGCGGTCTCGGGAAGGTACTCGGGCTTGTTTCTGCGTTTGGTGTACTTGGCAGGAACCATGAAGGGAGCCTCGCTTTCAATAAGGATTCTGTTTTCGGGAAGGTTCTTGACCGTCTCGGTGAGCTTTCTGACGTTCTTGTAGGTGATGTTGCCTGCAAACGAGAAGTACACGGGAAGCTCCATAGCTCTGAAGGCATAGTCCCAGTCCTCTGAATAGCAATGGAAGATGGCACCCTCTTCGGGGATGTTGTGCTTGAGAATGTCCAGAATATGCTCTCCGGCCTCTCTGTTGTGAATGATGACCGGAAGATGGGCGCGGCGGGCAATCTCCAGATGTTTGAGGAACATGTCCACCTGGACATCTCTGAACTGGAGGTACTTTCCGTAATCAAGACCTGTCTCACCCACTGCGACTATTCTGTCCAGCTTGAGAAACTGCTGGATCTTGGTGTCCCAGCCTATGAGCTTGTTGCCGCTTTCCGTAGGAGAAACTCCCACTGCGTGGTAGACGTTCTTGGCACTCTTGAGGTTGTTGTAGATAACCTCAAAGTCAGTGAGGCTGTTGCAGATTGATATGATATGGGCCACGCCGACACGCTTTGCGTACTGGACGGCAAGAAGCTGCTCGAGCTGGTCCTCGTGTATTAAACCGATGTGACAATGTGTATCAAATAAACGCATAGAGAATACTTCCTATGTTATTGATTTGTTTGCGCAAACGAAAGTTGCACTCAGTAAATATAACTTAGCATGGGTTTTTGTGCCCGTCAAGTTTACAAAGTATTTCACTGTCCAATGCAAGCTTCTCAGGTTCGGTTTCCCGAATCAAGGCAATTGCCAGAATTTCAGTGGGATCCACAAGATCTGTGCCATTGTAGCTTCTCTTTCCGTTAAACACCAGAGGAAGCTCCGTACAGCCTAGGATCACCACGTTGCAACCTTTGCCCTTAAGGTGATCAACAGCAGAGCTCACAACTTCCCTTGCCTTGTCGGTGACACCCGAGCATGCCTTGATTCCGTACTCTTTGTCATATATTGCCTGATGAACGGCCCTGGCCACTTCCTCATCCGGCTTAATGATGCTGTCAAAGTACTTGTCATAGACATTGCAACGGATGGTTCCGAGCGTTGCAAGAAGGCCGACCTTGGCTTCGGGTCCAAAGACCTTGGAAACGAATGTCGAGGTTTCGCGGATCATATTCAGAAGCTTCACACCCTCGGGGACCTTCACACGCCCCATGATCTGAGGGGCGTGGGCCGTATTGCAGGAAACTCCCACTGCAGTGGCTCCGCACTGTGCAAGATATGCTATGCACTTTTCAAGTCCGGGAGCAGGGTCCTTTCCGCCGTTTAAAAGATACTCCGTTCTGTCCGGAATAAGTGACGGACAGGATGTAAGAAACAGATTGATATGATCCTGATCCCTATTTGCCTTTGTGTGAGAAAAGACCTTGCTTGCAAGATCTATTCCGGCAGAAGGCCCTACTCCTCCGACAATTCCTATGGCTATCATTCCTCGTATTCCTTTATCGGCTGTTCCATTGCCCAGTTGAAGAGCTTTTCCCTTGCACCCTGTGTCTGACTGAAGACAAAAGTCTTTTCATCCGTGACGATCTCTATGCTGGAAAGAAGGAACTTTTTATTAAAGCGCCAGGTTCTGACCGCCTTTCTCTTAATCACAAGCATCTGTGTCTGTGCCATGACACCTGATGCGACCACCACTATTCTTGAATCCGTCACAGCAATCATGCGGCGGCTTCCCTCAAAGAAAGCCGTAAGAATGCAGTTAACCTTCTCGTCATAAGGAAGAAGAGCTGCAAGAGGCTTGAGCTCGAGGCGGTGGTAATAGTCACTGTAAATGCCCAGTTCCCTGAGCCTGTCTTCTAAGTATTTCTTATCCATACAAAAAAGACGGAAAGCAGCTCAGTGCTTTCCGTCCCAACTCCTTTCAGTGAGTCATTACTTTGCAAGCACTGAGTCCTTTGTGAGGAACTTCATCCTCTTGGCGATACATGCTGTACATGTAAGGTCGCCAGTGACGTTGAGTGCTGTTCTTCCCATATCGAGAAGAGCATCGATTCCGAGAATCATTGCATAAGCACCGGCAAGGATTGTTCCCTCGGCGATTGGCATTCCGATTCCCTGCATGACCATGGCGAGCATGATAGCACCGGCTCCCGGGACACCTGCGGTTCCGATTGAAGCGAGTGTTGCAAGAAGTGTGATCATTCCCATCTCACCGATTGTCAGGCCTCTGCCGAAGCAGGACATGACCAGGAAGAATGCACAGACACCCTGATAGATTGCTGTTCCATCCATGTTGATAGTAGCTCCGAGCGGAAGTGAGAAAGCGTAGACTTCCTTGTCGATTCCGAGGTTCTCTGCTGCTGTCATTGTGGTCGGAAGAGTTCCGTTTGAAGAACGTGTGACGAATGCTGTGATGAACGGGGTTCTTGCTTCCTTGAAGAAAGGACCGATCTTGATTCTGTAGATCTTGAGAAGTCCGCCGTAGACAACGAAGATATGGATTGCATATCCGATGAAACATGCGACGACAACCATGACCAGAGCGCCGGCAACCTTTGCTCCGTTCTTTGCAAAGACTTCACAGATGAGGACTGCGACACCAATCGGTGCATACTGCATGATTCCTCTGACAACCATCATCATGACTTCTGTCAGACAGTCGAAAATCTGATAAGTTGTTGAAGCTGCTGCTGCGATTCTCTCGTTCTTGGAAACCTTGAGGAATGAGAGGCAGAGTCCGAACACCAGAGCGAAGAAGATGACCTGAAGAACGGTCTCATTGACCAGTGATGTCAGAACGCTTGTCGGAATGATGTTGGAGATGACTGACCAGACATCGGTTGAACCTGTCTTTCCGGCTGCACCTGATGCAAGAGCCTCGACTGCTGCCAAAGCTGCGTGCGGTCTGAAGATGTTTGCCATGACAAGACCGATGATGACTCCACATGCCGATGTGAGCAGATAGATGATAACCACTCTGATACCAATCTTACCGACGTTTGCCGGAGAAACTGATGAAGCACCGACAACAAGGGATCCGACGATCATCGGGATAATGATCATCTTCAAAAGCCTTGTGAAGATTGTTCCGAACATGCTGATCCATGCCGGAAGAGATGTGACGCCAGCTGATGCAAGAATTACACCTGCGATGGCACCGACAATCAGACCTATCAGGATCTTATAAAGGACATTGAATTCCAGATAGGCTTTGAAAGCGTTGCGTTTCTTTTCCATGTATACCCCTTTTTCGGATTAGCGGCTTGGACGCACTAAAAATGCGACCAGCAAATTGTCCCGATGTCATTTTAAGGCATGGTTTTCAAGAACACAAGAAAAACACAAGGAAAAACAATACAATTGTAATCCAGCGCACGCCCAGTGCAACCTTATTTGTCTGCAATAGCAAGATAATCCCCAATCTTGAGATCCCAGCTCTGGTCAGGATAGAGTATGAAAAAACCACCGTGAGTAAAGAAGGTCAGCTCGCTGAAATAAATCTTTCCACCGATGTTGTACATGTCCACACGTATGAAAGGATGTCCGGCAGACAGCTTTCGGGCAATTGCAAACATATCACCGACGTTCCCAGGAATTCTTACATCAGCGTCAAAAACAGGAATCTCCTCAGCGGAACCGAACGGGAGAACTTTCAAATCCTCATCGTAGAAATTCATATGATTCTTTCCATCCACATGAAAATCGATGCTGAAAAACTTCGGTTCTCCGTTGAAACAGTAGAACCTGAAATCGTTAAGGTAACCGCCATCGTTTTCAATGTATTCCTCTGCGATTATCCGGTGCTTCACTTCCCCATACATCCACTCTCTGTTGAGCTTGGAGTAGTCTTTCTTAAGCCACTCATTCAAGGAAGCCTTTGTCTTGTTGATATCAAGTTTTGATTTGTCCGTGCAGATTACCCTGCTTCCGGAATCATGGGTGCATTTGAGTACAAAACGCTCAGGCAGCTTGGAGAAGTCGATTTCATCAACACTGTCCCAAACTCCCAGATTCTGAATAATATACTCACTTCCAAGACGCTTTGAGATTATCTTCTTGACCTCATATTTATCAACAAGCGGAACATAGGCGGGATTTCTGTCATGAAGTTTGAGCCAGTTCATCTTCTCATTGAAGGTTCTGGGCTTTTCAAGATTGAGAGAATACCCCAAAAGAGCTTTTCCCTTTTTTCTTATGAAAGAAGCATCATCAAGCTTGTCATAAAAGCCGAGATAAGAAAGATAAAGGGTTCTTTTTCTGCTGTTGAAAAGAAACTGACTAAGTTTACGAAGCTTCGAAGACAAGCCTGTTCTCCTTGTTTCAAGTACGTAATCAATACTATTTCATATCCACCGGTTTTACAACATCGGCACAACAATTGACCTTGCCAAACAGAAATGATAGCTTTTCACTATCTGAAGGGAGATTTGTATGAGAGTACTTGTACTTGGTTCTGGCGCAAAGGACCATGCCATTGCATGGTGGTTTTCAAAGAGCAAGCTGATTGAAGGGCTTTATGTGGCTCCGGGCAACCCCGGCACAACCAGTTTTGCGGTGAATCTTCCTGATGTGGATCCGTCAGACAAGAACCAGGTTCTTGCAGCATGCAAGGAAAACAATATCGACTTTGTCTTCATCGGAACAGAAGGTCCGCTTCAGACAGGCGTCATTGACCATTTGAACAAGAACGGAATAGAAACTTTCGGAGCTCCGAGCTATGCACTCAAACTTGATGCAGACAGAAAGTTCTCCCGTGAATTTGCAAAGAAGCACAACATTCCTATTCCTGATTACAGGATCTTCAACAATGAGAAAGACCTTTCAGAGTTCCTTCTGGCAAACAAGGGAAAAATCTTCACTATCAAGCCGAATGACCTTTCCCCATCAAGAGTCATGATCAGTTCTTCAGATTATGATGCACTTTTCTCATATGGAAAGCATCTCCTTGAGAAAGGAAACGTGGTTGTAGAGGATCACATCAACGGAAAACAGGCCACAATCTCAATCCTCATGGATAATGAAGGCTATTTCATTCTTCCGATCTGCTACGAGTACACAAACAGAGAGCACGCAGACAAGGGCAAGGGAGTATCAACCGGAGGAATGGGAGCCATCTGCCCGCTTTCTCTTGAGCAAAGTGATCTGGACATGCTCTACAAGCAGATTGTCCATCCTACATTCAAGGCCCTGAAAGCCGAGAAGCTTTACTACAAGGGAATTCTCACATTCTCTACATTGCTTTCTGATAACGGACCGGTTCTTGTTGACTATCACGTAAGACTCAACGACCCTGCAACTCAGGCCATGGTCCCCATTATCAAAAACGACCTCTGCGAGCTGATGACTGCAATGAGAAACAATACTCTCAAGAACATCACACTTCAGACAACTGGAAACAGCACTGTCGCAGTTGTCATTGCTTCAGAAGGTTATCCTGAGAATTCAGAAGTCGGCAAGGTACTTTGGGAGATGCCGCAGCACTATCTGATCAACTCAATCAATAACGGAACACTCATCTTCTTCGGTGCGGTTGAGCAGAGAAGCGATGGCCTTCTGAACAGCGGAATCTTCACAACAGGCGGAAGAGCCGCAACAATTGTCGGAGTGGACAAGAACATCATGCTGGCCAACTCAAGGGTCTACAAATCAATAGACCTTGTGAGTTTCGACGGTTCCTGGTTCAGAAGCGACATCGGAAACAAGTTCTTTGAGACAGTGACTGAGAAGTAACTGAATAATAGCTCTCAATAATAAACTCTGGCTCCAAACTCGGCACTTACTGTGAGTGTGCTCTGCCAATCACTTGAGAAATCAACTTTCCCAGGATTGAATAATCGTTCTGCATAAATCTCGTTTTCCGGAGTAAACGTTCTAGTCATATCCCAGATGCTAATCAATCCGAAGTGGAATGTTACCGGGAATGACTCCAGTTTTTTACTGACAGACACCTCTAAATCAACGGCATTGTTCCATATGTTGGCAAAGAAGTCCCGCTTGTAATATCTTCCATAGGCTCTGCCGCAATCTCCAGCATAATAGGCTTCGTAATTCATCGGTGTGAGAATATCTGTACCTGTGGTCTTGTATGAGTACTGTGCGCTTCTCATCTGATCTTTGACGACTACATCCAGTAGCCAGCCTTTTCCGAATGAAGTCTTGAAACTTGTGAGAATCTCAAGAGTATCAGGATTAATCGGATATCCGATATTCTGCCCCTTGTTTACATAGGCAGTTGTATATGGCATGTTTGCGAACAACTTTGCATCGGATTTCTCATAGTGCGAACCAAAGAAAGCTGTCACATATGTCGCCTGAACAATCAGCTCGGAGAAGTCAAGAATTCTTGGATTAAACTTAGCTCCGACCTGATAAGCGACGATATTTCTAGGATTGGAAAGAATCTTTGCATTGTTCAGCTCATCCATTGAAAAGGCTGCATAGAACTGACCTATTCCCTTTAATGTGAAAGAAGCATCAAAACCTGCAAGAACATTATCGTAATCACCTAAAGCGTTTTGGGCGAACATGTAGATTGTAAACGGATTGAGATAGGAAAGCTCAAAGCGTTTTCTCCAAATGACAGATTCCCAAATTGCAAACTTGAAACCACTGAGCGGCCCCAACTCTACCCTGTGAATACTGATATTATTTGAATACTTTCCGGTTTTATGCTCCATGTCTTCCGAAGGCCATTCAACACCGTTTACAGACTCAAGAGAGACATATCCGAGAGAACCGACACTGACAGAATAATTAAACCACGAAGAGGGCTTGATACTCATTTCAATTCCTTCAAAAGCACGTGCAGCTCCTGAAAGAGCAAGATTATTGTATCCCGGGCCCCAGTCTCTTTTTAATGTTCCGAATCTGGCGAAGAACATGTCATCCTTAAAACTGAGTGATATTTCCGAGAAGTTCTCAATTCCATAGTTAAAGCCATTGCCATCAGCCACCAACTTAGTCAGCCTCTCTGAGCCATCTTCAGCATTGAACGGATTACTGTAAAACCCATCACAGAAAATCTGTAAGTCTGTAAGAAGTCTAGCCTTTGTATCAATCTTGTCGACATTCACTAGGAAATTCAGGTCGTAAGACATGAAATCAAACAAATCGCCGGTGATGTATGCCTTGATTCCTGTTCTGACATCAAGAACATTGGAATCATTCGTTGTTCTTCCGACAATAAAATCAAACTTGGCATTTCCACCTATAGAAACCGTATTTGGAAGGTTTGTCCTGAAGTAGCCCCTTTTGAAGATGTCAGAGAAATCCAAGGTTTCTGTTTTTCCATACAGAGAATCAAGGTCTTCCAGAACTCTATTCACCTGATTCTTTTCTGACGGAGAAAAGCTGTCACTGGACATAATCTCACTCAGAAGATTCTTAACAACATTGACGTTATAAGGCTTAACATCTGTCTGTGGAGGAATTGCACCACGAACTACTGCCACTTCAATGATTCTATATGCCTCATGCCCAATTGGAACACTGTGATACTGCGCAGCAAATGCACACATGGCAAAAGCAAGAATCATAGCAATAACAATCACAAATCTCTTCATATTCAACTCCTCACACGACTTAAATCAAGCATATTTCCAAGTTTCTCGTCCCATTCCTTCGGCTTTATCTCTCCGAATCCGGACTCATGGAAGAAGGTAAGCTCTCCGACATATAATCTGCCTTTCACACAGAAAAAATCCACTCTTAAGAACGGAACACCGTCGGACAGCTCTGCAGCAAGTCTTTTCATCTCATCAAAACAATCCGGCAATCTTGGGGGAATCTCCGGTCTGGGATCTTCCATTTCCAAATCCAGATAGTTCTGTTCCATATCAAAAAATGCCTCCGTAGGATTATCAGAAGCACCTTCAATCACATACATTATCCTAGGGATACCATTTAAGCAAAAGAATTTGTAGTCAAACAGATTAACTCCCGGTTCGTCTTCAAGGTATTCCTCTGCAATAATCCTTCGGTTTATGTTCTTATATGGCCACTCTCTTTTCAGAATGAAATAATCAGTTTTGAGAGACTTTTCAAGAATCTTACGAGCGTTTTCCTTATCCAGTTTTGTTTTGTCCCTGCAAATAATGGCAGAACCGCTGTCATGATTGCATTTCAGAACAAATTTATCCGGCAGCGCATCGAAATCTATATCATCAAATCTATCCCATACTCCCAAAAGAGGGACAACATACTTCTCGCCGATTTTGCCAGCAATAAACTGCTTTGCAAGATACTTATCGGCCATTGTTGTATAGATTTCTTCCCTTCCGTGAATCTTCAACCACTGCAGTTTCTCACAGAACGTCTTTGGATTATCGAGATTAAGTTTTCTGCCCATACGCAATCTGAAAAGAAGACGTAGGTATTTTTCGTCAGAGAGAAAACCAAGGGATCTGTAGAAAAACTCAATTACGTTTCTTCCGAGAATCCTCTTAATCTTCTGAATTGACTCGGATTTCATCCAATCAGCTCCATATACGTATTCACAACAATGCTTCGGTCAAATCGCTGTTCGACAAGATTGCGCCCTTCATGCCCCATTTTCTTATGCTCTTCCTCCGACATGGAGCAGAACTTATCAACAACGCTGACCAGATTATCGGCGTTTTTCGCTTCACAGTAAAGACCGTTGATCCTATTTTGAACGACTTCTCTGCAACCGGGTCTTGATGTGCAGATTGCAGGTCTTCCGGTAGCCGCTGCTTCCAGAAGCACATTAGAAAGACCTTCAGGATGGAACGTCGGAAGAATTAGACAATGAATACTCTTGAGTAGTTCTCTGGTATCAGAAAGCTGTCCAAGATATTCAACAACTCCCCTGTCCTGCAGATTGTTTACCCTTTCTTTAAACTCATCATCACAGACACCTGCAATCAGAAAACTGAAATCAGGATGCTTTGTTTTCTCACGTTCTGCCATATCCAGGTATTCAGCAATGCCCTTGGCAACTGTAAGCCGCCCGATAAACGCGAATCTGAGACCCTTGTCCTCTGTCGGGTAATCACAGAATTCAAACTTCTTCAGATTGATACCTGAACCTGGGACCAGGACTGCCTTCTTACAAGAGATTCCGTTCTTCTCAAAGAAATCCCTGTTGGCCTGATTCTGAAATACAACAGCTTTGGCCCTTGGCATAACCCGCTTGTGAAGGAACATAAGAATTGCTCTGAGCTTTCCGGTTTTCTCAAGCTCTCCAAGACCTGTGATCATAGGAACATATGGGACCTTGTATTTCTTTGCCGCAACTCCACCGTACAGATTCATCTTGATAGTGAATGTGAAGACAATATCCGGCCTTTCGGTTCGTACAAGCTTTTTGTAAGTATTCAGAAGTCTAAGCTCTTCTTTAGGATTTGTTCCCTTTCCATTGAAAGGAACCTCTATCATCCTGCAGCCTAGTTTTTCCAATTCCTTCTGCTTTCCTTCATCATCGTTGTGGCAGGCAACCACAACGTTGTGGCCGCCTTCAACCATCTTCTGGAGAATCTCATATCTGAAGTTGTATGTGTATGATGTCAGGTTTGAAAGAATAAGAATCTTCATTTTCTTCTCCTAAGCAACTTCTTCAAACTGTTGATTACCATACTCCTGAAATCAGGAAATGCTATCATCTGGACAATTGTCATTGTAGCCGCTGTCATCAAAACCATAGCCGCACCGCACAATGCGAACATCACATAAGATTCAATGACCGGGAACAACAGCTTATAAACAAACTGGAATGCAACAAGAAGAATCAGATTCAACAAATGAATGCTGTATGTCTTAAGGGGACTCCTGCCTATCAGCCTGACATTAGAGTAGATAATAATATCATTTGTTCGATACAGAAGAGCAACAACTGTTCCCATTAAGACACCGTATATACCCCAGAATTGAACAGCCACTAGGGAAACAGACAGATTGATTATAGATTCGGTTATCGTCCTTGATGTCGTAAGCTTGAAATGACCGGCAAAATTGATTGTTTTGAGCATCATGATTCGTACAGAACTCAATAGCTCAATTGTCACAAACAGAACAGCAAGTCGGTAATCAACATAGTTAATGTCAGTGATACCGGAAGTATATAGCCTCATGAAAGGAACAAACAGAAATAGAGCAACCGAATTAAAAGTATGAAAGGAAATGCTGTATACACTCTCACACAAATCGACTCTTTTAACAAACACACTTTTCTGTGTCTGATAAAGCTGTCCCAACGAAAATTCCACTGATGTTGTAATCGTTGATAAAACATTTCCAAGATAGGTTATCACGAGTTTGTACATCGTATAGACGCTGACGACTTTCAATCCGCAGAATATGGTCAGAATGATGATATCCGTATTATTGAAGATAAGAGTTGATATTTCATGAACAAGAACATAGTTTTTCTGTTCAATAGCCTTAAAGTCTGCTGCAACGGTTTGATCCAACCATTTGTAGTTGACCTTCATGTATATGAATACGAAAACCATTGTCCCGAAGTTAACCAAGAAAGCAGAGGCCATAATCAGAACAACATCAACCTTCATACGGATAAGGACAATCTTAAGTATTCCAGTGAGTACGTTTATTACAGAATTAAGATTGGTCAAAATATAGTTCTTCCCTTCAGCACGAAGAAGAACTGTGTATTTGCCTTGAACCCAAAAGTTCAGAACATTAATAAAGCCAACAAGAAAAACTATGGCAACTACTCTGAAGAAGCCGATCTCTGTTTTAAAAGCAAAAGGATAACCAAAACAAAGGACAATCAGTCCAATAAGATAGTACAATCCTGCTTTTCTGTAATATGCCCCTGCGGCATTCATTATTGATGAAATACCGGTTTTATCATCAATTGCCACCGGCTTATATAAAGCTTGAAGTGTTGCGGTTCCTACTCCCGCTTCAAAAAGACCAAGATAAACAACAAACTGATTCACAGAACCAATAAGACCATTTACCTCTGATCCATATGTAAGAGTAAAAAACCTTGGGAGAATTAGACCTATAGCTATGGACAAAACATAGCCAAACAACGAGGAAACAAAATTAGAGGCTACTCTCCTTTTGTCATTTTGACCCATTCCTTGTCCCCTTCAAGAACCAGTAAATCCTTTTTATCCAATCATGAAGTATTACTTTCATCCATACTTTCTGTCGTAAGCTACACTCTTTTATTTGCTCTTTATTCGCTACGACATACCCGTATGAAAGATTGTATCCTTCAGCGCTTACATTTCTATGAGAAACATAATCTATAGCAGTTTCCAGATAATAACAAAAGAAAAATTTTCCCATTGCTTCAATTACCATCGAATCAGTTTCATCATCCATCAATTGCTTAAGTCTATTGATGCCGGCCTGTTTTGATGAGTCAAAAATATAGTTTGTCGAAAGCGATCCTTCATGTCTGAAATAATGATAAAAAGGCCGTGCATCCCATATTACTTTTGTACACTTTGAGAAAAGCTGAAAAAAGAGCACGAGATCCTCATAGCATTTAAGCCTTTCATCATATAGGAAGAAATCAAATAACTCTCTTTTTACAAGTTTATTCACAGAGTATCCCTGGAATCCATCATTCGAAAACATACAGATTTTTGCCTGAACAGGATTCATTTCGGTAAAGCCATTCTTTACGTTATCCTCGTATATGTTACATATAGAGATCTCTGCATTACTATTTTTAGCATCTCGGTAAAGAGTTTCGAACATATCGGAATCAATCCAGTCATCGCTATCAACAAACCCTATGTATTCGCCTCTTGCTTTTTTAATTCCCTCGTTTCTAGCTCGACTCACTCCGCCGTTTACAAGATGGATAACAGAAAACCGGTCATCACCTGAAGCAAAGGAATCACAAATAAAACCGCTTGTATCGGTAGACCCATCATCCACAAGAATGCATTCAAAATCCTTCAGCGTTTGATTCTTTATGCTCTCAAGGCACTTCATGAGATACTTTTCTGCGTTATATACTGGTACAACTATAGAGACCAATGGCATATGCTTACCTCAGTTTCTTCGCCATTTTAACAACAAAAATATAGAGCGTAGGTGACAAACAAACAATTCTAGCTCTAAACCTTCTCCCTCTTGTCATGTATCTGTTACTTTTTATCAATCGTCGTCCAGCTCTAATTCTTCTAACCAAATTATCAATACTCGTCTCTGATACATCTTTGTGCCCGATTGAAGAATCCAAGAAACGGAGACTCTCTGATATTTCTTTTTCAGAAACTATGCGAATAACATCTTCATCCTTAAGTTGCTTCTTTGCAAAATCGTACATTGAAAACCCCTTAAGATGACGGTCTGAAATCTCCTCGTGGGATACAGAGTTTCCTCTTGAATAATAGTGATACAACACATCGTTAATGAGAGCTATTCGCCTACACTTCAAGGCAACCTGGACATTTAAGCTGAAATCCTCCGCAAACGTCCAATCTATTGGAAATCGCATTTGGGAAAGAATCGAGCGATTGTATAGTTTATTCCATACAGATGCTTCAATAACGCCATCAAAGAATAATTCAACTATCTTTTTTTGATTATCTATAACAGTCGTCTCTTTGTTATTAAGAGAGGAATGAACTGTTGAATTATCACCAACGATGTCAAATTTACACTGAACAAAGTCTGACTCTGTTTCCAATGCTGCATTCAGGAGAATCTCAAACATCTGACTTTCTACATAATCATCTGAATCAACAAATCCTATGTATTCTCCTTTTGAAGCATCTAGGCCGATATTCCGGGCTTTTGATACACCTCCATTATTAACATGTATTACTCGTATTCTTTCGTCTTTAGATGCATAAGAGTCTAAAATAGAAGAAGAGCCATCCGTTGAACCATCATCTATAGTGATTATTTCAATACTCTTCAGTGTCTGAGAGACTAGGCTGTCTAGGCACCTGGGTAGATACTCTCTAACGTTGTAAACGGGAACAATGATTGAGACAGTCGGGTTATTAATCATATTTCTCCCAAGTATATTTTCTCAAGTTTTTTTACAGCAGCCTTGATATCATACTCATTCAGCCTGTTTTTATATGAGCTTCTTCTTTGTTCATCCAAAACAGCATCACACCAGCATTCTATTGATTCAGAGAGGTCGATGGGAATTACTAGATCGGAGACAAAAGCTTCTTCAGGAACATTTTTAGAAACAACACACTTGATTCCAGCAGCCTGTGCTTCAATTAGAGCAATACCAAGACCTTCAAATTTAGAAGGAAATAGGAAAACATCCATTGCTTTCAATAGTCGTGGAATATCTGCCCTGTTAGAAAGGATTAATACAGAATTATCGAGTTTCATGGCTTGTATAGTTCTTTCAATGCTCTCAAGAAGTTCCCCATCCCCCACCAAAAGAAGGAATGCTTTTTTTTGCCTTTCCTTCACCTTCTTGAAGATTTCAAGAATCATTCTGTGATTCTTCTGTTCTGTAAATCGTCCCACATTACCAATTACAAAGGACTCCGCAGGTATTTCCAACTGCTTTCTTATATCTTGCCGGGACTCTTCTACTTTTTTAAATCTGGCAATATCAATACCGTTGTTCACAATTGCCGTATTATGAACATTAAAATATTTGTTCAAATCATCAGCCATTTCTTTGTGAAGTGCTATAAACCTAAGATTATTGCTCTTTAGAAGCTTTCTTGCTCCCAATTCTTCTGCTTTGTTCTCCACGAACATAACTTCTACCGTATTGTGGCATGTATAAAGCAACCGATTCCCATCTAGAGCAGATTCCAACGCTGACAAATAAGTTAGAGCATCAAGATGTACATGTATAACATCAGGATTGAATTCTTTTATTGTCTTTCTTATTCCCCTGACAAGGAATATTCTTCTGAAAAACTTATTTATTCCACGCCAAAAGAGGGAATACCTCGGATAAGCAGTGAAAATCAGTTGTCCTTTTTCGGTCAGTATTCTAGTATTTGCCGTCTCTGGAATCTTCCAGTCAACAAAAACGGCTGTTTCAAACCTGCTTTTATCAATATTCAGGACATAGTCTTTTACAAGCGTTTCTGCTCCACCGTCAGTAAGAGAGCCACCGATAAGTTCAAGTACTCTGCACTTTTCCATCAGGTTTTTCCTCCTAAAAGAGAAACATAGAGATTTTCAAGTCTTTCTATTTCCTCTCTGATTCCGAAACCTGCTTTCTCAACCATTTCCACACAGCCTTCTCTATCAGATACTACCGGATGCTCAAGATCAGAAATCCAGTCGGCAATCGGCGCATCAAGCGAAACTCTGAGGCAGTTGTCTAAACAAGCCTGTTCTGTAATCGTAGAAGAAGACACGCACAGAAGGCCGCTTGTCTCAGCCTCAATCAAAGCATTTGGGAAACCTTCATACAATGATGGGAACAGGTATTTGTCAGAAGCAGAAAGTACTGCACTTATGTCATTTCGTTTTCCTGCAAATATCACCTTATTGCTGATTCCATATTCAGAGACTTTTCGCTTGATTTCATCTTCAAGTTCGCCTTCTCCAACAAGAAGCAGACGGCTTTCCGGATGCTTCTGATGATATTGTTTGAAGACTTCTATAAGGAAAGCATGGTTTTTTTGAGTTCTGAACGCTCCCACATTCGCTATGACCTCTGCATCAGATGGGATTCCAAGCTCTTTTCTAATGGCTTCTCTGTTTTGTTCAGAATAACGATACTTCTCTGTATCAAGTCCATTGTTCAATACCGTGAATTCTCTGTGCGTTCCGAACATCCACTGCCCTGCAAGGTCTGAAACAGCCACACACTTAACCTTATTCCATGGCATTCTGAATCTGTTGATTAATCCAAGAATCCTGGAAGATGAACCCATGGCAGATCCACCGTTTCTGCTATGAATAATGACTTTTGCGCCAGCTCTAAGCCCTTCAATTGCAGGTGTGATATACGTCAGAGAATTCAGATGACAATGAATTATGTCGAACTTTTCTCTAGAAAACAGCTCTCTTATATCCTTGGCGTTGCCGAACCAGCTTTTTCTTCTGCTTCGTACAAAAAAGAATTTACAGCCCAGTGCGGACAGTTCATCAAAAAAACATGGCTTTTGATCATCATAGGCAAGAAAACTGAATTCAAAACAACGGCGGTCAATGTTGGAAGAAATCTTGAGCAAATATGTCTCTATTCCCCCAAGATGAGTATCTAGTCCGACATGTAGAATCCGTATCTTGTCCATTAAGCCCATCCTTAATCCATAAAGAACATCTTATATGGAACAATTTCAAGAATCCTTTTGTCATAGAGCAGACAGAAAGCATAATAAGCAAGAGCTGCCAGGTAAATAAGAACTTCAAAGATTTTAACAAGCTTTTTATTATCGTTTGTCTCCAAGAGATTGGGAATTGCAATACTTGCAAATGGAAGAAAAGTCAAGGTAGACACTCTTCCAAGTATTTGCATGTAGCATGCGGTTGCCTGAACAGGAAGGGCAATCATGAACGCCCAAAAGGCGGCCTTTTCTCTTTCTTTCAAAACCTTATCCTTATCGTAAAAAACCATCAGGAAGGTAGCAATTATCAAAATTAAGATGATAAGCTCTCCGAATTCAAAAGGCATGTTTTCCATATATCCCTCTTTCATGAACAACACCATTATCTTTCTCAGAAACAGACGCTCTGCAAGTGGGAAAAGAGGAATGATAAGCAATGATGCACAACTAAATATGGCAACATTAATTCTCGTTACAGGTAAATAACTAAGAGGATAAACCACAAGAAAAAGAAGAGCCGTTCTATGCATCATTGTTGCAGCTAGAACAAAAGCAAGAAACGCGGGAAGATTTCTCTTTTTTATGTATTCAAAGGAGAGAAGAAGAAAACCAAACGCCATCGTCTGCCTGATAATGATATACATGTAATCAAAGACGCCGAATCCTACTATTAGCGCGATACTTAGGGGAAGATTCACAGAGTTTTTGTTTACGAAATTGAATACACAGAAAACGCAGAAAGCAGATTCAAAAACAAGAAACAACTGAAAAGGAATTCCTAGATTTACGAAAACCCAGCATATGAAACAATATCCCCACTCACCATATGCCATGCTACTGGTTTTGATTATATGAAAATCCCGTATCATCTCTGAAAACGGAACTCCTTTGAAGCTATTGTAAATATCCAAATATGCTACTACATCCGAAAACGGCTTACGTAAAGCCAGAAGAATCAGCATCATTGAGCAAACGGTTGCAAGTATTATTTTGTCTCTATTGTCGTTTTTTAGAAAAACACCATAAAGAACAGGAATTATTAATACCAATGACAAGTATAGGAGCATGCTCAAATTCTAATTGATTAAGTATGTATAAACAAGACAATTTCAAGGAACAGACATAACCAAAAACTATTCCACCTATACATAAAAAGGCTTTATCATTGGAGTATGCAACCAGTCAGAGTACTGCAGATAAGCTACGCCATGGACTTGGGAGGAGCAGAGACTCTTCTTATGAACCTGTACAGGAATATTGACAGGTCCAAGGTTCAGTTTGATTTTCTTCTCCACTGTCCCTATGAATCAGCATATGAAAAAGAAATACTATCGTTAGGTGGTAAGATTTATAAGATTCCAAGATATCTGGGATATAACAAGTTCGCATATGAAAGAAATCTGAAAGCTTTTCTGAGGGCACATCCGGAACACATTATTATTCATGACCACCTGATGGATTCTGCTTCAAAAACACTCAAAATCGCAAAGAAACTTGGTCGGATTACCATTGCCCACAGCCATGCTGCATCTGCACCCTTTTCCTTGAAAGATATCTACAGGTTCTTCTTCCGGAGAAATCTTTGGAAGATAGCTGACTACAAGTTTGCGTGTTCTGAAGAAGCCGGAAAATGGCTATATAGAGGCAAAGCTGACTTCACAATCTTAAAAAACGGAATCATCACGGAAAGGTTCAAGTTCTCGGAAGAAGCAAGAGAGATTAAACGAAAAGAGTTTGGGATAGATGAATCAACACGATTAATCGGAACCATTGGACGGATGGTTGAAAACAAGAATCAGATTCGCTTGTTAGAAATCTTTAAGAAGCTGGTTTCTGGTGAAGACAAATCTGTTCTGATGATTGTCGGAGAAGGACCTCTTGAGAGCAAACTTAAAGCCACGGCAAAAAAACTAAAGCTGGAAAACAGAGTCATTTTTACAGGACCAAGAACAGATGTAAACGAACTGTTGATGTCAATGGATTGCTTTGTCCTTCCCTCTTTGTCTGAAGGACTCGGAATAGTATTGATAGAAGCACAGGCATCAGGTCTACCCTGTGTTTTCTCAGACATTGTTCCGAAAGATGTAGACCTAGTCCCAGAACTCATACACAGAGTCAATCTTTCTGTTTCCGATGACCGTTGGGCCAACATTATTCAGAACTGTCAGCAAATGAACCGTAGAGACGATGCTTGGAAGACTGTTGCAGATACTGGCTATGACATAAAGGATACGGCTTTAATGCTTCAGAATTTCTACATGAAACTCTCGGAGGATAGATGCGCTTCAGTATAATTGTTCCGGTCTACAATTCTCAGAGATTTCTCAGAAACAGTCTTAATTCCGTAACGAGACAGAGTTTTAGAGATTATGAGATAATTCTTATTGATGATGGATCAACAGATAAAAGCGGATCTATCTGTGACGATTTTGCAAAAAATAACAAAAACATCATCGTGATACACAAGCAGAATCAAGGTCAGATAGCAGCTAGAACAGACGGAATAAAGAAAGCCGTTGGAGAATATATTGTTTTTGTCGATTCGGATGACATCCTTGAACCAAATGCACTTGAGGTTTTAAATAACAAGATAGATCAATATCATCCGGATGGTGTTATTTATGAAAATTCACGGATGACAGCGCATGGCATAGTAAAACTTCACAGCGGAACCAACTTCAAAGAATACTTACTTACTGATAAAGCCGCATTGTACAGGGAAATCCTATCAACCTCCTCTCACTGTGCAGTTTGGAAAAAAGCTTTCAAACGAAGTATGTTCACCACTTCAGGACTGGAACACTTGTTCAACTTAAGAATTGGAGAAGACTTTTACCAGACAATGGATCTGATTTCAAATGCATCTTCTGTTTTATTCATCCCGGATGATTTGTATTGCTATAGAAACAACCCAGGGAGCATTCTTCACAAAGAAAGGGTAGCCTCAAGATACAAAATTGATTTCACCTCTGCTTTTTTTGTAGTAAACCTGATGAAAGAGAAGCCTTTTTTTTCTGAAAAAGACATAGAAGAGCAGGCAATCCTCAACACCTACGAATTAGCCATAAAACTCGAGGAAATCTCAAATCTGAAAGCTCGTTTTGAGAAAAAAAAGGAGATTCTTGATAATATCAAGACGGAACCTTATTTCATTGATTATATTCTAAAATACGGTGTACCGGTTCTATCTGGAAAACAACAGGAAATGTTTGATCTGTTTTTAAAATCTGACTACAAAAAGCTTATTTGCAAAGAAAAGATTGCATGCTTTCCAAAGAGAATCAAACACTTTATTTCCGTAATCTTGTAATCGAAGATGTTATAGAGTCAGAGCTCCAACAGCACTAATAGAAACACCTAGAGAAAACTGCAAATCAAATCCTCTATTCTGATTGTAAACACCACTCAGGGTTGCCATAGCTTTTGCAGGAAATCTGTTCAGGATAATAAAACTATATTCTGCTGAAGCTGAAGTTGCCATACCAAATGTAATATCGCCTGTGAGCTCAAGACCTGTTGGTTCTGAGGGCTTATGCTTTATTACAGTCTGCTCACCCTTCCACATCAGAAGAGATGAAAGCGAGCATTTCAGTGAGTTCTTTTTATAGCTGCATCCAAGATTCACCGCAAGGGTATCTCCGCTGTACGGAAATCCCATTGCAGTAATAAAGGGAATCATGTTGTATCCGCTGCCGTTTGTTGTAGCTAAATCAGCGATAATAAAATCCGGATACTGGCCACCACGCCTATACATAGAAGGAGTCACAAATGCACCCTCAAGATTTACGCCAGCAATACCACCATAAAGGGGGAAATAGTATTCTGATCCGATTGTCAGACCTGCAGCCAGATCCTCTTCGCTTGCCTTCTCAAAGAACGGCATGCTTCCTTGATCAACTCCGAGCTGAGAATAGATTCTAAGTCCGTTAATCGGAACATACTCAAGTTCAACATGTGCCAACGCATTGAACAAATTGTCCTGAACGTTGCTGTGGAAAAACAGTGCAGGATTAGCGAACAAGGCTTCAAATCCGCCGTCAAGCCAGTACATGACGTTCTCACTTGATGCCAGGCTTAGATTCTTGAGAATCTGAATCTGCAGTCTATGAGAAAGGAAAAGCGTCTGATATTCAACTTTGTATGCCTTTGCGCTTCCACCCAGATAACTGAACGGAATCATCACCGTGTAATCGAAACTGAATAACCTGTTGAAGAATTTGGCAGACAGATAGTTATAGGCACTTATGTGGGAATCATAGATGTAATTTCCGATTGATGTCTTGCCCCACTCCTTTTTGGTCCTGTAAATACCCACAGAACCATTATCCCATGCATAGGTAAGCCACCCGATTGTCGGAGTTGCAACCTCGGACTCACCAGATCCTGGAAAGTTGAATCTGAAATACGGAGAATACAAATCAGAAGAAACCACATAATCCCTTGTTGTCATATCAACAGGGAAGCTATCAAGATCATCCTCAAACTTCTTCAGTCTGTCGTTGGCTGTGGCTCTTCCCAATCCGAAACCCAGCTCCGTATGAACATGAAAGCCTCCTGTGGCGGCGTTGAGAGCGGCCAAGCCGAATTGCTTCCTCTTTTCATAGTTATAAACCCAATAATCCTCGGTATCAAAATCCTGATTGGTATGGGCATAGATTTCAGGAGAGAGGTCTACTGTTAATCCGATGGAAGCCTTATAGTCTCTTCTGATAAAAGACAATGCCTTGTCATAAAGGCTGCGTGTTATCCCGTTCAAAGATGACGGATCAATTTTAGAGAGTTCATTCTCTGCCTCTGCTATTGTCCATGGTCTTGATGCAGACGGAATTGTCTGACCGTTTAGTACAAAAAGCATATCAACGTCATCATAAAAGGATGAACCGAAGGGAATCACCTCGCCCGGAAGTGCACCGACAGCGAAGACAATTGATACAATGAGAACAAAGAATAAAAGAACTCTGCGCATTCAGACCTCAATAGAAGAAGTACAGTCCGATAAACAGCTCGAACTCGACATCCCTTATATCCATCTCTCCCTTAATCAGCTTAACCAGATGGTCCGCATTGAAGCTCAAGGATCCACGGATTGGATATCTAGGATGGTTGTCCAGGATTATAATACCCTCACCGCCAACGGTAATAAGCTTGTCAAAGCTTCCGTCAGCATTTCTTCCCAAGAAGAAATCCGAGAAGGCAATGGCATATGTCTTACAGAATCCGTTGATTTTAATGAAGTTGAACATCAAATCAAGATTGAAAGTCATTCCGAACTTCCTGTACTTGTTGATGGTCTCATTATTATCCATGATTCCTCTCATGTTCCATGAGTAGGTGTTACTGTCATTGATGTTCTGTTCAGTATTGGCAAGGATAAAAATCAACCTTGCAGACGGATTGAACCAGGATGTGACAGGGTAATGAAAAGTAACATTACCTGTGAGCTTTGCCCGTTGCTTGTCAAGGAAATCAGCGTCATAAAGAACATGGTACTCATCTGATGCTGTGAAGGAGAATGTCAGACCTTTTCTGAAATTGTTGTCACCCACCCAGTCGATTCTTCCGAATGAAAACGGAAGCGTGAGAACAGGATATGGATCAATACTTTTTGACGGGAATGTATACGAAACATAGACCCAAAGGCTCGGGGAGAAGTTCACCTTCTGGAAAAGAGTAAAGCCTTTACTGGCACCAGTTCCGACCTTAATTGAATGAAGACCTTCTCCGAAATCATACTGAACTGTTTCTACACTTGTTGAACTGGTCACCCCAAGCTTTTCACTGTAAAGAAATGAAAAAGAAGTGGATGTCTTAAATTCTTTTGAACCGAATGTATATGTGATTGAGTTTGAGATAGATGCATTGTTCATCTTAGAATTCAGGAAAGTTACACCTACAGAAGAACTCAACTCTTTTCCACCCCAGCGGCTGTCTTTTTCAGGCCCCTTCGGAGCAGCCTTGAAAGAAAAAGATCCGTTGACAGCAACACCCCAGAACTTCACATTACTGATATTAATGCTTCCCTTCAAAAATGTATCTGTCCAAGTGAGAAAGTCTGCAGCTCCGTAGTGGGAGAAAGAAAGCTTTGCATCTCCAAGTCTCATCTCATCGACAGAAAAATCCCATTCCAGCTTTCCGTCCTTGAATGAGTTGTTTCTCTGTGTGAAAGCCAGCGAAGAATCCAGCGTTGTAAAAGTCCCAAGAAAGTTGGCATCTTTTGCCTTGAGCTTCAGGTTGATTCCGTAGTTGGAGTCATATTTTGGATATGGGACAATAATAAAGGTGTCTGAGTCCTGAATAAAGAACGAAACATCAGCTTCAAAAACATCCGCACTTGTTTCTTCGAGCTCATAAGTGTATTCGATGATGTAGAATACCCTTGTGTTGACAAGTTGTTGCCTCTTGTCATCCAGGAATGCAACCATTTTCTCCAACGAATCAAAAGTCTTGTCTTTCTCTTTATCTTTTGAATCTACAAACTCAAGCAAAATTGATTGCTTTGTCTTACCCTTAACATCAAACGAATAACTTCTGACCTTATATGTGGAGGCGAACACCTGACAGGAAATCAGGATGAACACCAATGCCGCAATTATCCTTTTCACACTCTTCTCCCTAACAATATGCAAAACACAAACGCTATAATATATGTTACAGTGTTTTATGGTCAATTGAAAAAGGGTTCAATCGCCATTAAAAGGAAACGATTATGAGAAAAGTCCTTCTGCTTCTGATACTGTTTATCGCCTCACTGCAAGCATTTGCCGCTGTCTCTCAAAAGATATTTCCGGTAGATAGTCCGGTGTATCAGGAAATAAAGGACATATACCTTGCAACAGGCCACGCAATGCCCTCCCCCACAGGTCCATGGAGTGCGGCAGAACTTTCTTCAATGATTGACAGAATTCCATTTGCAGAAGTCCCTGATTATCTGAAAGACAGCTATAGCCATGTGATAGCTGAACTAGGTAAAAACCTGAACAGGGATTTTGATTTCATGTCCCTTCAGTTCTCTGCAAACACCAATGTTGAACTATATGCGCATACAAACACCGATGGACAGGTAAGAACAGACAAAAACGGCGTGACTGAAAAGGTTTTCACTGGAAGAAGCGCCTGGTCTTATGATGTTGTTCATTCAAATCCGTTTCTGAACATAAACCTTGAGTTTGATGTAAAAGACCATTTTTACTTCCTGATGGCTATAGATATCAAAAACGGCTTTCATTTCGGAACAGGCTGGGAGAATGAATTCGGATCAGGTCATTTCGGAACAACTATTCCGTTTCTTCAGAATCTAGGAGAAAAACCACATCTGTCCATTGACCCCAACATGCCATATAGATCTTTCGCCTCATTCGGATCAGACCACTGGACTATGCAGATTGGACGAGACAGACTTAACTGGGGACTTGGAAAAACTGGCAATCTGGCAATCAGCGATAACCTTCCCTACCATGATATTGCAAGGTTTACGGCGTTCTCAAAGAGTTTCAAATACACTTTCCTTGTAAGCTCGTTCCCCCATGAAGAAATGTTTTATGTTCCAAAGTACGAAGGTTCAAGCAAGCGAGGCAACATAGAAAAAGAGCCTATTCAGGGAATAAAACTTTATCTAGCACACAGATTTGAAGGACGTGTAATTAAGGACAAACTCTCCTTCTCCATCACGGAAGCCATCCTATACGCTTCTGAAACAGGAACAATAGACTGGAGAATCTTCAGCCCCATTTCCATTTATCACAACCTTTACATTCCATCTAATTCCAACTCGACAATAACCGGAGAAATCGATTTTACTCCTATCAAAGGCCTGAATATCTATGCACAACTTCTTGTGGACGATCTAGCAATTGCAGGAGAAAAGGCCGGCAGTCCTACTAATAATGGCTACCCTAATGCCACCGGGGTGCTGGCTGGTGCTACATATTCAACAGGAATGCTGAATGGACTGATGACAGTCAATGCAGAAGGAGCATTTATTGAGCCCTACACCTATATCCGTTACAACCACAACACCACAGCCCTGAGTGAAGAAAAATATGGACTAAGCTATGTTGTTGCCATACGCGATTATGCCTCTGGAAACGGGCCTGACTCACTTGTATACGATGAGTACTGGCTCGGATATAAACACGGACCGGACAGCATTGTTGCCAATCTGAACGTAGAGTGGAAAAGGCCCAACTTCCTCACCCTTTCTGCAAACGCATTCTTCATGGCTCATGGAACGCATGACAAGTGGACAAGGTGGTCAGAGGTCGGAGGAACAGGTGATGAGGATTGGAAAAAGTACTCTGTTACCCCCTCTTCAGGCCATGAGACAGAAAACTACAGATATGCTGATGCACAGAGCCGCAATGCAGTATGCTACACGCTGGATCTGGGTCTTTTCTGCCAGTATCACATCAAGGAGAATCTGAAGGTCTACGGTCAGGCAGATTTTATCCGAATCTGGAACGTGTACAACAAAAAAGATGAAAACGCCAGTGACGCACAGTTCGTAGTGGGTCTTAAATACTCACTTTGAATTTATTGTCCGATAGTCTATAATCGTGCTTATGAAGCAAAAGAAGGGAAACTTCGAAAGATTCCAGTTCAAGCTACGCTTGTTCACGGATATCGTAGCCACTTGGTCGGCGTGGTTTCTATCTTACTATCTCAGATTCTTTATCCTCCCGGGTGGTGCCAGAGACTCTCTAGGTCTGTTTACAGCACTTTCCTTCCTTGCTCTTCTTTCCAGCCTCTTCTTCCTTTTTTACAACAGACTCTATGAATCCAATGTCGTGTCAAAATGGAGCCGTGAGGTTGGATCCCTGCTCAGGGTTTCTATCGATGTGTTTCTGACCTTTGTAGTTTTCTACTACTATCTGATGAACATAGTCGTCAGCCGTGTTGCCCTTGGAATCTTCCTTATCATCCACTTTCTTTTCCTGTTCATCGGGCGCCGTATCGTCAACTCAATAATCGGAATGAAGGTCAGATCAGGAAAATTCCTTCAGAGGGCACTTCTTGTCGGATACGGAAAGAAGATGCAGGACTTCTATGACACCAATATGTCTCACGGAGCTTCCGCCAGAATCAAGTTTGTAGGACAGTTCATGGGAGGATCATCTCAGATAGGAGCTCTTGCTCAAATAGAGGCCAAGAATCTTGAAGCGGCTGTCAAAGAAAATGACATAGACATGGTCGTCATAAGCTTCCCGCCGACAGATGCTTCGGAAAGCAAAGGTAAGGCTATCCGTCAGGGTCTTGAACTTCTTAACGCCAAGGTCTTCCTTCTTTCAGATATTCCCAGATCCTATGCAGGATCGGAAATCACTGACTTCTACACAATTCCATCTGTACAGCTGAACAACTCGGAAATGTCCCTGGGCAAAAGATTCGTAAAAAGGACCTTTGACATTATCTCCTGTTCTTTGGCTGTGGTGATTCTTTCCCCGCTTTTCCTGTTTTTGGCTCTTTTGGTCAAGCTTTCATCCAAGGGCCCAGTATTCTTCAGGCAGAAGAGAGTCACCAGAGGCGGCAAGGTCTTTGACATGCTCAAGTTCAGATCAATGCGCATAGATATGCCAGAGCAGAACGGACCACACTGGACGGAAGAGGACGATCCCAGAGTCACAAAAATCGGACGAATTCTCAGAAAGACCAGTCTGGACGAGCTTCCGCAGTTCTTCAATGTTCTTTCAGGAACAATGAGCCTCATAGGTCCGCGTCCTGAAAGACCCGAGCTTGTCGAAGAGTTCAAGAAGACCATTCCGGGCTATGACCTGAGGCATAAGGTAAAGGCCGGAATCTCGGGCTGGGCACAGGTCAACGGGCTTAGGGGAAACACCTCGATTGAAAAGAGAGTTTCGTACGATCTTTACTACATCAGAAACTGGTCCATATTCTTTGACTTCAAAATTGTAATTCTTACGTTCTTCAAGGGTTTTATAAACAAGAACGCCTATTAAAGAGAGCTTATGAGACGCATTTTTACTATAACAGCATTACTTATGGTCTGCGCAGCATTATGTGCAGCCCCATCCCTTTCAACTATTTTCCCAAACTTTTCAGAGCAGCAGATACAGAGTCTGATGCAGGGTTCGGTATTCGAGGCTGTCACAAGTGACGGTCAGAAAATCACAAGCATTGCACCACGCGGGTGCCAGGGAATGAACCTTGCGGCAAAATCAGACAGACTGTACGACGGTTTTGCAGTCTCTTCTGTCAAATTCATACCATACCCTGAGAGTTTTCAAAGCCTCTCACAGAATGAGAAGGAAGTTTACCTTTACAACCTGCTCAGAAGCGTTTCAACCATGAAGGGTCTTCAGTACATCTCCCACCTTGCAGGAGAAAAGCCAACTACACTGTTCAAGGATTCCTACATGATCAGCAATCCCGATAAGACAAATAGCAAGATAGAAGACCCCGTCTCAAGTAGCGTCCCATCCAGATTCGACTGCTATGCATATCAGAAAGACAACAGATTCGGAAGCAACGTCTACAGTGTAAAATACACAATCAAGGAAGGCGACTTCCTGATGGAAATCAGCAACTACACCAATATGAAATATATGGGCTTCTCCTGCGTGGACAAGGGTGCCCTTCACATGTATCTGGAAGTGATCGAAGCCGAGGAAGGCTTTGTTCTTTTCACAAACGCAATGGTTTCAGGCAGAGAGCCACAGGTCAAGGTTTTGTTCATCACAGTAGACCTTCCCAGCGCATTCCTAAGAAGAACCACAGCTCTTTCAGACTGGTTTGAAGAGAGGGTCAACGCCCAGTGAAAGTCAGTTCAAAACTCATAGCTTTGATTCTGCTCTTTGTTCTGGCAACTGCAGTTCCTCTTTTCAGCGAGTCCTACCCCCTTGATAAGAACACTGTCAATCCCTTTGACAGATTTACCATGCAGCCTTACAACAAGGCTCTTTCCGTAGCATCGGACATATCGGTTTTCACAACTGCCGCCACTTCTGCCGTGATGCTGGCACTTCCTTCAAACCAATACTTCACTGTAGGTGTGATATATGCCGAGACTGTGGGCCTTACATATGCTATGAAAGAACTCTTAAAGTGGGCAATTCCCCGAGAAAGGCCTTATCTTTACTTCGAAGGCTACCCTGAAGAGGCACTGAAGAACGGAGATTACAACAAGTCATTCTGCTCAGGTCACACTTCGGTGGCCTTCTCTGTAGCTGCCGCAAACACCTACATCTTTTCCAAATACTATCCTGACTCAAAATGGAAGGTTCCTGTGATTGCAGCTTCTTACTCATTGGCCGCATTGACCGGGATTCTCAGGGTCGCAAGCGGAGAGCATTTTGCATCGGATGTTCTGGTAGGGGCTCTTTTGGGTACGGCAATAGGCTACGGCATCCCTGCCCTTCATACCTTGTTCGCGGATAAAAACGTTGAGGCTTCTGTCTCACCCTTCGGTCTTGCAATCAAGATCGGGCTTTGATTCAGACGGGATTTGTCCTTCTGTATTCGTACATCAGAATTCCTGCGGCGACAGAGACATTCAGAGAATCAATGTGGCCTGACATGGGAATGGAGACTATGTGGTCGCACTTGGTTCTGACAAGCGAGCGCATTCCGCTTCCCTCGCTTCCCATAACAAGAACAGACCTCTTTGAGAACTTTGTGTTGTAAGACGGATCTCCGTCCATGTCGGCACCGTAGACCCAGAATCCGTAATCCTTAAGGACTTCCAGCTCTCTGGAAAGGTTTGTCACTGTGGACATGGTCACATACTGTGCAGCTCCGGAGGAAATTCTTATGACTGTCTCGTTTGCACTTGCACTTCTTCTTTCCGGAACAATTATCAATGATGCGGAGAACTGGTCTGCGCTTCTCAGAATTGCACCAAGGTTGTGCGGGTCTGTAATCTCATCCAAAGCCAGAACCAAAGCACCCTGATCTTCTTTAAGGCTCTTACAGAAGTCAATGACGGACATCTCTCGGATTCTTCCGCCCTGACTCTGGGCAGATCTTGTTCCAAGATCCAGAACTGCGCCCCTGTGGTCCTCTGTTCCGGCAAGCTTGTTCATCTCGGCCTCGGACACCTTCTTGACCGCAGTCTTTCCGTTGGAGATTGCCTTCATCTCAAGAGAGCTGTTTCTCTTGTCTCCTCTGAGAAGATAAAGGGTGCTTCCTCTTGAGGCATTCTTTAAGGCCTCTTCAATGGCATGGATTCCTGTGATCTTTGTGCCCATATGGCTTCTCCTTAGTTGTTTTCAAACGGAACCGGGGTGGGATTCTCGTTCTCTCCCATTGCCTCGGAAAGCTCGCGCATTATCTGGCGGGCCTTAAGTCCGAGTCTCTTGGGAGTCTCAATCTGGACCTTGATGTACATATCGCCCTTTGAATCCTGATTCCTGTATCTGGGAAGACCCTGACCTTTGACTCTGATGATCTTTCCGTTCTGAACACCGGCAGGGATGCTGACTTTGATGGTCTCGTTCTGAAGGTTCTTGACGTTTATATCAAGTCCCAACGCCGCCTGGGTCATCGAAATAGGAATCTGAACATAAAGATCCTCACCGCTTCTTACAAAGTACTTGTGAGGTCTTACATTCACGCGGACATAAAGGTCACCGGGGGTCGGGCAGTTTGCAACGGCATTTCCCATCTGCGGGATAATGATGTCGCTTCCGCTCTCGATTCCTGCGGGAATCTTGATTTTAAGTGTCTGGCTCTTTCTGACAGTTCCGGTTCCACGACAGTTGGGACAAGGATCTGAGATGACAAAACCCCGTCCTCCGCAGGTCGGACAGGTACGTGACATTGAAAAGAATCCGCTGGACTGTCTGATCTGGCCCATTCCGCCGCATGTGGGACAAGTCTTGTTTGAAGAGCTTCCCTTTGACGATCCTGTTCCGTGGCAGGCTTCACATGCGACCTGGTGCGAATAGGTCATCTCCTTCTTGAAATCAGCAACAATATCCTGAAGATCAACTTCAATGTTGACTCTGATGCTCTGTCCTACGTTCGGATTTGCCTGAGCTCTCTGTCTTGAACCACCGCCGAATCCGCCGCCGAAAAGGTCTTCGAAGATACTTCCGAATCCACCCGAGAAAAGATCGCTGAAGTCTCTGTATGCAGCCCCGCCAAAGCCCTGTGAACCGTCGACTCCTGCAAATCCGTAGTTGTCGTAGTTCTTGCGCTTAGTCTCGTCAGACAGAACTTCATAGGCCTCGGTAGCTTCCTTGAACCTCTCCTCAGCGGCCTTGTCGCCTGGGTTTCTGTCAGGATGGTTCTCTATGGCAAGCTTCCTGTATGCCTTTTTAATATCTTCCTGTGATGCGTTCTTGGCAACGCCGAGAACTTCGTAGTAATCTCTCTTATCAGCCATGATGCTTGATTATCCTTTTCAAAAGATAAATTAACAAAAAAAATCGGAATAGTACACAAGAAGGGAACCGCTTTTGCGATTCCCCTCTTTTAGATATTAATCTTCAAATGGAAGATGCATGCCGAACGGCATCGCAGATTTCATTTGAATTAGTTGACAACCTCGTAGTCGGCGTCATCTGCACCTGCATTGCTCGGTCCGCCCTGAGGGCCCTGAGGTCCTGCCTGCGGTCCGGCCTGAGGACCTGCACCGCCCTGCGGGTTTGCATTCTTGTACATTTCCTCTGCAAGCTTGTAGGAAGCATTCTGAAGTGCCTCTGTCTTGGCCTTGAGCTCATCGACGCTTGCATTCTGGTTGGCAAGAACGGCCTTCAGGTCAGAGAGAGCACTCTCGATGGCAGCCTTGCTTGATGCATCGACCTTGTCTCCGTAATCCTTCATTGCCTTCTCTGTCTGGTAGACCAGGCTGTCGGCGTTGTTACGGGCATCGATCTTCTCACGCTCCTTCTTGTCTTCCTCGGCATGTGCCTCGGCATCCTTGACCATTCTGTCAATCTCGCTCTCATCAAGTCCGCTGGAACTCTGAATCTGGATGCTCTGCTCCTTACCGGTTCCGAGATCCTTTGCAGAAACATGGACGATACCGTTTGCATCGATGTCGAATGTGACCTCGATCTGAGGTACTCCACGCGGAGCTGCAGGAATTCCGACCAAGTCGAAGGTTCCGAGTGTTCTGTTCTGGGAAGCCATCTCACGCTCACCTTGAAGGACATGAATGCTTACTGCTGTCTGTCCGTCGGCTGCGGTTGAGAAGACCTGGCTCTTTCTGGTAGGAATGGTTGTATTTCTCTCAATCAGTCTTGTTGTGACTCCGCCCAGGGTCTCGATACCCAGTGAAAGCGGTGTGACATCAAGAAGAAGAACATCCTTAACAGATCCGCCGAGAATTCCTCCCTGAATTGCAGCACCCATTGCAACGACCTCATCCGGGTTGACTCCCTTGTGAGGATCCTTACCGAACAGTGCCTTTACGGTCTCCTGGACCTTAGGAACACGTGTTGAACCACCGACAAGAATGACCTCATCAATGTCAGATGCGCTAAGTCCTGCATCCCTGAGGGCATTCTGGCAAGGAATCTTTGTCCTTTCAATAAGGTCATCGATCAGCTGCTCGAATGCGGCTCTTGTAAGGGTCATCTGAAGGTGCTTCGGGCCTGTTGCGTCAGCAGAGATGAACGGCAGATTGATGTCTGTGGAGGTTGAGTTGGAAAGCTCAATCTTTGCCTTCTCAGCAGCCTCTTTCAGTCTCTGAAGAGCCATCTTATCTGTTGACAGGTCAATGCCCGTGTCCTTCTTGAAGGATGAGACCATCCACTCGATGATTCTCTGGTCGAAGTTATCTCCTCCGAGGTGGGTATCACCGTTTGTTGACTTGACCTCAAAGACTCCGTCTCCGAGCTCAAGAATGGAGATATCGAATGTACCGCCGCCAAGGTCGTAGACTGCAATCTTCTCGTCCTTGGAAGAATCCTTTCCGAAACCATATGCCAAAGCAGCGGCAGTAGGCTCGTTGACGATTCTCTTGACCTCAAGACCTGCAATCTTTCCGGCATCCTTTGTGGCCTGTCTCTGTGCATCGTTGAAGTATGCAGGAACGGTGATGACCGCTTCTGTGACCGGCTCTCCGAGATAATCCTCGGCAGTCTTCTTCATCTTCTGCAGAATATTTGCTGAAATCTCCTCCGGGCTGTATTCGGTGCCGCGGATTGCGATTCTGACTGCTCCGTTATTTCCGGAGACCACCTTGTATGGAATCATAGAAAGCTCATTTGGAACCTCGTTGTACTTGTGTCCCATGAAGCGCTTAATTGAGTAGACGGTGTTCTCCGCATTTGTGACGATCTGGTTCTTTGCAGGCTGTCCCACAAGACGATCGCCCTTTGCTGTGAATCCGACGACAGAAGGAGTGGTTCTCTGTCCCTCTGAGTTTGCCATGACGACAGGCTCCGAACCCTCCATGACTGCGACGCAGCTGTTTGTTGTTCCAAGATCAATTCCAATAATCTTTCCCATATATGTTTCTCCTAATTATCTTCAAAAGATTTCCTCTGAGCTAAATTTACTCAGAGCAATCAAAATCGTCAAATTTTCTATACAAAATTTCTTCGAAAGACTGCGATGCGGCGAGGTGACAGTGCTCTGTGCACGGCACCGAGCCAAAGCGCAGAAATCTCAAAGAAAATCACTCGGGTTTGCCGATTTTGACCTTGGCAGGGCGAATTACTCTGTCATGCAAGGTATAGCCTTTCTGGAATTCCTCCAAAACAGTCTCCTTGTCAAGGCTCTCGTCAACTGCCATCATGCAGGCTTCGTGGAGGCTGGGGTCAAACTCGCTACCCACAGCTTCTATTGCCTTAAGGCCCCAGTTCTTGTCCAAAGTTGACAGAAGCTGGTCTCTTGTCATCTCAAAACCCTTGATAAGGCCGTCCAGGTCGCCGCCGTTTTTGGCTGCAGCCAGGGCTCTGTCCATATTATCCAGAAAGCCCAGAAGATCCTTGATGAGGTTTTCATTTGAGAACTGGATTGCTTCTTCCTTGTCTCTGATAAGGCGCTTTCTATAGTTTTCAAGCTCTGCCTGGCGTCTGAGCATCTGGTCCTTGAGCTCGGCATTGGCCTTCTCAAGTTCATCGACCTTCTGAGAAAGAATCTCCTCCTGGGAGACCTCCTCTACCTGCTCTTCTTCCTGATTATCTACAGACTCCTCGAGCTTCTGATCCTCAAGGATTTCCTGCTCAAGGTTCTTTTCTTTTTCTGCTTTTGATTTGCTCATAGTTTTCCTTCCGATATGTGAAAGTTAATAAGGAGTTTAGTTATCGTCAAGAATTTCAGGACTTGTCGTCTTGGTTCTGCCCGTCCCGTGTCCAGCGGCCTGCCTCGCGTCCTTCTGTGAAGGTGTCAAAGTCCATGTCCATTATGTCCATTCCGCGAAGGTCCGAGTCGGATTCTTCCTCAACGCCTCCGAAGGATGCAAAGTCATCGTTTTCATCATAACCGCCGCCGTAGGTCTCATCCTCGGTCTTGGTGGCCTGCTCAATGTAGGTGTCTTCACCGTACTCCTCTTCTGTCTTGGGAGTGAACTTGGGGGCCTTGAATTTGAGCCCGGTAGACTCGACTTCTTTTTCGGGAACAGGCTCTGAAAGCTGTGCGATTTCGCTCTTGAGGTCCGGCTTGCTGATATCAGAAACCTCTTCGGTTTCAGCTTCAGATGTCTGCGGAACCTCGGCCTTTGCCGTCACCTCAAGACGCTGGGCAACTGTGCGGGCCTCATCGATTTTATTCTCAAGCTCGCCGAAGAACTGCTGTACGGTGTGGATGACCGCCTGGAAGGCGTCATCGAGCTTTCTGAGTCTGAACTCAGTATCATTTGTGGTCTTTGCCTTGAATTCCTCAAAGACCTCGTTGCTTTCCTTGTGAAGGCCTTCCATGGCCTCGTCCATGCTGCTGTCGGTTTCGCTGACTGCCTGGTTCATGCGGCCGATTGATTCGCGCTCAAGCTGGATTACACGCTGCTCGTGCTTTCTCAGATGCTCATCTGCATCCTTCATGTCCTGTCTGAAGCCCTCGATGACGTCCCTGACCTTATCCAGTCTGTCTACTTCGTTCTGGACTGTCTGGACCTTGTCGTCAGCATCGCTAGTAAGACGGGCAAGGCCGCCCAGGGCCTCTCTGTAGGTCTCCATGGCGTTCTTGAGTCTGACAAGATCTTCGGAATAGGACTTGAGCTCACCCAGCTGGGTGTTGACCGTCTGAATCAGGCTCTTAACCTCGGCATCCTTTTTTGCCACAGTCTGCTCAAGCTCGCTTGCATACTGCTTGAAGGAATTGTCGCTTGCCTCGATGTTTCCCTTATAGATGTCCAGAAGCTTCTTGACGTTGGAAAGACTCTTGCTGCGTTTGTCACTTGCTCTGAGAGTGAAAATGATGATAAGGGTGACTACAAACAGCGCTATGGGAAGAAGCACAGGCAGCATCGAAATAACGTTCATTATCTATCCTCCATGCCTGAGGCAAGCCAGGCGTCAAATTCTTTCCAGCTTCCGAAAACTTCCTTGGCCAGAGGGTATTCGGACGGCTTCACATTGACCAAGACAGCATCGATTCCCGCATTATGGGCACCGACAATATCCTTTACGTAACTGTCTCCGACGTAAAGAACATCGCTTGGCTCCATCTTAAGATTATACAGCAAATATCCGAAACAGTGTGAATCCGGTTTCAGAAACCCTGCATCATCGCTTGAGGCCCCGAAATCCACATATTCATCAAGACCCATGCTCTTAAGCTTCTCGTACATCGGAAAATCGGTGAACACCCCTATTTTCAGTCCGTGGGCCTTGATGTTACGAAAGGTTTCCCTCACCCCGTCAAAAGGCTCTGTCTTTCTGTAAAGATTCTCCATGGGGTCGTACATCTTGCGCTTGAGACTGTCATAGGTCTTCTGATAATCAGACTCCAAGAAGCTCTTGTCTAGTTCTTCTCCGGTTCCGTTCTGTATTATCACAGCCTCACGCCACCTGAAAGGAATGTCCTGCTTAAAGCTCTTCTGCCAGAGGCGGAACTGTTTCCTCATGCGGTTGTAACGTGTCACGAAAAACGGATGACGCAGCCAGATACGAAGAAGTCTTTTCTGCATCAGAGAGAATGGATAGAGGGTTCCGTCAATGTCAAAGCAGATGGCCTTGTATCTCATTTTCCCCGTTTCACCGCCTTGCTTTGCTTATAGCTTTCGCGGGCCTTCTTCACGGCATTGGCCTTTGCCTTGGCTCCGACCTTCTTTGCGGCAGGCTTTGCCTTGGCCTTTCCGCCCTTTTGAGCAGATTTTGTCTCAGGACGCTTGGGAGTCTGAGTTTCCGAGGTCGGTCTTACCTTGGCCTTCTGTCCGAGCTTGTGGTTGCTTTCGCTTCTCTGGCGCTCTCTCAGGTCGATCTCAATGGGAACATCGCCGAACAACAGATCGCGTCTTATGCAGTTTTTAAGATACTGCACATAGGTCTGCGGAAAGTCCTTCTTTCTGTTGATGAAAAAGAGGAACTTCACAGGCTTTGCGCTGATCTGGGTTCCGTAATAGACCTTGAAATGACCCTCAGATCCGCGTGTTGGCTGGTATGCCTCTCCCCAGGCCTTTAAGGCATTGTTGAGCATGGCCGTGTCCACTCTGCGGGAAAGCTGGTCGTTTATCTTCAAAACTGTATCCAGCATAAGACCGATTCCATCTGCCGTGGCAGCCGAGATGAATCTTATAGGTGCGAAGTTTAAAATCGGGAACTGAAAACGTACCCTGTCTTCTATAGCCTGCCTCTCATTGGGAAGGCCCTTGAGGAGGTCTGTCTTGTTAAGGACAATGACTACACCCTTTCCTCGACGGACTATGAGATTGGCAATCTTCTTGTCCTGCTCGGAAAGGCCTTCTATGGTATCAACAACCAGAAGAACCACATCTGCATCGTCAATGGTCTTTATGGCTCTGTTGACCGAATAATACTCCACATCCTCTTCAACCTTGCTTTTTCTTCTGATTCCTGCGGTATCCAGGATAGTGAACTCACGTCCCTTGTAGGAAAAATCGCCCTTCACAACATCACGCGTTGTTCCTGCAATGGGACTTACTATCGAAAGATCCATTCCCGTAAGAAGATTCGTAAGCGTACTCTTTCCCGTATTCGGTTTTCCAAGAACAGCAATCTTGATGCTGTTTCTGTCGTCCTCGGCCTGAAGGTCCTCTACATCCTCCGTATCGTCCTCAAGATCCAGCATGCCCATCAAAGTCTCCTCAAGGGCATCGATTCCAAGGCCGTGCGATGAAGAGATTCCCACAATGCGCTGATAGCCGAATGAGAAGTAGTTCCAGATAAGGTCCTCACGCGCAACATCATCTATCTTGTTGACCACAAGGACAATCTTGTCCGTGTAGGGACGCAGGGTCTTGATCAGCATCTGGTCCTCGGGTGTGACCTCGGTGCAGTCCATCATGAAGAGAATGGCATCGGCATCATCAAGAAGGGAAAGGCTCTTTTTGGAGACAAGCTCGTCAAAGCCCTCAAGGTCAAGTTTGACTCCCCCGCTGTCTGTCAGGTTCACGGCGTGGCCGTTGAGAATCCATTTTTCGGAGATAGGGTCCCTTGTCACACCAGGGGTGGGGTCCGTAATTGCCCTTCTTTTTCCGATCAGCCTGTTGAACAGGGTTGATTTGCCCACATTGGGTCTTCCGATTATTACCACGTTCTTCATGGGCTCTACTTTATCGTACAAACGCTTTTAATCCAAGTGTTTCAATCTTTTGCCGCACTTTCTTGATTGAGGAAAACTTAATCAGTAAACTCTATCTGATGGTACGTGCCGTTTTCTTTGATTTTGACCACACTCTCTATTCCCACACTCAGAAGGATATTCCCCAAAGCGCCAGGGATGCCGTGAAGGCTCTTCAGAGCAAAGGCATTATGTGCGTTCTTGCAACAGGAAGACATCTGGTGGAGCTAAGGCACTTTCCTCAGGCCTTTGAACTTGGCCTGGACGGTTTTGTGACCATAGACGGACAGATTTGCCTTGATAAAGACTTTAATGTCATCAGTTCAAGCCGTCTTGAAGGTAAGCTTCTTGAAAGCCTTGTAAGCCTTTTTGACTCAAAGAAGGCCCATGTGATTCTTATAGAAAAAGACCGCATGTATGCAAACACTCCCAAGCAGAGCAGTGACGCTACCATTACACTTATACGTCACAGCGTCGGAGAGTATACGGGAAAACCCCTCTACATGGGCGTAGTTTATATAGAGCCCGAAAAGGAGAAGTGGCTTTCTTCTCTTCTTCCTGGAGGAAGGCTCCTTCGTTGGGGCGCCCCGGGTGTGGATGTAGTTCCCGAAGGCCGTGGAAAACCCGCCGGAATCAAGGCTTTTCTTAATTACTACAACATAGCCGAAACCGACTACATGGTATTCGGTGACGGAATGAACGATGTTGATATGATAAAGAGCGCACCTTTGGGAATAGCTATGGGTAACGGAGCAGATTCTGCAAAAGAGGCTGCCGACTACGTCACAACATCGGTAGATGACGACGGAATCAGAAACGCTCTTCTCCATTTCGGTCTCATGGTATAATCTATCCTTGAAATGATTGAAGATCTTCAGGATGAACTACAGAAAGACCAGCCAGAGAAGGCAAAGAAGACCCACAGCAGAACAGCAGTGCTGTTTTTCGTCTTTGTCGTATGGGTCATCTATGCCGCAATCATAATTCTTTCATCCCTGCCAAGGATTCTTGTGGCTGTCAGGGAATCAGACCTTTCAGGCACCATTTCAAATCTCAAAGAAGTAAGACGATCAGCCCAGACACGGGATGCCAAGCTTTGTTTTGTCATTCCCAAGGCAGACGGATCTACAACACTTGTTGTCTGTAATCAGAAAATTGAGAAGACAGGCGCCACTGAGTATCACGATGTGATTGAGGGTCTTCTTGCAGGCCCTAAGGAAGAAGCTCTTTCCTCAGGCGCCATCAGCTACATAGGAAAAGGAACTTCACTTATAGGACTTACCGTCTCAGGCAGCACTGCCTTTGTGAATCTGTCCGAGGCTTTTACCAGCTCCGGAAGCTACTGGGGTCCCAGCGGTCTTGAAACTGCATATAGGCAGATAACAAAGACACTTCAGATTCTGAATCCTGAGATTAAAGATGTGATAATCCTTGTGGAAGGCGACAAGCTTGAGATTTGATTCTTGCAAATCTTGGAAATCTTGGAAATCTTGCACACTTTGCAAATCTTGCAAATCTTGCAAATCTCTGCAAATTAAACACCGCAGTGCTCAAGAAAGCTCTTGCAGTCCATTGAAGGGCCGCCCTTGAGAAGTGCAAGAAACTCGGTGTTCCCCTTATGGCCCTTGATCGGAGAAACTGTTGCGTTGTAGATTCCCACGCCGTCTTTTGAAAGAGCCTCATAGACATTTTCCAATGTGGTTTTAAGAAGCGCGGGGTCCTCTATGACACCGAAAAAGTTCTCCTGCCACTTGGGAACCTCGAACTGAGGCTTGATTAGCGCTACCATCCACGAACCTCCCACAAGCTCAAGAACATGGCTTGCAGCTCCGTTGATAGAACGAAACGACAGATCCGCTACTGCGGCATCGGGTTTGGGATCCAGATCGTTCCGAGAAAGTGTCATTATGTTCTGCTTTTCATGGACAATGACACGACTATCGCTTCTGAGCTTGAAATCAAGAAGGTTGAATCCAACATCAACGCTGTGTACGGCGCGGGCACCGTTTTGAAGAAGACAGTCCGTAAAGCCGCCTGTGGAAGATCCTGCATCAAGCATCACAAGGCCGCTCACATCAAGGCCGAATTCGCTTAAGGCTTTTTCCAGTTTGAAGCCGCCTCTTGAGACATACTTGGGAAAAACAACCTCGACAGTTGCATCCTTGGGAAACATCTGCTTGGGGTCGGTGCAAAGCTCTCCGTCCACATAGACGTTGTGACAGCTGACAAGAGCCGAGGCACTGTCTTTTGTAAGGGATGTGTCTTTGAGTCTGAGAAGCTGGATGACGCTTAGCTTTGCCATTTACTCGGCTATCCTTTCTATGCTCAGAGCCCTGCCCGTTTCCGGGTCGCTCTGGATACAGACTCCGCGGATCTGTGCCACACTCTCAAGAACCTGGGCCTTGAGCGGCATCTGGGTGAGCTGCCTTTTCAGTGCAATCTCAGGGTCGCTTCCTATGACGCTTCCCTTGGGGCCGCACATTCCAAGATCCGTGATGTAGGCCGTTCCCTGAGGAAGAATCTTTTCGTCCAATGTCTGCACATGGATGTGGGTTCCCACAACACCCGTGACCTTTCCGTCCAGAAAAAGACCCATGGCTTCTTTTTCCTCAGAGCTTTCTGCATGAAAATCCACAAAGACAGTCTTTGTCTTGCCGTCAAGGCGCTTTAAGATATCAAGGGCCCACTTGAAAGGATCCTCAATGGGCATCATATTCACCCTTCCCTGCAGATTCATGACGCAAACACCGTCCTTTACAACAAAGCCGTGGCCCTGAACGAGGTTTCCGTAGTTTGCTGGTCTAAGGAGGCATGGTTTTGAATCAAGATAAGGAAGAACTTCCTCCTGATGCCAGATGTGATTGCCGGATGTGATTACGTCCACACCTATGCCAAAAAGCATATCCACCTGTTCTGGGCTTATCCCAAAGCCCTTGAATGCATTCTCACCGTTAACGATCACAAAATCGCTTCGGTACTTTTTCATAAGAGTCTGCAGCTTTAGAGAAAGAACCCTGCATCCGGGGTCTCCGTAGACATCTCCGAGAAGCAGGGTTGTGAAATTTCTGTTTGCCATAACTGTTATCTGGCGTATTCGACGGCTCTCATCTCGCGGATGATTGTGACCTTGATTCTTCCGGGGTATCTGAGCTCAGCCTCTATGCGGCTGGCGATTCCCTTGGCGATATCCTTGGCTCCGTCGTCTGTGACGGTCTCGGCATTGACCAGAATGCGAAGCTCACGTCCGGCCTGGATTGCAAATGCCTTGTCGACACCTTCGAACGAGACAGCAATCTCCTCAAGGCTTTCAAGTCTCTTGATGTAGTTATCAAGAGTCTCGCGTCTTGCACCCGGGCGGGCTGCGCTGATTGCGTCGGCAATCTGGACTATGATGCTTTCAATGCAGCACGGCTCAACATCGTTGTGGTGGGACTCGATCGCATTGACGATCCTGGGCTCCTCACCAAGACGCTTGGCAAGCTCGGCACCAAGTTCGGCATGGTTGGCTTCGCTTTCGGAGGCAATGCCCTTTCCGATATCATGCAGAAGTCCGCCGCGTCTTGCCACTGCCACATCGGCTCCGACTTCGGAGGCGATCATGCCGGCTATGACTGCGACTTCACGTGAGTGTGCAAGAACGTTCTGGCCGTAGCTTGTTCTGAAGAACAGCCTTCCAAGGGCTCTGACCTCTTCCTGGCTCATGTTGTGGATTCCCAGGTCAAAGACGACCTTGTCTCCCTCTTCGGCACAGATGCGGTTCACTTCCTTGGTGACCTTTGTGACAACTTCCTCGATGCGGGCAGGATGGATTCTTCCGTCCTGGACCAGACGCTCGAGGGAGACTCTTGCAATCTCTTTTCTGATCGGGTCGAAACAAGAGATGACTACAGCTTCAGGGGTATCATCGATTATGATGTCCGCACCTGTGAGCGTCTCAAGAGCTCTGATGTTTCTTCCCTCGCGGCCGATGATTCTACCCTTCATCTCATCACTTGGCAGGCTTACAGAACTGACAGTACTTTCGGAGACAACCTCCGTAGCGAGTCTCTGTATTGTGGTGACGATGATGTCGCGGGCAGTTTTATCAGCCTTTGCAATGGCCTCCTGCTCAATCTTGTTGATCAGACTCTGCCCGTCTCTGCGGGCCTCGTTCTGCATCTTTTCAATGAGTAGGGTCTTGGCCTCGTCGCTTGTCATTGCGGCGACGCGCTCGATTTCAGACTGCCATTTGGCTTCACTTTCTGCTATCTGTTTTTCACGGACAGCAAGCTTTGCTTCTTTATCCTGTTGTCTAGACTTGACGGAATCCAGGGTTTCCTGGATTTTCTCCAAGTTCTCTTCCTTCTGAAGCAGACGCCTCTCATAGCGCTGCAGCTCTGCACGTCTGTCACGCTCTTCGCGTTCCTGCTGCTTCTGCTCCTTCAGGAGTGTATCTCTAGTCTCAAGCAAGAGTTCCTTGCTTTTAGCTTCGGCTTCTTTAATAGCTTCCTGGTTCAGTCTCACAGCCTGCTGCTCAACTGAAGTAAGCTTAAATTTTCCATACAGCCAGCGGCCAAGCCAGCCGATTCCAATACAACATAGACAAAGAAGGATCCATATGAGTGTATTCATACTACTCCCCCTTTTTAACTGATTAATCTTATAAGCTGAGGAAAATACTGTCAAGGCAAGATTTAAAATTGAATTTAGTAACCTTTTGTGTATAAAAAAACCGGAGTTGCAACAACTCCGGCTTGCCCGTTTTCAGGGCCTTGTCAGGAAGGTGGCCTCAGGCCTTCTTCTCTTCCTTCTTCTCCTTGGCCTTCTTCTCCGGCTTCTCAGTCTTCTTTGTCAGCTCAAGGATCGCCATCTCGGCGGCATCACCAAGGCGGTTTGCTGTCTTGATGATTCTGGTGTATCCACCGTTTACGTCAGCATAAAGCGGAGCGATCTCGGTGAACAGTTTGTTTACGACTGCCTCATCAAAAAGGATGGCAGAGGTAAGTCTGCGGTTGTGCACATTGTCAACCTTGGCTCTTGTGATCATCTTCTCCGCAAGGCGCTGGACTTCCTTGGCCTTAGCCTTGGTTGTCTCGATTCTCTCGAAGCGGAACAGGCTTGTGACCATGTTTCTCTTGAGGGCTTTGCGTTCTGCGTTGTTTCTGCTCAGAGCGTTGAATCCAATCTTATGCTTCATTGTTCTCTTCCTTGTTGCCCGGGACTCTGATTGAGTTCTTCAGGACACTGTAATCTGTCATTCCAAGTCCAAGGTTCCACTCCTTGAGCTTTTCTTTGATTTCAGAGAGGGACTTCTTGCCGAAGTTTCTGGTCTTGGCAATCTCCTCCTCCGTCATCTTTGTGAGGTCTCCGATTGTGCGGATGTTGGCGTTCTTCAGACAGTTGCTTGAACGGACTGTGAGCTCCAGCTCCTCGACGGAAGTGTTGAGGATCTTTCTGATCTTCTCCTCTTCCTCGTCAACCTCGTCACTGCTGTTGACCATACTCTCATCAAAGTTGATGAAGATGGAAAAATGGTCCTTGGCGATCTTTGCAGCCTCAGCCAGTGCATTCTCCGGAGAGATTGTACCGTCTGTCCAGATCTCGAGATTCAGCTTGTCATAGTCATTCCTCTGACCGACACGGGTCGGCTCGATGGAATACTTCACGCGTGTGACCGGTGAGAAGATTGCATCGACGGGAATTGTACCGATGACCTCGACGTAGTTCTGGCTGATCTCTGCCGGGACATAACCTCTGGCAAAGTCAATCTGAACCATCATCTCAAGATTGGTGTCATCCATCATGTCGAAGATCTCAAGATCCTTGTTGATGACCTCAATGCGGTCCTTCTCGAAGTCAGCTCCGGTGATTGTTCCCGGACCCTTGCACTCGAGGGAGATTGTGGTCGACTCGACATCTTCAGGCATTGTGAGTCTGAGTTTCTTCAGGCGGGCGATGATCTCGCAGATATCCTGCTTGACTCCCGGAATAGCCTCGAACTCGCTGGAAATCAGATGGGAAGTTCCGTCTGCATCATAGTATGTGAACCATACAGCGGTGACTGCATAACCCTGAATAGAAGACAAGAGAACTCTGCGCAGGGTGTTGCCGATGGTAGTTCCGAATCCTCTCTCAAACGGATAGGCGGTGAACTTACCATAGTTGGCTTCAACTTTGCTGTGCTCCATTGAAATCGATCTGGGCTTTTTGAAACCCTTCATTAGGTTCTTGCGTGCCATTGACCATGCTCTCATCGAAGTTGATGAAGATGGAAAAATGATCCTTGGCAATCTTGGCTGCCTCAGCCAGTGCATTCTCCGGAGAAATCGTTC
>ONWV01000040.1 GCA_900321635.1 uncultured Spirochaetaceae bacterium | reverse complement strand
TTTGATTTTGCAGTTTTCACCAAGATACTTGTCGGAATTCTGCTCACTTTCATGGGAATCGCAGGATTCATCAGCACAAGAGGAACAGAGTTTACAAGACCGTTTTTCAAGTTCCTGGGTGAGGATGCTTTCATCTACATCGTTTCAGCAGTCATTGCTCTTGCAGGTGTAGGAATCGCAGCCGATCAGATCATCAAGGGAATGCCTGCAAAAGTCGGAGTCATCAGCGGAATCGTTGCCGTTGTGTTCTGGGCTTTCATCATTCTGTTCAAGGACATCGTGAATATCGGAGACTATGAGCTTGTAGACTTTGTTCAGAGCATCATCGTTGATATTCTGATCTTCTTTGCTATTCTGCAGTCAACCATCGTCAGAAAGTAATAAGCTGATTTAAAAGGTTTTAAAGACTACCGTTTTACCGCGGTAGTCTTTTTGTTTCCGGCCTTCATGCTCACGGCGATTGAGACTATCGATGTGAATGCAAAGATAAGGATGAACAGAGAAAGCATCTTCCAGTAGAAGGCGATGTTTACCTTAGTGTGATCATATTCGTCCACCGTTGCTGCCTCTGTTGTGTTGGTGATAAGGAAGTCCTTCACCCTAGCCTCGCCCACAAGGTCGATGATCTCTCCGATTTTGGCTGTGAAGTCCAGTTTCACATTCCTGAGCTTTTTGACTTCTTCCTTGACAAGAAGGCCGTCAATGAACTGGCCTACTGTCATATCCGGATCCGAGAGGGTCTTATTAAAACTTGAAACAATGTTCTCAAGGCCTATCATGTTCAGAATCTTTCTGAGCGTCATGCCCTCAAACGGCTTTTTGTCCCTTGCTTTAACCACATCATCCATGGAAAGAACGCTGTCCATGACCTTGCCCACATTGATGGACACGTCGATGGTCTTGTCCTCGAAGAAGCTCATGACAAGCTCAATGGCAGTCTCTACGGTGAAAAGGCCGTAGATTATCTTGTCGTCCTTGACTGACTGGAATGCATCCGTCTTATCAAGAATCTCCTTGATTTCCCTGACTGTGAATGACTTGTTGATATCAACAGCCCTCAGGTCCTTTACTGCAGGAAAGCGCTTTTCATCCTGAAGCATGTCCAAGATGTCCCCCACTGTTGTCTCAATCTTAAGGTCGCGGTCCAAAACAGCGTTCAGGGCTTTGTTCTCTTTTATTGTCTTTTCAATATTCTTGGCAGAGAAAAGGTCCGATATCTTGGTTGCACGAAGCTCCTTCATGGCAGGAGTTGCGTTCTTCTCCTCAAAGGCATCAAGGACATCGTTCAGGTTGACGACAGTACCGACCTCGGTATCCTTGATGGACTGGAGGGTATTCCAGGCGAGCATCATGGGGCGGTGGTTATAGTCGGCCTGGGAGGCGATGCACTTGACGCCGTAGTTGGAGATTGTGTAGCGCGAGATGCTGTGATTCCAGGTGGAGACGTTGATGACGCTTCCTGAGAACACCAGCTGGACTACAAGGACAAACGGCATGATGGTCATGGCGGCGACAGAGTCTTTTACCAAGGCGGAGATGGTCAGTGACATCATGTCGGCGCCGAAGGTTATCAGGAACATTGTAAAGCCTATCTCAACCATGAGCGAGCTTACAAAAAGGCCGTCATGCGGAAACGAAATTCCTATGAGATGGCAGGTATAGATTGTCAGAACCGTCTGAACCAGGCAGATTACAAGCTGGTAGATGAATATCGAGACTATGTAGGACGATACCTTCATGCCGCCGCTGCACATCTTTCTGATGTCCTTGCGCTCGCGGCTGACAGTTGTGATGGAGTTGAAGCATCCATTCCAGATTGCGATGCAAGTCAGTGCCAGCGAACCCTTGATTGTTCCGTCCATGGTCGAGAAAAAGTCTTTACGGGCAACAGAGGCCACAATCGCGGTAATCACAATGGCAATGGGAAGGCTCTTCCAGTCACCGCCGAAGGCAAAGAACGAAAACAGGCGCTTGAAGTTTGCTCCAAGATCCCTAAACCATGTGTGGATAATCTCGATTTCTTCCTGTAAGGCATTTTCAGGGACAAGGCCATCAGCTTCTTCGGAGGGCTTGAACTTGGGAGAGATTCCCCAGATCAGAGCTGTAATCCACGCGGCAAAAACCCATGCCAGAACCCATTTTCGGCTGACCTTGTAAACATCGGTCAAAGCTTTGTAGACTCTGATTTTGAAGATGAGTATGACTATGTAAACAGCAAGTTTGATTGCCGCGGCAGGGACAGAAAACGATGCTATCTCGATTCTCTCGCCCACAAGGAATATTGCGGTGGAAACGATGTCCATGAAGAACAGAACACGACCTGCTTTTGCGTTTCCCGCGCATTTGGCAAGCATGTATTCCCTGAAACAGGGAACCAAGGCCCACCATGGTTTAATCTGCGATTTTCTGAAAAGCAGAAAGAGTCCTGCGATGTACAGGACACCCAGAATATTGTAATAGCCTGCGTTATAACCAAAAAACACAGTAATCAGAATATCTAAAGTTCTGTTCATACGTCGTAAATGATACTATTTGGCTCAGGCCTTTGCAACAACGCCCTGTGGAAGTTAAAATCAAGTTATGAATCTTAAGACAATCGCACATATCAGAAACATGTACAAAGAGAAGTTCGGAATCCCTAGGCAGAGCGGGTTGACTGACATGGTATCCAAAATCGTTTTTGAAAAGGAATTCCGTGACATCAATGCCCTGCGTGGCCTTGAGGGCTTTTCCCACTTGTGGCTGATTTGGGGCTTTTCCAAAAACGGAGAAGATGGTGACGAGCCTTTCAGACCGACGGTCAGACCTCCCAGGCTGGGCGGCAACACAAGAGTCGGTGTCTTTGCCACAAGGTCCCCTTTCAGACCCAATCCTCTTGGGCTTTCAAGCGTGAGACTTAAGCAGATCATAGAAACTGATGAAGGACCTGTGATTGAGGTACTTGGAGCCGACCTCCTGGACGGAACCCCCATTTACGACATAAAGCCGTACCTTGCATCCTTTGACTGTCACAGCGATGCAAAATCCGGCTTTGTGGATAAAAATGAATTCAGGGTTCTGAAGGTGATTCTCTCAGATGAGCAGAAGGCCATTTTGGGCCAGGATGCTGCAATCCTTGAGCAGACTCTGTCGCAGGACCCAAGGCCCCAGTATCAGGACGACCCTGACAGGGTCTACGGCATGCGCTTTTCGGACTATGAAATAAGATTCACAGTCCGAGGCGATGTTTTAACAGTACTTGAGGTCAGCCGGGTCAGCCCAGAAGCGAGATAGCTTCTTCGCGCTTCATTGCCTTGCAGGCAGCCTCGTTCTGCTTATAGTCCTTGGGAAGGCTTATGTTGTCCTTTCCGTGTCTGAGATAGTAGCCGTATCTTCCGTGGAAGATTCCAAGGCTCTTTCCGTCATATTCACCGAAATCCACAATAGCCTGGTTGGAGGACTCCTTCTTGCTGCCAGATGCTGTCTTTGCTCTGGATGAAGAAACCTTTGAGCTCTCCTTCGGAGCATCCAGAATTGCCCTGGCCTCTTCCTCTGTGATTGTGAAAAGGTCGTTCGAGCTCTTGATGCTTCTGAAATCGCTGCCGCATCTGATGTAAGGTCCGAACTTGCCGATATCGGCTGTGATGGCCTCGCCGTTTGCGGCCTGTCCTACCGTTCTCGGAAGTGAGAAGTAGCGCATGACAGCCTCGGCTGAGATTTCCCTGTTTCCGATATGCTCCTTGGGAACCTTGAATCTGCGGATGTCCTCGGTCTTGGCTCTGTCACCGATCTGCCAGTAGTCACCGAACTTTCCTGTGCAGTACAAAATGGGCTGACCGTCTTCTGTCTCGCCGATCTTCTGCGGGGCATTGGTCTTTGTCTCAGCCTTCTGGTTTCCGCTGGCCTTAAGCTGACGGATTTTCTCATCAGTCACGCTTGCAGGAGTCCAGTCCTCGGGAATGGAGATGAACTTACCTTCATCGTCGCGCACATACGGGCCGTAGGGTCCGAGATAGATGCTGTTTTCCTCTCCCAGCTGCGGGATATCAAGCTTCTTGATGTCCTTTGAGTTGATCTTGGCCTTGTTGGAGCGCACCTGCGAATCAAGTCCCTTCTCTCCTTCGTAGAAGCTCTTGAGGAACTGAAGCTCGTCAAGCTTGCCCTGGGCAATCTCGTCAAGGGCATTTTCCATGTCACTGGTAAAGCCGTAGTCGATTCTGTCTCCGAAGAACCTCTCCAGAAGCTGGATTACGCCGAAACCGATGAATGTAGGAACGAGAGTTCCGTTATCACGGATGACGTAGTTCTTCTCAAACAGTCTGTCGATGATTGATGCATAGGTGGAAGGTCTTCCGATTCCAAGCTTCTCAAGTGTCTGGACAAGGGATGCTTCGGTGTATCTGTTGGGCTCCTTTGTCTCGTGTCCGATCTCTTCAATCTTATTTGCCTTCAGAACCTGGCCCGGAGCTACCAGCGGAAGCGGAGTTTCCTTGTCTTCCAATGCTGCATCAGGATCGTCGGATCCTTCTACATAGACTCTGATGAAGCCTGGGAACTCGATTCTGACACCGGTTGTCGAGAACACGGTCTTTCTTCCGTCAGAAGTCTCGGCATCAATTGTGACGGTGGTGTTCTGCTTTACGGCGTTGGTCATCTGGGAGGCGATGGTTCTCTTCCAGATCATGGAATAGAGCTCAAACTCGCGTCCTGTAAGACCTGTGTCCTCAGGGGCGACAAAGCGCTCGCCTGCGGGCCTTATGGCCTCGTGGGCTTCCTGGGCGGTGCTCTTTGCTGAATACTGTCTGGAATCGGCGGGAACATAGTCGGAACCGTACAGAGCCAGAGCCGCCTCGCGTGCTGCCTTGATTCCTTCCTGGCTCAGAGCCGGGTTATCGGTTCTCATGTATGTGATATATCCCTTTTCATACAGGCTCTGTGCCACGCGCATTGTGTCACGTGCAGACAGGTGGAGCTTTCTGTTTCCTTCCTGCTGGAGTGTGCTTGTGATAAACGGAGCCGCAGGCTTCTGGATGACCTGCTTCTCCTTCACATCGCTGATTGTGAAAGTGCTTCCTGAAAGTGCCTTTGCAAGGGCAACGGCATCGGCCTTTGAAAGGAGGATGACCTTTGAGTTTGCGTTGTACTTTCCGCTGTCACTGTCAAAGTCTTTACCGTTGGCAACACGCTTTGTGTCCACGGAGTCGATCGATGCGGCAAAGCCCTCTGCGAAGACGGCCTTAAGATCCCAGTATTCGGACTTCTTGAATGTAAGTCTTGTGCGCTCTCTGTCCACAACAAGCCTGAGGCCCGGTGACTGGACACGGCCTGCGCTGAGGCTCTTGTTGGAAAGCTTTGACCAAAGAACGGGTGAGATTGTGTAGCCGTAGAGTCTGTCCAGAACCCTCCTGGCCTCCTGTGCGTGGACAAGGTTCATATCAAGATCGCGGCCGTTCTTGAAGGCCTCAAGGATTGCCTTTTTTGTAATCTCATGGAATACCATGCGCCTATACGGCATCTTGGGTTTTAAGACCTCGACAAGGTGCCAGCTGATGCTTTCTCCCTCGCGGTCCTCATCAGTTGCGAGTATCAGCTCGTCGGCGCTCTTCATCTCGCTCTTGATCTGGGCGATGGCCTTTTCTTTGGTCTCATCCAATATATATTTGGGCTTGTAGCCGTTTCTGATATCAATACAGAGGTCGTTCTTAGGAAGTGTCCTGATATGGCCGTTGCTAGCCACAACGGTGCAGTCTGACCCCAGAATTCCTCTGATGGTCTTTGCCTTTGTCGGGGACTCGACTATGATAACTTTCTTCTCAGCCATCTTGATCTCCTTGTTTCCGACCCTTTGTCAGCGTCGGATGCCCTACAATATATAGTAGTGAAACAGGCAGTTGTCAACCATGAAATGGCATCTTTTTTGTGTGGTTTTTGCCCTTAATCTAAAGATTAAGAATAGTGTTCAAAACCTTTCCGATAGGTTATCATTGAGCCATGAGAAAGCATTCGGCCCTGCTTATTTGCGCAATCTTCTCGCTGAGTTTTGTCCTCTCCTCCTGCGTGGTTTCGGAGAAGCTTTCACTCAACAGGGCAACCGACGGCAAGAGCCATGTGGACATCTCCGTGGATGATTTCTTCGTAGGCGTCGTGGAAGACCTCTCCAACTGGGACGACAAGGGCAACAACGACCCCATCCTGGACGTTGCGGTACAGGACTTTGAGAACAACCTGCGCGCCTCCAAGGTCACAAGCGGCATCCGATTTATCGAGACGGGCCACAACACCTACATGGGAGATTTCTCGTTCTCCGATTTCAACCAGCTTCTGGTCGACCTCTCAAAGGGCGTACCCGACCAGTCGATCGTCACCCTCACTGAGAAAAACGGCCGCACCCATGTTGAGATCAACATCAACATGGACAACTTCAAGCAGCTGACCACAATCATCCCCTTCCTCGGAGATCCAAACTTCGAAGTCTACGGGCCCTTGTACAACCACGACCTCACCAAGGCCGAGTACCTCGAGATGGTCAGTTTCATCCTGGGCGAACAGTGCCCGGACAGCATTGAAAAGTCATCGGTGAAGATTCAGGTGGTCGCCCCTCAGGCCATAACGGCCCACAACGGCAAGATCCGAAACTCCAAGACTGTCGAGTTCTCCTTCCCGCTGATTGATTTTCTGCTCCTGCACGAGCCCATCCGCTTCTATCTTGAATACTGATTTGAGTGCTGGCTTATCAGATCAGAAACTCCTTGATCAAAGCATCCACATATTTTGTACTCAAAGCTCTGGCTGATCCCTCATATGTGAAGATCAGGTTCTTGCCTAGAATATATCCTTTCTTGCAGAACCACTCGAGCTTGTACTGCGAATCCAGACAGTAATCTCTGTCATCCATCTTGCCCTGATGTTCCCAAATGTATTCTTTGCGTGTTCTCTTGTTCAGAATAAAGAAATCCGGATAGCGTGATCTTAATTCTTCTTCCGGTGCGATGGAGCTTTCATACAAGTAAGGAATTCCAAGACTATACAACCTGTTCGCTATGATTACCTCGCTCTTTGACTTCACCACATCGCCCCTGGCCGTAATCAGCGGGGAATTGACCTCTTTTCTATGGTTTACAGCGAACTTGTACTTTTTGTACCAATCGCGGGCAAAGGCCTCGTCCGTATTCTTTATCGGGGTCACGAGGTCCTGCACGGCCTTATTAAGGGATTGAAAGACATCGTCGATATCAGAAAGCCCCTTCCCGGAAGCCAAAGTGGCAAGACATCGGTCGATCTGACGTTTCTCCTCCTTGGCCGCAGCGAGCATCCTGTCATGATATGTTTTGTTGGCCAGATTGACCAAAGTTTCATGCTGGTCCTTGCCCAGATAGGTCTTTGCAGGCCCTTTTTCTGTGACCTCCGCCTTGTAGAACTGGATGATATCCTTCTTTGAATCGTCCTGCTTCTTTGTGGCCACATACAAGGTCCCGGACACCTTATGGTCCATCTTTTCGAGCCTGTCGATGAGAATTCCCAACTGCGATTCCATTTCCTGGAGGTTTTTTATGAGAGATGTCTTTGTCATGGGCTTCAGAATACCATAAAAATTCCAATTTCCGTCGATTTTTTGGCAATTTACCATAAAATCGTCATTTTTTGGAATTTTTTTGGTATAGAACCCCTCCGCCCCCTGAGCTCTACCCAACGCCTCAGACTTCTTTCACGCCTATTGCGCTTACAAAGTCCATGTCCTTGTAGAATTTGCCCTCAAAGCCCGTGTCAAAATTCAATATCAGCACGTTCCCGTCCGCCGACTCGTCGCAACTCCAGTAATACGTCCATTCAAGATCGCTGATCTCTGTCAGAACCAGCTGCTCATACAGGGCCTTAAGCTCATCTATGGTCGGAAGCCTGAAGCCCATCTCCTCAATCTGCTTCTTGGCCTGATCAAAGGAGGCTGTCTCATAAAGCGCCTGGGAGATTTCCAGCATCAAGGGCCCGCATTCAAAGACAAGGCCGCCATCAGGACCGATTTCCCCAATCTTCCACTTTGAGGGGGCCTTCTGCGTGGCAGGCTGTGTGGGCTCTTGTGGACCCTCCTCTGGCTGTGCAGGAGTAATCTGGCCCGGCGCAGCCTGGGCCGAGGTCTCCGCCTCCGGCTTCGAAGGCTCCGAAGCTGGTACGGCAACCGCCTCCACCTTTGAGGTAGCGCATGAAGAAAGAAGCATAAATATCAGAACAATAGAAAGCAAGACAGTTGTTTTTCTTTTCATAGCCACATCCTATCATAAGAGTTCAAAAGATGATATGATTCTGAAGTCTGGAGAAACATAATGGGACTTAATTGCGGTATTGTAGGACTTCCGAACGTAGGAAAATCCACCATTTTCTCGGCACTCACAAGTGCCCCGGCAGATGCTGCCAACTATCCTTTCTGCACAATCGAACCGAACGTCGGAGTTGTCAACGTTCCCGATGCGAGACTTGATAAAATCGTCAGCCTGATTCCGCCTGCAAAGGTGATTCCAGCTGTGGTTCAGTTCGTGGACATCGCAGGTCTTGTGGCAGGAGCCTCAAAGGGCGAAGGTCTTGGCAACAAGTTTTTGGCCAACATCCGCGAAGTCGGAGTCATTGCCCATGTGGTGCGCTGCTTCGACGATCCCGACATCATACATGTGAACAATAAAGTCGACCCGGCAGGTGACATTGAAACTATTGATATTGAGCTGTGCCTTGCAGACTACGACACGGTGGACAAGAGATATCAGAAGGACTCAAAGCTTGCCAAGGTCAACCACTCCAAGGAGCTTCTGGCCCTTCTTCCCATCTACGAGCGCCTTTTGGCCGGCCTTGAGCAAGGTCAAAGCGCACGCTCCATCATCACAGACCCCGAAGAGCGCGCCCTGGTTTATGATCTTCACCTGATCACCATGAAGCCTGTAATCTACGTGTGCAACATTGACGAGGGCTCCATCGGAACTGAAAACGACTATGTGAAGACCGTCAAGGCCATCGCATCATCACGCGGATCGTCGGTCATCACCATCTGCGGCAAGACCGAGGCCGAAATCGCCGCCATGGACACACCCGAAGACCGTGCCGAGTTCCTTGCGGCCGTAGGTCTTGAGGAAAGCGGAATGAACGCCCTGATCCGTGAGGCCTATTCTACGCTGGGTCTCAGAACCTTCTTCACCGCAGGCCCCGACGAGGACAGAGCCTGGACCTTCAAGGCAGGAAGCAAGGCCCCGCAGGCTGCGGGAGTAATCCACACCGATTTTGAGAAGGGCTTCATCAAGGCCGAGGTCTACAACTGCGAGGATCTTTTCAAATACGGAAGCGAAGCCAAGGTCAAAGAGGCGGGCAAGCTCAGAATTGAAGGAAAGGATTACGTTGTCCAGGACGGCGACGTGATGTTCTTCAAGTTCAACGTTTAACGGTTTTCTTCCAGTTTTCCTGCAAGCTGTCCGCAGGCTCCGCGTATGGTGCGCCCGCGGCTTATTCTGATTGTGTAATCAACACCGAGTCTCTTCAGCTCTGTGGTAAAGGCTCTGATTTCAGCTTCCGACGGAGTCTCAAAAGGAAGCTCCGGGCACGGATTGAATGGAATCAGGTTCACTATCACCTCAAGGCCGCGGCAAAAGCGGAAAAGCTTTTGTGCATCATCTGGTCCAATGTTGTGGTCCTTTATCATGCAGTACTCGAAGGTAAAGCGTCGTGTGCTGACCTTCTGGAACTTCACAAGGGCCTCGCGCAGCTTCGGAAGCGGGAAAGAGCGGTTGACGGGCATCAGGGCAGAGCGCTTTTCGTCATCGGCGCTGACAAGAGAGACTGCAAGCTTAACGGGAACCTTGCGGACTCTAAGCTCGTTTATTCCCGGCACAAGGCCACATGTCGAGATGGTGATTCGTCTGTGGCTCAGATTAAGGCCTTCAGGGTCGTGCAGGAAGGTTATGGCAGAAAGCACATTGTCTATGTTTGCCAAAGGCTCTCCCATTCCCATGAACACAACATGGGAAATCTTTGCAGGGGCCGCCTTCTGAAGGTGCATGAACTGCTCGATTATCTCAAAGGCATTGAGGTTTCTTTTCAGATGAAGCGTGCCTGTCCTGCAAAAGCGGCAGCCCATGGCACAGCCTGCCTGGCTTGAAAGACAGGCAGTAAGCTCGCCTTCTTTGTCAGTCAGAAGAACGCACTCAACAATGTTTGAGTCATAGAGTTTCAGCGCAAGCTTGGCAGCGCCGTCTGGGTCGCTCTGGCTGGTTTCCACGGTGCTTGAGAAAAAACTCGGGTGCAGGCTTTGAAGATTCTCCCTCAGAGCTTTGGGAAGATTCGTCATCTCGGAAAAGGAGGTGGCGCCTCTTACAAGCCACTGGTAAATCTGCTTTCCCTGAAACTGTTTTTCAAGATTCAGGGCATCACAGATCTGAGAAGGACTTTTGGCAAAAAGGGAGAACGGTTCTGTCATGCGAATATGCTGATTATGGCGATGATTACGCCGCTTATTCCCTCACCGCCGAGAAGACCGCTTGAGACGAGGTTCATTGTGTTGTCGCTGGCCTTTGTAATCTTCTTGGCCACAGCCGAAATGATGTAGCCGAAGCCTACAATCATCGAGATGTATGAAGGAAGATAGATTCCAAGGCCCAGTGCTGATGCTGGAATGTTGAACAGAAACAGAACAAGGCCCAGCGCCATTCCGATATAGAACACAGGAGAGGATCCAAGTCCGCTTGCCATTGAGGCAACGGCTCTGGCCTGAGGAGCAGGCAGTAGGTCTGTTCCAAAGCCACCGAAACTCTTGTGCATGATAAACAGGACACACACAGAAATTGCAGCTCCTATGACGCCTCCGATGCCCTCGGCAAGAATCTGCTGCTTCGGGTCGGTTCCCAGCATGTGGCCGCTCTTAAGGTCATTCATCACATCGCCTGAAAGCCCGCAGGCCACGGTGACCATGCCTGCTGTGATAAAGAGAACCAGAAGCGACGGATTCCAGATGACCTGTACAAGAAGCATGATGAGCATTCCGAAAACCTCCATCGGGTTGACGCCGCTCATTCCTGTTATCATTCCGCTTAAGAGACATGTAAGGCACACGCCCACTACGGCAAGCAGAGCCTGAAGGATGTTAAGATCCGTTCCCAGAGCCATCATGACAATTGCAAAGACAAGAACACATGCAACAGGAACAACGCTTGTTTTTGCAACGTTGATCTTTTTGCCCTTGGAATCCTTCTTCTTTATTATTCTGACCAGGGCTTTGACAAAGACCGCAAGACCTGTTCCGATTAATAGTCCTACTCCGAGGTTCTGTCTGAAAAGATCAGCCACAGCAAGGTCAGAGAACCATCCGGCCGAGATTCCTATGGGAGTGATGACCAGAAAGCCCAAGATGGCTCCGCCGAACCACAAAAGCGCAAAGACCTTTCCGATCATGGCACCGATTGCCACTGCCATGGGGCTTATCCACATGGATATGGGTGCGATGCTTGAGCTTCCAGGATAAAGAGTGACAACAGACGGGATCCAGCCGAAGAGGTCTCTCATGAATGTGAATACAGCACTTGCGGCCATTGAGACAAAGAGCTTTACAGATTCCTTGCCCTTCTTAAGACCTGTGACAAGAGTATTGTATGCAGCCTGACCTATCGGGTAATCCAGATTCTGATCGACTATCAGATTCTTTCTGTAAAGTGCCGACAAGAGTGTTCCTAAAACAGCTCCGCATATGGCCATGACAAGAATCGGAAGGAACGGGATTTTTGCACCTGGATTGATTATCCAAAGACCAGGGATGGTAAAGGCAAGACCTCCGGCAACCATGGCTCCCGCACTCATAAGTGTATGTGTGACATTGATTTCCTGAAGACTGCTGTTTTTAAAACGTCCTATGATGGACATTGAAAGGACGGTGACAAAGACCGTCGGCCACGGAAGAGCTCCCATTCTAAGGGCAACATACATTGAACTGACTGTGATTATGACCAGTCCAAGAATTCCTGTAAGTGCTCCTCTGAATGTCAGCTGTCGTGTCTGATTGTTCTGCATTTCAAAACTCCTGAGGCCATAATATACAAAAACGGTGTCTTTGCATACTTTGCACTCTTTATTATTAGTGATATATTTCGTGGTGTATTAATACATGCCCCGTTCGGGGCGATAGGAGAATTCGAAATGAAGAAAGTTCTTATTGTTCTTGCTCTCGTAGCATTGACAATCGTTCCTGTTGCAGCCAAGGGCGTTGCAGGAGTGGGTCTTGAGGCTGGAAATCCTTCCGGAATCACATTCAGCTATAAGATTGACGACAAGTGGGACGGCTATGCAACAGTCGGTTTCGCATTTGTCAATAAGGCACTTGATGCAGTCGTCGGCGGACAGTACAAGGTTACTGACTTCCAGATCGGAAAGGCCAGCTTCGATGTCAACGTCGGTCTCCAGGCCGGTATCTTCACAGACTTCAAGTCTTTCGGAGTTGCAGCTCGTGCAACCGGTTCTGTTTCCTATGATTGGACATGGAAGAACGTCGGTGATTTCACAGCTTACCTCAGACTTGCTGGCGGTGTCGGAATCGGTGTTTCCGGTGACTATGCTAAGGCAGGTTTCAGCTGGGCCGGTGCTCTTGGACTTCTCTATCATCTTTGAGAATCGTTCAGCTAGGCTGAAACAGAAAAGGCGTCTCAATCGAGACGCCTTTTTTTATTTGCCTAAATAGTTCAGACCTTATAGAAGGCTCTCATGCCCTCTGTCAGATTAAGAGTGTCCTTGGTTCCCGCAGTCTCGTATGGAGAGTGCATGGCAAGCTGGGCAGCTCCGATATCCACAGTGGGAATCGAGAACTGGCTTGTTGAGATGTTTCCCAATGTGCTTCCGCCTGTGACGCTTGAGTTGTTGAAGAACATCTGGTACGGAATGCCTGCCTCCGTGAGGATGCTCTTAAGATAGGAAGCAGAATAAGCATCTGTTGTGTACTTCTGGTTTCCTGCGTACTTGATCATGACTCCGCCGTTAATCACAGGCTTATTTGTCGGGTCGCACTTTTGCATGTAGTTCGGGTGCATGCTGTGTCCGTTGTCCGCACTGAGCATGAAGCTTGATGCCTGAAGAGCACATCTTTTGTCAAAATCAAAGCCCAGTGCACAGCCTATGCGGTGCACGGTCTGTCTGAGAAAATCGCTGTCCGCACCCTGCTTTGTCGTACTTCCCACTTCCTCGTTGTCAAAAAGAGCAACCATCTGGATTTTGGAAGATTCGGAATCTTCTGCTGTGATGAATGCCTTAAGGGAGCTGAAGGCACACTGAAGATCATCGATTTTTGGAGACGAGAAGAACTCATCGTGCACGCCCCAGATGCTTCCGTTCATTCTATTGTAAAGAAAAAGCTCGGTATCCAGGACTTCTGAGACATCAATGCCCAGAAGATCAGCTACCATCTCATTGATTTCAACCTTATCATCGCCAAGTCCTATGATAGGAAGCATGTCCCTCTGGACGTTGTACTCATAGCCTTTGTTGACCTCTCTGTTCTGATGGATGCAGAGGTTCACAATCTGACACAGGTCTTTGTCAAAGTTCACAAGGCGGGCCTCAGGACCGCTTTTTCCTTTCACGAAGGCACGACCTGCTATGGATAAGGGTCTGTCGAACCAGGGAGCCATGAGCATTCCGCCGTAGGCTTCTACGTTCAGCGTGGTATACGGGCTTCCGTTTGTAATCTCAGGCTTTGCTTTGAGCTTGAAGGTCGGGCAGTCCGTGTGAGCTGCGACTATAGAAAAACCGGTTGCCTCTTTCTGAGGAAGGCGGAAAGCTATTATCGCAGAGCCGTTACGGGTAACAAAGTAGCAGTTGCCCTTCTCAAGTTTAAAGCTCTGCTTCTCATCTAGGCACAACGCCCCTGCGTCCTGAAGCATTGCCTGGGCGTTTGACACCACATGGTAGCAAGAGGGGCTGTCCTGGATGAAATCCATCAGCTCAAGCGTTGATTCGATATATTTCTGTTCCATAAAGCCCCCATAAATAATGGCCGGCGTTTTCACCGGCCACTTCATTATAGTCTTATTTTTCCAAAACTGCCTTAATTCTTCTGACACCTGCCGAGGAGCTTTCCTCTTTGAGGATATGGAAGTGTCCCATATCACCTGTGTGCTCCACGTGCGGTCCGGCGCAGACTTCCTTGGAGAAATCACCGATTGAGTAGACTGTGACCTGCTCGCCGTACTTGCTTGAGAAGAAGGCGATGGCACCGCTCTTTACGGCCTCGTCAGGACTCATGGTCTGGACTGTGACCTTGAGGTCCTTCTTGATCTGCTCGTTGACAATGTCCTCGACCTTCTTGATCTGCTCGGGAGTCATCTTCTCGTGGTAGGTGAAGTCGAATCTCAGTCTTTCAGGTGTGATGTTGGAGCCCTTCTGGCCAACCTCGTTGCCCAGGACCTGTCTGAGGGCTGCCTGGAGCATGTGAGTTGCGGTGTGAAGTGCTGTTGTCTGCTCGCTGTGATCGCCAAGTCCGCTCTTGAACTGGCCGGCCTCGGCGGTTCTAGACAGCTCCTGGTGCTTTGCAAAGGCCTCGGCAAAGCCCTTCTCATCAACGGTAAAGCCCTTCTCGGCGGCAAGCTCCTTGGTAAGCTCAATCGGGAAGCCGTATGTGTCGTAGAGCTTGAAGGCAGAACCTCCTGCTATCTCTCTGACACCCTGCTTCTCCAAGAAGTATGTCATCTTGTCAAACTGCTTCTCACCCTTTTCGAGTGTCTCGCTGAACTTGACCTCTTCGGCTGTAAGCTCGCTGTAGACCCTGTCCTTGTTCTGGACAAGCTCAGGATAAGGCTCGCCGTAAAGGTCAATGACAACCTCAGCGACCTTGGCAAGGAATGTGCCCTCGATTCCCAGATGCTTTCCGTTTCTGACAGCTCTTCTGATGAGTCTTCTGAGGATGTATCCCTGTCCGACGTTGGAAGGAGAAACTCCTCTCTGGTCTCCAAGGATGAAGGTGCTGGTTCTGATATGGTCTGCGATGATTCTCATTGAGACATCGGTCTTCTCATCAGAGCCGTATGTGACACCTGAAAGCTCTCCGATCTTCTTGAGAATCGGCTGCATGACCTCGGTCTCGTAGACGCTCTTCTTGCCCTGGAGGATGGCGATTGTTCTTTCGATTCCCATTCCGGTATCGATGCACTTTCTCTGCATCTCGACGAACTTGCCGTCCTTGGTCTTCTGATAGCCCATCAGAACGTCGTTCCAGACCTCAAAGTACTTG
>ONWV01000027.1 GCA_900321635.1 uncultured Spirochaetaceae bacterium | reverse complement strand
GCCTTGCATCTTGTGCACCCCTTGGGCTTCTCTTTGGACGAAAAGCACCTTCGCCGTGCAGGTCTTGATTACTGGGACGGCCTTGAGATTCACCAATACAAGGACGATTCTGAATTCTTCTCCACCCATCCCGAGTCCTCTTTGTGGTATTTTTCCCAGAAAGGGGCGTCCAGTCTCTGGGAGGCCGATTTGTGCGGCGGCTTTTGTGATTCCTGTGATTCCTGTTCCGAGATCTGGCTTGCCTTCGGGCGCGAGAGCCGCGGCCTTGACGAGGAAATACTTGTTAGAAACAGAGAGCGTACGCTGCGAATCCCCATGCTTGAAGGAAAGAGGTCGCTGAACCTTTCCAACTCAGTTGCAATTGCTGTCTATGAAGTCTTAAGGCGCACAGGCTTTGAAGGTCTGAAAAAGAGAGGAAAGCTTTCCTCTTCGGAGGCCTTTGATGCGTAAGACTGTCTTGATTCTGGCGCTTCTTATTCTGGGGGCTTTTGTCTTTGCAACTGAGGTTGACACCTACTGCTATGAACAGCTTTCCAGAACCGAGCATATTGCGTACCAGGCGATAAAAGACTGCGTGACCCACATGATAGGCAGCTGGAACTGCGGCTCCATGACCCAGAATTCCATTCAAAGGGCCTATGAGAGCCTTCTGATGGACCATCCCGAGTACTATTGGGTGGACCACTACACCTATGTCACAAGCTATGTGAACAACATGATATCAGGTCACCGCGTTGAGTTTTCTTACAACATGGATGTAACGCAGATTCTGAAGCGCAACGAGGAAATCACCCAGGCTCTGTACACCATGGTGGACAGCCTTGTAATCAGAGACAATTCCACATTTGCCAAGGTGAAGTCTGTGTTCGACTATCTTGTGGACAACTGCACCTATGACGAGCTTAATCTGGATCAGAGCCTTTATTCGGTCATGGTCAACAAAAGCGGTGTGTGCGCATCCTTTTCCAAGGCATTTGAGTTTGCCATGCAGTGTCTGGGAATCCCCTGCACCGTTGTCTACGGCCGACTGACTGTGCCTGAAGGAGTCTTGGGCACCACACTGGGGCATGAGTGGAACTGCGTCTTCATCAATGATTCCTGGTACCACGTGGACATCACAAGCGCCCTTGCCGTGGACAAGGATGAAAATCAGTCCCGCTACCGCTTTCTCTGCATCTCCACAGATGAAATTCTGAAGACCCACGTGATTGAGAACCCCGTCCCTATTCCCGATTGTCCAAACCCTTATTTAAGTTTACAATGAGACTGTGACGCAGAAATACTCGGTTACAAGCCGCAAACAGGACATCGGACAACTTATCAACCAGCTTCACCGCGAGGAATTCCTTGCCGTGGGAATCATGGACACGGGAACCATAGAGGACCTGTGCTCTACTTTGGACTGGTTTGTAGGCAACTTCAACTACTGTCTTCACGTGGTCTCCCAGATAGACCGCTTCTCCGTGGAGCAGATGCAAAGCCGCTATCCCGATGTAACATTTATTGTGTTCCCCAAGGCACCCTCTTTGGCCGAGCGCGTCAACGCCCTTGCCGATGTATGCATGACAACATACTTTCTGACGATGCGTAGCGACACCAATTTGATGAATTTCGACTGGCATCCTTTGGAGTCACGCATGAAGGAAGATGACCATCCTGCTGTAATCTGCCCGTGGGTCTTCAACAAGAGCAATGAAAAGATTCCCACACTTCGTGCCCCTCATCTCAACGGAAAGGACATTGACCCTCTGTCGTTCATGCCCAACAAAAGATGCGAGGACAACCTCTACCCGTTCTTGGGAATAGGTCTTTACGACAGGGCTCTTTTTCAGAGACTGCGTGGCTATGACGAGGAAATCTCAGGGGCGTTCTGGCAGACTCTGGACTTCGGAACCAGGTGCTGGCTCTACGGCTACCCTGTACTGACAATGAGCGATATCGCCGTTCTATTTTACAGCAAGCAGTTTCTCATAGAGGACCGCACCGAGCAGCAGGGCTATGAACGCTTCTGCTCAAAGGCACTTTCTGTACACCAGGTGCGCGGGCGCAACTTCATCAGAAAGGGCCCCAGAATGAGCGGCAAGGTCATAAACGAGGAAGTAAAGCCCAAAATCGGGCTTTACAAGGTTGATTTCAAGACTCTTTGTGAAAAGTGGAACTCGCCTGAGTTCTGATCAGCGCTTCTTGCGCCTCTCTTCATCACGCTTTTTCCTTTCCTCTGCAGCTTTTATGAAGTCTGCAAATGTTCCGCCGCCTGAGCTTTCACGGCTTTCGTAGCTGCTTCTAGTCCTGTCATTTGAGTGGAACGGCTTCCTCTCAGGTCTGTCCGTCCTTTCAGGTCTGTTAGGTCTTTCGTCACGGGCTCTGAAGTGGCTAGGCTTTACAACCTCTGTCACAGTCTCCCATTTTACCTGAGGCGTTGCCTTGGCAACGGCAGCCTTGACGGCACCCTTTCGGATGACTATGGTCTTCTTTCCGCTTGAAGACGGTGTGGCTGTAGCAATGACACGCTTCACAGGCGATGCGCTTGCATGGGTGGGAACGGCTTCAGTTGGAGAAACCTCAACCTTCTTTTTGACTTCCATCTCCTCATAGCCGCATGAAAAGCGCTGACAGACATGGTGGACCCTGTCGTATTCGTCCAGGACCTTCATCATGGGCCATCCACAGAACGGACAGAGGCGGTCCTTTTCTCCCATGAGGTTCGGGTCGAACTTATCCCTGTTAGCAATGACCTGATTCACAAGGTCTGTGGCGTTTTTCTTGATGTCCTCGATAAACGGAGCCTCTGATTCAGAGCCCTTGGAGATTCCTGATAGCCTCTGCTCCCACTTTCCTGTAAGGTCTGCACTCTTAAGCTGCTGAGGCACAAGGCGAACAAGCTCGCGGCCCTTTGCAGTTGGAACAAGCTCTTTTCCGCGGCGCTCTATGCAGTTGTTCTGAATGAGCTTTTCAATGATGTCGGCTCTTGTTGCAGGTGTTCCAAGACCGTTTTCAAGGTGGCTTTTAAGCTCTGCATCCTCCACAAAGCGTCCTGCATGCTCCATGGCAAACAGAAGATCCGCTTCAGTGTAGCGGTCAGGCGGAAGGGTTGCGCTTCTTTTCAGGACAATGTCCTTAATCTCAAGCTCAGATCCTTCTTTCAGAGAAAGAATTCCCGGGTCGGAGTCCTCTTCTTCATCAGAAGAGACTGCGCTGCGTCTTCCCACTTCCCTTGCAACATCACGCCAGCCCTGCTTCACAGGCACGGTGAGGCGGGCTACAAAGCGCTCGCCCAAGACATCGGCCTCAAGGGTCGTGGTAGTGTATTCATAGTCAGAAGAAAGTGTTTCCAAAAAGCGGGTTATTATCAATTCCCAAAGAGCCTTCTCGCTTGATGAGAGCTTAGAGACATCGACCTTCTGCTCGGTGGGAAGAAGTGCGTGGTGGTCGCTTACCATCTCGTCGTTCACAAGGCGCGAAAGGTCGGTGCGGATTCCGTTTCTCATGTATGATGCGGCCCGAAGTCCGAAGGCTGTGGCGCTTAGGGCAGAAAGCCTGTCGGGGATGGTAGGCACTATATCAGCTGTGATGTAGCGGCTGTCGGTTCTGGGATATGTGACGATCTTGTGAACCTCATAGAGCCTCTGAAGTGTGTCCAGAGTCTCTTTTGCGGAGAATCCCAGGATGCTGTTTGCATCGCGCTGAAGCTCCGTCAGGTCATAGGCAAGAGGCGGTTTTTCGGCCTTGGGGACTTCCTTGACGGATTTGACAAAGCCCTTTGCACCCTTGAGCTTTGCACTAAGCTCGTTGGCCTTATTCTCTTCATTGATCTTTATGGTGTTCTCCGGGCTGTACCAGGAGGCCTTGAAAGACCCGAAGTCTGCCTTGAGTGTCCAGTAAAAGCGCCCTGCAAAATCCTCAATCTCATCTTCGCGCTTTGTAATCAGAGCCAGTGTCGGAGTCTGTACGCGACCCGCGGAGAGTCTTGTGTCAAAGTGACAGCTCATGGCACGCGAGACATTGTAGCCTACATACCAGTCTGCATAGGATCTGCTTTCTGCCGCGGCATAGAGATTGTCGTAGTCCGATGCGCTTTTAAGGTTCTCAAAGCCCTGCTTTATGGCCATGTCGGTCTGGCTTGAGATCCAAAGTCTCTTTGCAGGCTTTGTGCATCCCGCCTGCTTTAAAATCCAGCGGGCAACAAGCTCCCCTTCGCGTCCTGCATCGGTTGCGATGATGATCTCACCCACATCCTCGCGGTCCAGAAGGCTTTTGACAATTTCATACTGGTCCTTGCTCTTGTCAATGACCATGGTCTCAAGCTTCTTGGGGAGAATCGGGAGATTTCTGAGGTTCCAATGCCTGTATTCGGCGCCGTAGTAATCCGGCGGGCAGAGAGTGACAAGATGGCCCAAAGCCCATGTCACGACGTACTGTTCACTTTCGAGATACTTTCCGCGGTTGATGCATCCCAGCACGCGGGCAAGTTCCCTTCCTACACTTGGCTTTTCAGCCAGCACGAGTTGCTTCATGGTTAGTAATCATAATCCAAAAGGGGCCTTTTCAACAAGCTTTGTCCTTGACGCATGGCTATGTTGGGCACTATATTTGGAGTACAAAAGGAATTCTTTTTAAGGAGTTTGCTATGGCATACAGAATCACAGATTCATGCGCTGCATGTGGAACATGTGCAGGCGAGTGCCCGACAGAGGCAATCAGCGAGGGCGACATCTATGTCATCGATCAGGATAAGTGCGCACAGTGCGGAACTTGCGCATCCGTCTGCCCGGTCGGAGCAATCGTTGAAGAGTAATCTGTAACGATTATCCTAAGGCTGTCTGGTTTCAGGCAGCCTTTTTTTCTGTTATCATAATAAATATGGAAAACCAGATGCCAAAACTGACAGTCGCAGAGCTCACCAGCCTCATAAAGAGCACTTTGGAAGGCTCTTTCTACGGTCTGACCGTAGAAGGTGAGATTTCCGGCTTCCGCCCCGCCTCTACAGGACACTGGTACTTTTCCTTAAAGGATAAGGATGCGGTAATCGGCTGCTGCATGTGGCGGACAAGCACAGCCCGTGTTCCTTTCAGACCCAAGGACGGCATGAAGGTCATAGTTACAGGCAATATCAGCGTCTTTGAGCCCAGAGGAACATATCAGATAATCTGCTCCTCCATGCAAAGCGCAGGCGAAGGCGACATTCTGGCCATGCTTGAGGAAAGAAAGCGCCGTTATGACAGCCTCGGCTACTTTGACATTTCCCTGAAAAAGCCCATCCCAAAGCGCCCTGCCAAGGTTGCGGTAATCACAAGCCCCACGGGTGCGGCATTACAGGACATTCTTCAGATCACAGGCAGGCGTAACGGCGGCATGGACATAATAATTCTTCCTGCCATTGTCCAGGGTCAGGATGCCGCACCTTCCATTGCAGCTCGCATCAAAGAGGTCAATGAGTTTCTTCTAGCCGATGTGATTATAGTAGGTCGCGGAGGCGGAAGCGTTGAGGATCTTCTTCCATTTTCCGAAGACTGCGTGATAGAGGCAATCCATGATTCGGATATCCCTGTGATTTCAGCCGTAGGTCATGAGATTGACTGGGCACTTTCGGACTATGTCGCAGACCTCAGGGCCCCCACCCCGTCGGCTGCAGCAGAGCTTGTGTGTGAAAGCAGCATGGACCAGTTGGAAAAAGTAAATAAGATCCGTCAGTCCATGGTTGAGGCAATTACGACACGGCTTTCTTCCATAAAGCTAAGGGTTGCTGCGTTTTCTCCATCAAGTGCCAAAGCCCAGCTTGAAAACAGACTTTCCCGCGTGCGCATGAGCCTTGATTCAAGCCAGCGGAGCATCATGCACAGCATGGAAAATGCCCTAAATGAAAAAAAAGCGCTCTCAAAACTGCTAAGACGGCAGCTTGAAGCCCTTTCACCTCTTGCAGTGATGCAGAGGGGTTATGCTATTATCAGTTCTGGGGACGGAAAGTCCATAAGACGGGCTTTTGATGCAAAACCGGGTCAGGACATAGACATCAGGATGTCCGACGGAATCATCAAAGCGGGCGTGAAGGAGGTAAAAGATGGCGGACAATGACAAGACATTTGAAAAGAAACTGTCACGTATGGAAGAAATCTCCAAAACTCTGTCAGATCCTGATACCGACCTTCTGAAGGCCGTCTCCCTCTATGAGGAAGGCATGAAGATCGCATCCGAGGTGGATGATGAGCTTTCCAAAATAGAACGTCGCATAGAAATAGTCACAAGCCGTCCGGGCGAAAGACCCGACGGTGTCATCACAGAGGAATACAATGGTTGAGAATCCGATTGTTTACGAAGACGATGACTTTGCCATTGCGGACAAGCCACATGGAATCCCCACTGTTCCTCTGAAGGTCCAGAGCCCCGAAGGAACTCTTTTGGGCATTGTGGCCACATTCTGTCCTTCAGTCATGTCTGTTTCCGGAAAGAATCCCTGGGAGCACGGAGCTGTGCACAGACTTGATACCGCAACAAGCGGCCTTGTCATATTTGCCAAGAACCAGGAGATGTACGACCATCTTCAGGATATCCAGAGTCAGGATCTTTTCTCAAAGACATATCTTGCAGACACAATTCTTTCTGACCGTCTTAAGGGTATAGACCCCTACTTCAATTCCATGGGCGTTGCCACAATAAAGTCCTATTTCCGCTCCTATGGCCCGGGTTCCAGGGAGGTAAGGCCTGTTTCGGACATCGAAAGAGCTGATTCAAAGGTCCAGTATGTCACCCATGTCCAGAAGATTTCAGGGTCGGGAGACCTGTTTCTCTGCAACATCACAAGAGGTTTCAGACACCAGATCAGGGCACATCTTGCATGGATGGGACATCCGATCAAAGGCGATACCATCTACGGTGACGGTGAGACTGACGATATTCTGAGCCTTGACTGCATCTCCGTCAGTTTCCCTCTTCCGGACGGAAAGCTCTTCTCATTTAATAAGTAAAGATGTTAGAATTTCATTATGAAGAAAGTCTCTTTTTCCTTCTGCATCCTGATTCTCTTTGCCATGGTCGCATCCTTTGGTTTGACCTCGTGCAAATCAACCGATACGGAGCAGAGAGATCTTTCTTCGGCTGACTGCCTTTACACGCTAAGCTATGTTCTGAATCTGGCAACCGACAAGGCCGTACCTGCCCTGTTTTCGGATCTGAACAACTTTAAGGTGAGCATGGTGCCCTCTGATTTTGAGTATCTTGACCAGCTCAGAAAGACAATCCCTGGCATGGACAGGCTCTTACATCTGTGGGAAGAGGATGTTCTTTCCTACATCATGCCCTTCTTTGATGAGGTTCACACCTACCTCAACGCCATGGCCCAAAGCTATCAGTTCCAGAACCCCGTCTTCTTGATTGAGGAAGGAATCTCGTCCATAAGCGAGGACATTCAGAAAAACCGCGAAAATGAGATGGCCGAGGTAATCAGGTTCCGCCTTTCAGGCCTTGATACCTCAGCGTGGAAGAATGTTGCAATTCATTACAATGCGTGGGCAAGCTCGCGTGAGAATCTTTACGGAGAAAAGAATCCCAGAATCGATGTGAACATGTCGGATGAGAATCTGATTTCCCTTCTCTCCTACCACCTGGTGGATGTCTACATCAGGACTCTGGCTTTCTATGAAAAACTTATAAGAACGACCCCCGACCCTGCCATGGATTCGGTGGCTTCTTACGTTCTTGGTCTTGACTGAGGTTATTATGGGCGATTTATTTGACAGCAGCAGAGTCGATATCAAATCACAGCCTCTTGCCTACCGCATGCGCCCCAGGACGCTTGACGAGTACATAGGTCAGGACCACATCATCGGCCCTGGAAGACTTTTAAGAAGGTCTATTCAGGCAGACCAGCTTTCTTCTGTCATATTCTACGGACCCCCAGGGACGGGAAAGACCACATTGGCCCGTGTTATTGCCAACACCACAAAAAGCCACTTTTCAACAATCAACGCCGTTCTTTCTGGCGTCAAGGAACTTAGGGATGAAATCGAAGCGGCCCGTAACCGCCTGGATCTGTACGGAACACGCACCATCTTGTTCGTTGACGAGGTCCACCGCTGGAACAAAAGCCAGCAGGATGCCCTTCTTCCATGGGTGGAAAACGGAACCTTCATACTCATAGGTGCCACGACTGAAAACCCGTTTTTCGAGGTCAATGCAGCCCTTGTCAGCAGGTCCCGAATCTTCCAGCTAAAAAGCCTTACCTCAGATGACCTTACCAAAATCGCCTGGCAGGCGGTAAAGGACAAGGAGCGCGGCTACGGAAATCTGGATGTGAGCTTTGAAGAAGGTGCTTTGGAGCATCTTGTGGATGTTGCCCACGGCGATGCCAGGTCCCTTTTAAACGCTCTGGAACTTGCCGTTGTGACAACTGTGCCCGACGGAAAGAAGATCTACATCACAAAGGAAACGGCCGAAGAGAGCATCCAGAGAAAGGCAGTTTTATACGACAAGGAGGGGGATTATCACTTTGATGTGATAAGCGCCTTCATAAAGTCGCTGCGGGGCTCGGACCCTGATGCGGCGCTTTACTGGCTTGCCAAGATGGTCTATGCGGGAGAAGATCCCCGCTTTATATTCCGACGTATGATGATAAGCGCATGTGAGGACGTGGGCCTTGCAGACCCCAACGCCATTGTAGTTGTCCAGTCGGACGCAGCGGCTTTCAATGCAATAGGCATGCCCGAGGGCCGCTACCACCTGGCCCATGCCGCCTTGTACCTTGCAACAGCGCCCAAGAGTAACAGCGAGATGGGCTTCTTTGACGCCCTGAAGGCTGTTCAGGAGGAGTCAGCCGCATCCGAGGTTCCAAACCACCTTAGAGACAACAGCCGCGATGCCAAGGGCTTCGGCCACGGCGAAGGCTACATGTACCCCCATGCCTATCAGGACCACTGGGTCGCCCAGCAGTACCTTCCCAACGAGCTTCAGGGCAAGGTCTTCTACCATGTGGGAAGCCTGGGCTACGAGAAAAAGATCGCGGACCTTGTAAACAGACGCCGTGAAATCCAGCTTGAAAGCGTGGACATCAACGCCTTTCCGGAAAACCTCACCTTCTCCCCCGACGACAAGGGCCGAGACCTTTGGCTCAGGCGCACCATGAGCGGGCGAAGCGTTGCCCTTGAGGGCATGCGCGAGCGCATGTTCCAATGCCTTGATCTGGTCCGATCCGACCGCATCCTTGTTCTGAACGCAGGCCACGGACTTCTGGTCTGGGAGGCCTTCCGCCACACTCCCGAGGGCCTTGTCGTGGCCCATGTGAAGAATTCCGAGGACCGCGCCTACCTTGACCAGTACATAAAGACCTTAGACAGCCTAAGCGCACCGCGCGTCATTATGGACGGCGATGTGGACCATGCCCTGAAAAGCCTGGACAAAAGCGTCGAGAAAGGCATTAAGTTCGAGCACATTCTGGGCCGCAACATCCTAAGCTGTAAGAACGACGATGAACTTAAAACAGGCCTTTCTGTCTTGGAGGATGCAAAAGAGCGCCTGGCTTCAGGCGGAAACATAGTCCTCTGCGAGACCTTGATAAGCGAGGCCTCCCGTCTTTCCGATTTCATCCACATGGGACCGCTTCAGGAGACACTTCTTAAGGCTGAAAAAGAAATCTACAAGGCAGTTCCCACAAGAAAAGATATTACAGAGGCTCTTGAAAGGGGTTTCGGCTCAGTAAGAGTTTCGGACTACAGGTTCACCGAGTCCCGCTCTGTGCGCGAATCCGATATCAAGCGCTGGGTAGAAAAGAGCTACATCCCCGCTTTGGGCAAAATAACGGACAGTGATGCACAGAAACTTGAGAAAGAACTGACGAGTGTGCTGACCGCTGCCCCACTTATGTGGAATACTAGCTGCCTTATTATTACACTTTCGTTATAGATGTCAGAAACTTTGGCATTTTCAAAAACCCTATGATATAATTCCACGTTATAGAAAAGGGAGTGTAAAATGCAGTTCGATCTTTCTCCTATGCTTAAGTACTTTACTCTCATAGATTGTGTGGACCTTGGACTAAGGGTGATTCTTTCAGCAATCTGCGGCGCCATAATCGGCCTTGAAAGAGAAAAAAGGTACAAGAACGCAGGTCTCAGAACCCACATCATCGTTGCCATTGCAGGTGCCATTCTTATGATAGTGTCCAAATATGGTTTTATTGATGTTACGACAATCGACGGAGTCAGACTCACATCCGACAGCGGAAGAGTCGCAGCTGCCGTCATCCAGTCCATAGGATTTTTGGGTGCTGGTGTCATCTACGTAAGAAAGGAGAGCATCATAGGTCTTACCACTGCTGCAGGACTATGGGCGACAGTCGGAATCGGAATGTGTTTCGGAGCAGGCATGTACGTTCTTGGAACCTGCACCACGGCGATAATCATAATTGTCCAGATTCTTCTGAGAATCCACCATCAGCACATGCCGGTGCAGACAGTGGGAATTATCACCTGCAGCCTTTCCAAGCACAACATGAAATTCAACGACCTTGCAGCGAAAATCAAGGAAATCGGCGGAACGCTCAGAGATGTTTCCTTCCAGCGTGATGAGGTCAAGGGCAACATCGTCAAGGCCAATGTCACATTCAGCGACAGCATGTCAACCTTGGAGCATGTTGACATCTTAAAGAGCCTGAAGTTCATCGACTACTTTGAGGTCTACCCAAGTACGTAATGTCCTGGTTGACTTTTTTCATGTCATAGGGCATATTTAGGCAGTCGTCATGGTGGAAGTAGTTCAATGGTAGAGCGCCAGATTGTGGATCTGGTTGTTGAGGGTTCGAGCCCCTTCTTCCACCCTAGGTCCAGCTAGAAAGGCTGGACCTTTTCTTATAGCGCTTGTAGCTCAATTGGATAGAGCGTCGGACTTCGAATCCGCAGGTTGCACGTTCGAGCCGTGTCAGGCGCGACCAAAAGACAAAAATAAACGGCCTAGAATCCTAGGCCGTTTCATTTTTATCAGAGTCCCTCGTCACCTGAGTTCAACATACAAGGCCAGCTGCAGGTTCTTGTTGAATCCCACACCCAAGATCATGTCTCCCAAAAGTGAGTGGATGCCGTAGCCCACGGAGATGCCAAGATCCCACTTTCCTGAAGTGAAGCTGTCTGCAAAAGGAGCCAAAGAATCAAAGTCCACATCCCCGAGTGCACTGAAGATTCCGTACTGAAGGTCGGCTCTCACGCCGCCTCTGACTACAACAGACAGGAATGTTGATACAAAGCCCGATGTCAGCTGGAACTGGACACCTGCTCCGCCGCAGATGAAATCAGCATAAAGGATATCGGGTGAATAGCCGGGCATTCCGTCCCATCCGCCGTACTGCATGAAGGTGGATCTGAGAGGAATCAGGCCCTTTGATGTGTAGGCCTTTCCGTCAACGCGGACAGAAAGCCTCTCTGACAGCTCGAACTTGTACTCAGCGGCAAGTGCGATGCTGTACATGATCTTCTGCTGCTTGACGTTGTAACCGAAAGTTCCCTTGACATCGAATCTTCCTCCGTCATTGTCAAAGAAGCCAGGCGTATAGTCGGGATAGTAGACGCCGCTTACGGTAATTGACGGAACAAAGCCGTACTCGCTGATAAAGCCGTCTTTAGAGTTCATCGCACCCCAGGCGTTGTCCAGTGTTATGTAGGCTTGAGCCTGATGGTCATACTCGTTTGTCACAAGCACACCGAAATCGGCTGCGACCCTTCCCTCTATCATCTTGAACCTGAGCTGTTCGTTCTTGTCGTTGGCAGCAGAAAGAGAACCGATTCCCGCAGTAAGTCTTCCCAGACCGAAGAACCTTTCTCCGTAGTCCCCGCTGAAGCGGTAAAGTGCCATGGCTGAAAGATCCGATGTTCTTCCGGCGGTAGTCTTGAATCTGAGGTCAAGGCTCAGAGGAAGGCCCTTGATGTCCTTCAAGAAGCCTCTGAGGCTGACAGTCGGGAAGAATACATGCCTTGTGTACTCTGAATAATCATCCTTCTCCTTTACGAAGTAGAAACCGTAGCCGCCTGTTCCGTAGGCTCCGAGCGAGATTCTGGACTTATCCATTGAATCCTCGTGTCTGGAAGCTCTGGATGAATAGAATCTGCCCTTGTTAACTTCCTTGTATTTTGTATGGTATTCGCTGACCCTGTCCGGATCCTTGAAGACCTTCTGGTCCTCGGAAAACAGAGCTGCGATTTCCTCAAGCTTGGCCTGCTGCTGCTCTACTTCCTCGTAGCCCTTCTGGAGAATGCCGTCTACAGCTCCGAAGCTGAAGGTGTTGAAGGTAGTCAGATCAGGTGAGAACCAGTAGTCGGCAAGCTCGACCTCGCCCTTTGAGACGTTGTTCAGAATAATGGACAGGGTTCCGCTCACAACGCCGGAAAGCGAGCTGTAGCTTTCGGTCGTCAGCTTGTTTTTCCTGTAGCCGTTGAGGGTCTCGACAATGATGATGTCATAACCTTCGAGGATGGCCCTGTGGACAATGTAGTTGCTCACAATTCCTCCGTCCATCAGAACCGCCTCATCTTCTCCGACCAAAACAGGTTCGAATACAACGGGGATACTCATGCTGGCTCTCATGGCGGTAAGAAGACTGCCCTTTCTCAGAACAACCTCATCACCTGTGAGCATGTCGGAGGCGTTACATTCAAACGGAACGACCAGATCCTTGTCAAAATCTATGTCATCGGGAATGTTTCCGACACACTGGTTGAGGAAGTTCATAATCTGATAATCATCAATCAATCCAGAGACTCCTCCTATTCCCTTTCCCACTGAAATGGAGAACACGTTGTTGGCATTGTAGTCAAAAGCATCAGGAACCTCTTTGTAGCCCGAGCTATCAAAGGATGTGAAAAGGCTCATCAGATCCGAGTCCTTGACGATCTGAGTCATCTCCTTTGGGCTGTAACCTGCGCAGTAAAGGCCTCCGATAAGGGCGCCCATGCTGGTTCCGTAGACCTTGTCGATGGGAATTCCGTACTTTTCAAGGGCCTCGATGATTGGAATATGGGCAATGCCCTTTGCGCCGCCTCCGGAGAGGACCAGAGCCACGCGAGGTCTTCCGATCTCAGGAAGGTTATCCCTCTGGCTTCTGTAGTAGGCATCGAGGACATCGCTAACATCATCGATGGTCACGACATCAGAGCCCTGGATGGCTTCGGTTTTTTTTGCGCCTGCAACAGAATCGATTGTTATGTCGGATTCAGGTATCTCATGAGTCTGAGTTGCAATCTCCAGGACATCATCTGCAAAAACCATGGCCATGGAGAGTGAAATAATCAGAAAAAAAAGAGCTGCCTTTTTCATAGTTTTACCTCCGAGGGAAAACCCCACCAACTTATGATTTTATTACAATGCGCACCTTTAATAAATGTATTTTTTATGTTACCCTAGTCACATCAGAGGAATCGTATGAATAATGAAATGCTAATCAGGATTACAAGATATTACCGTGCTCTCAACAAACTCAGGACAATCGGTCTTGAGAAGGTTTTCGCTCACAATCTGGCAGATGCAGCAGGTGTTTCGGCGGCAATTGTCAGAAAAGACTTCTCCCAGCTGAACATTTACGGCCAAAAGCGCGGCGGTTATGACATTGTAGAGCTGTCCGATGTGATCGGCAAAATCCTGGGAAAGGGCGAGCCTGAGAACGTTATTGTAGTCGGATGCGGAAGAATCGGCATGGCACTTATGCACTACTCGGGCTTTGAGAACGACGGCATCAACATCCTTGCAGGTTTTGACAACAACCCTGGTGTGGTTTCATCAAACAGCTCTCTGATTCCCATTCTCCCGATTTCCAAGCTGGACGAGTTCGCACTTCAGAACAAAATCAGCGCAGCCATCATCACGGTTCCCGAGGCGGCGGCCCAGGACACCTACTCTCACATTCTTGAGTGCAACATCAAGGGAGTTCTGAACTTCTCGCCAGTGACATTAAAGCCAATGCCCACAGCCGACGGAAAGCTTCCTGTGGTGCACAACATCAACATCGGTCTTGAGCTTGAGCAGCTGTTCTACGAGATCAAGTTCCCCAAGGAACAGAGTCCTAACAGCTGATTTCCAGATCCTCTCTTCTTTTGTAGAAATTTCTCTTTGCCCCGCCTGTGAAGAGCGGAATTGACATTGCAAGGGCTCTGAAGGCGTTGTCTGCGAACATACAGATCCAGACTTCGAAAAGACCGGTGTGCAAAAAGTACACGCACACTACTGTAAACAGTATCCTGATTCCCCACGACCCGATTGTAGTCACAACAAAAGGCGTCTTTGACTGTCCCATTCCATAGTGTATACCCTCGGAGACAATCATAAGCCCGAAAAGAGGCTCTGAGACGGCAATCAGGCGAAGCACTCTTGAGCCCATGGCAATGACCTCTGCATCAGGGCTGAAGATGGCCATGATCCGGGATGCAAACAGAAAGAGCATAAGGCCGCTGAAGGCCATCATGCCTATGGTAAGTAGTATGGACTGTCGGACAACTGATCTGAATTTGTCATAGTTGTTCTCACCGACCGATATCCCGATAAGCGTGGAAGTGGCGCTTCTGAGGCCGAAGCCCGGAAGATAGAACACCGTTTCTGCAGAAAGTGCAATTGAGTGCGCTGCAAAGATCGTCGTTCCCATGGACGATACCAGTGATGCGAAGACTATGTGACCCATGCAGCTGACCATTGTGGTTGCAAGTGCAGGAGATCCTATTTTCACCGTCTCATTCAGAACCCTTCTTTCGACCTTAAGCTTTATAGGGGTTCTGAGGAGGCTGTTTTTCATCATCAGGACGAACATGAAAAGTCCGCAAAGCGCGCTTGAGACTGCCGTTGCAATTGCCGCTCCTCTGACGCCCATGGATTCCCTGTAGATGAGAAGGTAATTCAGAATTACATTCAGGATGTTTGAAAACAGGTTCACCAGCATCGGTGTTCTTGTGTCTTTCACTGCCCTGAGTGCGCTTGCGCAGATAATTGTGGCCGCACGGAAAAGAATCGGTATGGAGATGATTCTGAAATACTCGGAGGCCTGTGCGCGGATTGAGACATCGGCCTGCATCCATACGGGGATGAAGGGGCTCAGTCCCACGGCAGCACATGAAACCAGAAGGCCCGAGACAAGCGTGTAGATTACAACCTGGTTGGTGACGCGCTTGATTTTGTCAAAGTCCCCTGCCCCGTACGCCGATGAGACCATGGCCACCACGGCAACGCCAATGGATGCGAAGATGTTTCCGATGAGCCAGTTGACTGTTGTCGTCAGGCTGACGGAAGATGTAGCTGCAGCTCCCAAACGGCCGACCATCGCCATGTCCACGTACTGCAACAGCGTCGTGAGGATTTCTTCCAGTATCACGGGGATGGCGAGAGTAACCAGAATATTGAAGTTTTTGCGGCGCTCGAGGTTGTCCATTTATCTGATCCGTTTGAAGTTTCCGTAGGTCCTGGTGACGGATGAGACTACGACGAAGGTGTCCTCGTACTTGGCAAGAACGCGTTCGAAATCGGCAATCTGGAGGTTGTTGACCACACAGATCAGAAGGCTCTTGTCGGAGTGCGAATACATGCCCTTTGCGGGGATGACGGTGCATCCGTGGTGAAGTTTGGACATGAGATCCTGAGAAAGCTCGTCCGGGTGCGATGTTATTACCTCGAATTTGGCAGCAGACCTTGAGCCCTTGAGGATCGTGTCGTCCACACGGGTTGTCACGAAGCTGTAGACGATGCACAGGATCACGGGCACATAGTCCATTCCGTAGGCAAAGAACGATGCCAGCGCAACTATTATATTGATAAGAAAGATGAGCCAGACCAGGCTGTATTCAGGCTTTTTGTGGTTGATAAACGATGCCACAATGTCCATTCCGCCCGTGCTTCCGCCCATGCTCAGCGCCACGCTGTAAAAGACCCCGTTGAAGACTCCCGCGGCTATGGCGGCCATGATGCGCTCGCCCCCGTCCTTGGCATAGAAGGCAAAGGCGCTGACGTCAGCGTTCTTCAAAAGAACGCTTGCCACAGAGAACGATACGACATAGATGAATGTCTTTATGGCATAATGACGCTTAAGGACCTTGAAGGCGATGACAAGAAGCGGGATGTTCATGAGAAGCGACATATAACCGAAGGTAAAGCCTGTCAGGTGTCTTATGATTGTCAGAAATCCGTTGAGCCCTGCAGGTGCGAAGTTGTTCGGGAAAACGAAGATTTCGTAGTTCAGTGCCGCAAGGGCCGCCACCATGGCTATAATCAGGTATCGCAGGACTTTGTTCTTGACCGCTATCATCGTCGTATGCCTCTTAATGTGATTATAGTAGAATAAAAGGCATCTCTTCTCAATATATCGGCATGGTTTTGTAAGATTGCACGCACTTTTGTGATAATCGGGGACAAAAACAGATGTCTTTATGTTGAAAAAAAACGACCTCACGTGATAAAGTGAAATTTGGGAATGGGTTTTAACTCACAGGGAGAAAAACCATGAGAAAAACTGTTTCCGTTCTGCTTTTGATTTTCCTTACATTAGCTGTCGCTCTCTTTTCGTTTACTAGCTGTAAAAACGAACCCGAACTAAAGCCCACTGAAGCACCAGAGCCTGGTGAGATTCCTTCCATTCCGAACAACCTCACCACAATCAACAGCCTCAGTGAAGAGCAGACTAAGGCTCTCAGCACCCTGTTCGGTGATGTGGGAAGATTCTTTGTTGATTATTTGGATACCTACGGCTACGACGATAACGACGGACCTCTTTATGACCTGATGAACAATCCGCAGCTCTCATTCGGCGACGCAACTGCAACTCTTTCAGCAGCCGCATCATCCGGCAAGTTTACATTGGGAGAGGGTGAGAATGCCAAGTTGTATGAGTATGAGCATGGAGAGGTAACCGGTTACCTCGGCGTTAATGCTAAAGGTCATGTTGTCCTTTGCACAGATACAGTTATTACTACAGAGCTGTTTGGCTGGACAGCTGGGACAAAAATTCACGTTGAGGACACTCTGAATGAGGGATATTCTGATTTCTTCATTGGTGAAAAGACAGATTATAAAACTTTTGATATTCGTTTTGATCTGAACGGCAATGGATTTGATATCTATGAGGATGGAAGTGATACCTGTGTTAATTCCAGTACTGATTCAGAGAAAAAATACAAGGCAGCGCTCAAGGAAAAGGTTGATTTCATTAAGTTCATCGTTACAAAGGCCTTGTTCAAATCAACTATTGAGATTAAAGATGTTACCATTACAGATAACAGGCTGCTCGAAGATGAAAAAACTATTGACGATGCAAACCTGGCAACTTTCATAGTCAACGGTACGGTTGAATTGAGTAGCAAAGCAAAGAAAGTAAAAGATCCAAATACTAATAAAGAAACAGATGAAGAAGTTTCTACTTATGATGAAAGTTATCATGAACTTTCAGAGCTCTTTTCTTCATTATCGGTTACCGTTTCTGACTTGTCTGTTCAGGCTGTTGTTTCAACAAAAGTCACCACAGAAAAAAAAGAAACCAAATCTGAACAGCTTGCAGCAACACTTGATGTCACGAACCTCAGCTTTCTCATTGATTACAGTGATGATGAAACTATGACTCTGGAATGCGACAAATTGGCCCTGTCTTTCTCAGATAGTAAAGACAGTCTTCTGATTTCGCTTGAATTAACAGACCTTGATTTTGATTTATCTAGCGTAGAGTCAAACGCGAGGGCAAGACACTCTTTAAGTGTCAGCCTTTCATCAACCCTCGGGCTTGGAATTAAGGCACTGGGAACCTCTACAGAAAATTACTCTACAGAAGGCACTACAGTAGAAAACTCTTTCGGACTGGTCACTGATTTCGGATTTAGATTCTCTGGTCTTCCTTTAGTTATTATCGATCCTAAGGCTGCTGTTATCAACGGCTCGTTCTACGACACAAAAGAAGTTCGGAACCTTCTGATTGATTTCATAGAAATGTTGCTACCAACCGCATCCTGACTTAATTCATAAAATGGAGAAAAACCATGAATAAAAAAACTGCTTCAATTCTGCTTATAATATTTGTTTCCATAGCTATAGCACTCTTTTCATTCACGAGCTGCAAGAACGAACCCAAGCTTGAGCCTACTGCTGCACCAGAGCCCGGTTATGTTCCGGAGGTTCCGAACAATGTAACTCCCCTTTCCAAGCTTGGAGAAGATGACTTAGAAGCCATCAATACCCTAGGTAAAGGTTTGGGCAGATTCTTCGCAGATTACTCAGGCACAGGCACAAAAGCAGGCAAGTATAAGACTTCCCTTGAAAGTATTCTTGAAGCAAAGCTCACATTGAGCAAGCCAATCAGCATTTCTGCTCCTGACGGAGAGGGATCATTCGGTGACAATGATTTCACCTATAAAGGTTTTACAGGTAACGTCGATTTTACAACTGACCCAAGCAAACCCAATTCAACGCATAAATCATTATTCCTGATTGTCGAAGGTAAAGTCACTTCAGAAGTTTTCGGCGACGGAGAGCACACCGTCAAAATGTCATATGATCTGTTGGAGTATGAACCCTACTACTTCTACTTGGATGGCAGTGAGAAGCCGGTGTTCTCTGTGGCTTGGTTTGACCATGGAGTAAACCACTATTACTACTATCCGGAAGGGAATGACTACCTTTCGAGTGGTGATAGGCTGACAGAAATTAAGAAAAAGACAGACCTCCTCATGTTCATCGGTTACAAAGCCCTTGCAGAAGCAACTGTTGATATAGAAGACCTGCAAGCAGAAAAGAAGAAAGATGAAAATAACATCCTTAATGTTGGAATCACCGGCCAGATTAAGCTAAGCGGAGAACCTCTCGAAAAGATAGATGAAAACAACATCGATTTCTTAGATGATCCTGTTGAAGATCTTTTCAAGTCGTTCACGGCTACCGCCTCAGATCTGACTGTGGCAGCAACCCTCTCCACTAAGGCCGGAAATGAGACAGATGGATATACAACAGAGACATTGTCAGCTTCCCTGAGTCTCAGCAACCTCTCACTCGGTACCATATACGGAAACCTTAAGAACGAAAGCAACGATGATGACAAAGACCTAACAACTGTCAGCTTTGAAAAGTTAGCACTTTCCGCATGGAATAGTGATGATTCCGTAATACTCTCACTAGATTTATCGGATTTTAAGTTATCATCCCTGTTTGATTCCAACCCAATAATGAACATTTCAACAACTCTCGGACTTGGAATTAAAGCTTATGACAGTTCTATGGGAGTGGTTGCAGATTTCGAGCTGACCAGCGGAAAAACAATTGGTCTGCCTTTTGTCAACTTCTATCCTAGGGCTGCTGTAATCAATGGTTCTTACTATGAGCCGGAAGGAATAACAGACAGCTTATACGATTACCTTGATATGGTAATATCAACCATATCTAAATACATGATAAGAGTTAATTGAAAAAAACTTGCTCTTGAGCAGGCTTCGGCCTGCTCTTTTTTTGCCCGATTGTCAATCAGCTGTGTGTTACCTGTGCGCTTGTCTGCACATGCAAGGCCAGGCGCGGCCATTTAGCCTGGCGCCTTAGGCCTTTAGGCTTGTGC
>ONWV01000054.1 GCA_900321635.1 uncultured Spirochaetaceae bacterium | reverse complement strand
CTTCTCGGGGTCAATGCCCAGTTCCTTTGTCAGGAACTCGTAGCTCCAGGGAATCATCTCCTTCTTGAAATAGTCTCCCAAAGACCAGTTTCCAAGCATCTCGAAGCATGTCAGATGATGAGGATCACCGACACTGTCGATGTCTCCGGTTCTGATACACTTCTGATAGTCTGTCAGTCTGGTTCCCGCAGGATGAGGCTGGCCCAGAATGTACGGTACAAGCGGATGCATTCCGGCGGTCGTGAAAAGGACTGTCGGGTCATTTTCAGGGATGACGGAGGCACCACTGATCTGGACGTGGCCCTTGGATACGAAAAAGTCGATGAATTTCTTTCTGAGTTCGTTTGCTGTAAGTGATTTCATGATGACCTAGATATTATCTATCTGTAAAAAAACAGTCAATATTACAGCCTGTTCGGGACCTCAGAACACAGCCTCAGAACAGGCTTGGCTGGAAGTCCTTCACAACCTTGCGTCCGAAGGTTCTCGGAATCTGGATGGCTCGCTTTACCAAAGATCCCGCATTGCCTGTCAGGCTTATTACTACGGGGTCCTTGAATTGTCTGGGCCAGAGGAAGGTGCGGTTGTCATAGGTTTCCCTCAGGATAAAGACTTTCTTACCCAGTCTTTCGCTGTACTGGGCCTGCTTCACTCCGCCTCCGCCGTCACGTGATTCTATAACAAAGCTTCCGTGTGCTACCTGAGCCATCAGAAGGTTGCGCTGCATGAAAAAGTATCTTTGGACCCTGCGGCTTGGAGCGAACTGGGAAACCAGAAGCCCGTGCTGGGCTACAAGACTCTGAAGCTTGGCATGCTTGGGCGGATAAACATCGCACAAAGGCGTTCCAAGGACTCCTATCGTATTGAAATCCTTTGCAAGGGCCTCTATGTGGGCAACCCCGTCTATTCCCATGGCAAGGCCGCTGATTATGGTAAGGTCGCTTGCACCCAGAGAATCCACCACTTCCTGAGTCAGCTTCATTCCCCTGTCGGAAGGGCTTCGGGTTCCTACCACACTGATTCCCACACTTGCCAGAAGATTCGAATCTCCCAGAAGGTAGAGAAACGGAACTCCTGTGACCGAGGCCGGCCAAAGCGGGCTTTCAGGCTCTATTATGACGGTCTTCGGATCAAGGCGATCAAATGCCATTCTGCATCTGGCATAGGCTTCCCTGACAAGCGAGGTATCTACCTCAAGCTCTTCTGCATAGATCTGGACATTGTACGGAAGCTCCTCACGGGTGCTGCACCTCTGGGAGATTCCTTCGAAGATGTCCATGCAGTATGAATCGGACTTTTTGAGAATGTATGCGACTGTCTCATAGTTCAGAGCTTTCTGGTATCTGTCCATGGGTGAATTGTATAATGAAATGCCCTTTTACCTCCACTCTTTTCTTGTCCGGATTTCTTCTGTTTCGGTACTTGACAGTTGTTCTGCTTTGGGTTATACATACTTCTGCACGCCGTTTTAGCTCAGTTGGTAGAGCAATGGACTGAAAATCCATGTGTCCCTGGTTCAATTCCTGGAGACGGCAGACAAGGGCAGCTAGCGATAGCTGCCCTTTGTTTTTCCTAAGCGGAGGTCTTATGGACAAGCAGGAAATGAGAAAAACGATTCTCAGGGAACTTTCTAAAGCTCCAGGTCCGGATTCTCTTGCTGTGTCTGAAAGAATCTGCTCGCTTGTGGAATACAAAAAAGCCCAAACCGTTCTTGCATATGTGCCGCTGAAAAGCGAGGTCGACATTTCCCTTTTCATAGACAGGGCCATAGAAGACGGTAAGACCGTAGCCTTTCCAAGCGAGCAGCCAGGCGTCTTTGACATTGCCGACAAAAACTGGAAAACACATCTGAAAACGCTCGGAAACAAGACAAAAACCGTCGACAGCAACCGCGTATTGAACATAACAGACTGCAGTGCTATATTGCATCCAGCACAAGGAATTATCCTGGTACCCGGACTTGCCTTCACAGAATTCGGAACCAGATTGGGAAGAGGTGCAGGATACTATGACAAAGTTCTTGCCATTATGGGGCAATCCACCTTGGCAGACTTTACATCAATAGGAATCTGCAGGAGTTCTCAGCTGGTGGGAGATCTGCCCCAGCAACCACACGACATGAAAGTCGATATGGTTCTAGAGTTCTGAACACTGATTATCATTTTTATGCGCAGGATATTGAAATACGCCCTCAGAAACTGGAAGCTTTATCTGACGTCCGCAATCTTTACAATCTTCGGAGTTTTCTTTGTCGCTTCCGGGCCAAAATACATACAGAAAATAATCGACACATGCATCGTGGGAGGCCACGGGGAGCTATTCTTCTCCCTAGCCGTCCCTCTTCTTTCCGTCTACATCATTGCAGGTCTTGCTAATTACATCCAGGAATACTCGTCAGACTGCATCACATCCGCCATGCAGACTTGTTTCAGAGGGGAAGTCTTTCGAAGCGTTATGGCCCAGGATCAGCATTTCTTTCATGAAAACAACCCCGGAGAGCTGATGAGCCGCACCAAGCAGGACATAGAGAACATCGGTTTCTCCTGCGGCTTCATCTTCATGTTCTTCTCATACATCGTCATCCATCTTGCCTACATGGCATACTGCATGATAAGGCTGAGTCTCAAGGGTTCCCTGCCCGCTTTGATCATCATGCCGATAATTGGAATTCTTGCAATTCTGTCCGAGCCCAAAGGGGTGCGTCTTTCTGAAAAGAAATCCGACGATATCGCCGCAATGAACCAGAGCGCAACTGAGACATTAAGCGGCATCCGCACGGTCAAGGCCTTTGGCCGCGAGCGTGAAGAGTCCAGGAGATTCGACAAAATCCATTGCGCATACAACAGGCATTTTCTTAAGCTCGACTATCTTTGGGCCAACTGGATATCACCCATGGAGGCACTGGGAAGAATCATGCTTCTTGCATCCGTCCTTTTCTGCGGACTACAGGTGATTAACGGAAGCATGACACTTGGAGAGCTTTCTGCCATCACCGTCTACACGGCAGAGCTTTCCTGGCCGATGATGGAAATAGGATGGATTCTTTCCGAATTCGCCTCAGCCCGTGCGTCGCTTAAAAAGATTTCCGTCATAGTAGACTCAAAGCCGCTCATTACAGATGGGCCAAGGCATCTTGAGAAGCAGGCGGGAGACCTTGAGTTTGACCATGTTACGCTGCTTTCAGACAGCGGATCAAAAATCCTGGACGATGTCTCATTTCATCTAAGAAGCGGAAAAACTTTGGGCATTATGGGTGCTACAGGCAGCGGAAAGACCACAATAGCGAACCTTGCCATGCGCTTTATAGACCCTACTTCTGGGTCTGTAAGAACAGATGGAGTTGATCTTCGGGAACTTGATTTGGAAAGTGCCAGATGCGGAAAGGCAATTGTCACTCAGGACATCTTTCTTTTTTCCGACACCATAACAGCCAACCTTGACAAAGGGAGAAAGGGACAGCTGTCTCAGGATCTGATAGTCCGCTCTGCAACAGATGCTGCGGCACATGATTTCATCACCAAGCTCTCTGACGGCTACGATACGGTAATCGGAGAAAAAGGTGTCGGACTTTCCGGCGGCCAGAAGCAGCGGGTATCAATCGCAAGGGCTTTTGCCTCTGAAAGACCGCTACTGATTTTCGACGATGCCACATCGGCTTTGGACATGGAGACGGAAAAGAAGGTTCAGAAGGCCATAGCAGGTCATGGTGGCAGGACAATGATGATTATTGCCCACAGGATTTCCGCCGTAAGGGATGCGGATGAAATCATAATTCTGGACCACGGACGCATTGTTGAGCGCGGAAACCACAAGAGCCTCATGGCCATGAAGGGAAACTACTACAGAACATATGTTTCCCAGTATCCGGAAAAAGAAAAGGAGGCAAACTGATGGCTGTAAACACATACAGACAGGATGAAAAAACCTCCGATGTAAGCAACTTCAAAACGCTCACAAGAACCTTAGGTTATCTTAGGGGCTATAAAGTCCGGACCATCATCTCAATAGCCATGATTCTGATTCAGACCCTGATTGTCGCCGTGTTGCCCATGATCTGTGAGTACGCAGTCGATGTGAATATCGCAAACGGTGATGCAAGGGCCCTGATAAGGACCACACTGGCAGGAGCCGGCCTTGTCATACTCAGCTGGCTTCTTACTCTGGGTTACAAAAGGATTCTTGCCGATGTCACGAACAAAATTGTCTACGATATCAGGCGAGAAGCGTTTGACCACCTTCAGACTCTGTCTCTTTTCTACTTCGATTCCCGACCCACGGGAAAGATTCTCAGTAGGCTCATAGGAGATGTCTCATCCCTCAAGGAGATGTTCACCAAACTGATAACCACGCTGATTCCGAACGTGGCTCTGGTGCTTTCGGTTCTGGTCATAATGGTAAAATCCAGCCCCAGGCTCAGCCTGTCTGCCATAATACTGCTTCCCCTTCTGATTCTGAGCGTTTATTTCATCACAATCAGAGGTTTCAAGAACTGGATGTCGTTCAGACACAAGAACTCGAACATGAACGCCTACACCCATGAGGCCTACACAGGAATCAAGGTCATTCAGGCATTCGGAGCGGAAAAAGAGACCATCGATGAGGCAGACAGAATCGTCAAAGATGTTGAGAAGGCCTGGAACAAAGCCGTAAGAAGAGCGGACCTTCTGAACTTCGTGATTTTCTGGTCAATGGGAATCGGATACTTCATCCTCTATCTCTTTGCCGTCAGATGGCTCAAACTGGGACAGAGCTCTGTGGGTCAGCTGATTGCATTTGCATCCTACATCGCATTGTTCTGGGAACCTGTGAAGTCCATAGCATCCACCCTCAACCAGTTCACCAACCAGCTTACAAGTGCGCAGAGGGTCTTTGAGCTTCTGGACACGCAGTCGATACTGCAGGAGGTTCCTGATGCGGCCAAGCTGAAGGTCACAAAGGGCGAGGTTGAATTCAAGGACATCACCTTTGCATACCCGGATGAACCAGAGGTACAGATTCTGCAGAATTTGAACCTCCATGTGAAGTCGGGTCAGATGATTGCTCTGGTAGGCCCCACAGGTGCGGGAAAGACTACGGTAATCAACCTGATAGCCAGATTCTATGATCCTGTGAAGGGACAGGTTTTGATAGACGGTCAGGATATTTCAAAGGTCACGCTGGCATCGCTCAGGTCAAATATCGGGGTGATGACACAGGACTCGTTCCTCTTTTCAGGCACCGTGAAGGAGAACCTTCTTTACGGAAATCCACAGGCTTCCGAAGATCAGATGAAAGAAGCCTGCACAAGACTGGGACTTGATGAAATGATCATGTCTCTGCCCCAGGGTTTTGACAGCCATCTTGACCAGGATACGCTGTCACAGGGCCAGAAACAGCTTATCGCACTTGCGAGAACTCTGATTGCAGATCCAGCGATTCTCCTTCTGGATGAGGCCACAAGCGCCATAGACACAAGGACAGAGGAACTGGTTCAGAAGGGAATGTCCATCCTGATGAAAGGCCGCACCAGCTTCGTTGTCGCCCACAGGCTTTCCACAATTGTCAGAGCAGACCGCATTCTTGTCATCCAGGACAAGGGAATAGCCGAATCAGGAACGCATAAACAGCTTCTTCAGAAAAATGGCATATATGCTGACCTGTACAATTCACAGTTTATAGAACTGGACAAAGAATAATATCGGTGCGAAAGTATCAACAAGGGATTGTTATGAACAAGGGTTCGAAGAAGAAGACCGAGAGAAAGCGACGCTCTCTTGAAACAAGCACAATCAGTGCAATTGCAATCAGCTGTATGCTTTTGGGCATGATTGCCATGGGTGCAGGTCTTGCCATTTACAACCACAATCTCACCAAACAGTACATCAGACGCGCCAATGAGATCGCCTCAAGCGCACTCATGTCGGCAACCCACGGAGCCGACACAATAAGCCTGGCCAATGAGGTCATGGGTATCTACGACGGCCTGACCGATGAGCAGCGCAACATGATGGGGACCCCCGAGTACAACGAGTTCTTCTCCTCCATCGAAACAGGAAGAGACAGCACTTACGGACTTCTGACACGTATGCTCGGAACCTTTGTCTCCTCCGAGGATGTTGACGATGTCTACGTGGCCATGTTTGACGAGAAAAATGATGCCCTTGTCTACATAGCAGACCCTAAAAGCACCAATCAGTTCAAGATAGGAGAATGGGAGCCGGTCGAACACCACGAGACCTTGAAGTTCCTAAACTGGAACGGAATCGGCGAGCTTTATGACATAAGCGTAACTGACCGTTACGGATGGCTGTGTACGGCCGGACTTCCGATCAAAGACAGCAGCGGAAACGTCTGTGCCTTCATCCTCACCGATGTAGGAGCCGACAACATCCTGTTCACGTTGTTCCTGTACGCCCTTCAGATTTCACTTGCAATCATAATCGCAACCGCATTGGTGACCTGGGTTCTGACAAGGTATGTGAAGCGTAAGGTCATTATTCCGATCACCAAGATTGAGGATGCCGCAAACAAATATGTCGCCGACAAGAAATCCGGCATCATCACGACCAACCGCTTCGCCTCGCTGAACATCAGCTCCAGCCTGGAGCTTGAGAATCTTAGCACTACCATGGCCAACATGGAAAAGAGCCTTTCGGAGTACGAGGAGACCATCTTGAAGGTCAATGCGGAAAAGCAGCGTATCGGTGTCGAGCTTTCTATGGCCAACAAAATCCAGACATCCATACTTCCGACTACTTTCCCAGCATTCCCGGACCGCACCGATTTTGACATCTTCGCCTCCATGACGGCGGCACGTAAGGTAGGAGGAGACTTCTACGACTTCTTCCTCATCGATGACGATCACCTTGCCCTCGTCATGGCCGATGTCAGCGGAAAAGGCGTTCCTGCGGCCCTGTTCATGATGATCACAAAGGTGATTGTCCAAAGCTGCGCCATGCTCGGAAAAGATGTCGCTGAGATTCTTGAGAAGACCAACGATGCCTTGTGCAAAAACAACAAGACAGACATGTTCGTCACAATCTGGATGGGAATCTTCGAATTCAGCTCAGCAAAGCTCACTGCCTGCAATGCAGGTCATGAGTTCCCTGCCCTGCTTAGAAACGGAAAGAAGTTCGAGCTCCTCAGGGACCACCACAGCCTGTTTGTCGGCGGAATGGCAGAGACTCAGTACACGCCCTACACCATTGACATGGAGGTCGGAGACAAAATCTTTTTGTACACAGACGGAGTCCCTGAGGCCACCAACAGCAAGAACAAGCTTTTCGGAACAGAGCGCATGATAGATGCCCTGAACATAGATTCGAATCAGAATCCTGAAGACATCATCAAGACAGTGCATGATTCCGTCAATAAGTTCGTCGGAAATGCCGAGCAGTTCGATGACATTACAATGATGTGCTTCGAGTATAAAGGAAAGAAGGCCTGAATCGCTTCAGGCCTTCTTCATAATCAGAACAATTCAACAGAATTATCTCAAGAACAGTGAAAGGATCAGAACCTCGATAAGTGAGGCGATACCGATGATCAGAGTTCCGACTGTCTGTGTCTTGTAACCCTGAGATGTGTCCATCTCTCCGAAGTTGGTGACAACCCAGAAGTATGAGTCGTTTGCATGGGAGACGGTCATTGCACCTGCACCGATTGCAACAACGACCAATGCGGCTGAGACCGGTGTGACAAAACCGATGCTCTGCATGATCGGAGCGATGATTCCGGCGCTGGTGGTGATTGCGACTGTTGATGAACCCTGTGCAGTCTTGAGAATAGCAGCAAGGATGAACGGGAAAAGATATCCCATGGTCTTCAGGACTTCCGCATTGTTCTTGATGAAGTCAATGAGGTTGCTTGAAGAGATGACCTTTCCAAGAACTCCGCCGGCTGCGGTGACGAAAAGAATCGGTCCGACTGTCTTGAGAGTATCGTTTGTGATCTCATAGAAGTCTTTGATCTTTCCGGACTGGACAAGAAGCAGAACACCAAGAAGGACTCCGACTGCAAGAGCGATGATAGGAGTTCCGAGGAATGTGATGAACGGAACAGCCTTTCCTGCCATGCTGAGTGCAGAAGAAAGACCCATCAGGATGATAGGAACGATAATCGGAGCAAATGAAGCGAAGCCGCTTGGAAGCTTTCCATAGGAAGCGACAAGCTCTTCATAAGTCTGCTTTGTTGCATCCTGTCCGGTGGGCTCGTCCTTAGCCTTGACACGCTTTCCAATGTAGAGAGCGTAGAAATAGGCGGCGATCATCGGGAAGATTGAGCACAGAGCACCGATTCCCATGACCTGGATGAGGTTTGCCTCCATTCCGAGGCCCTGTCCGTACAGTGTGTTTGCAGCTGCGATCGGACCCGGTGTTGGCGGGATGAAGCAGTGTGCGATATAAAGACCCATTGCAAGAGCGACGGTGCTTGCGACTGAGCTCTTCTGAGTGCGCTGGACCAGTGACTTTCTGATCGGGTTCAGGATAACAAATCCGCTGTCACAGAAAACAGGAATGGAAACGATCCATCCCATGAGGAGCATTGCCAGCTCGGGCTTTTTCTTTCCGACAAGCTTTACAACGCAGTCTGCCATCTTAAGAGCAGCACCAGTCTTCTCAAGAAGAGTTCCGACCAGTGCACCGAGGATAATGACGATACCGATTGATGTGAAGGTACCGGAGAATCCCTGACCGATGACGGTTGGAATTGTATCAATCTTGATTCCTGCAACGAGAGCAAGGAGGATTGATACACACATAATTGAAAGGAACGGATGAATATGCCACTTTGAAATGGCAACAATCATCAGAGCTATTGCCAGAACAAAGGCAATAATAAGTGGTACTCCTGTCATTTGATACTCCTTTTTTTGGGTTTTATGGATACTAAAATCCTACCACTGTCGGAGGCAGAAGTAAATCTGACATATTGAGAAGTTTTGTTATTTTAGTTTACGTTACTTCCACTCGAACGAGAACAGTCCGTACAAATACAGTGCGCCGATACAGATAGGAACAAAGTACTTGAATACAGGCTTCATCCAAGGTCTGACCTTCATACCCTTTCCCGCGTTGGCCTCGGTGATGAACTTGTCCCATCCCCAGCCGATTTTGTAGCAGCAGAAGATCGAGAACACAAGAGCACCAAGCGGCAGAAGGTTCGTGCTTACGATGAAATCCCAGAAATCAAGCCATGCTGTTCCTGCCTTGAACGGCTGGAAGTGGAAGACGCTGTATCCCAGAGCTGTTGTCAGAGAAAGAGCAAAGATACCAACTCCACAGACCACACATCCCTTCGGGCGGCTCCATCCGGTGAGCTCTCTGATACAAGCAAGGATGTTCTCGAAAACTGCTAGCTCCGTGGAGAATGCCGCAAAGACCATGAACAGGAAGAAAAGTGTTCCCCAGATGCGGCCTCCGGCCATCGTATTGAACACGGTTGCCATGGTATCGAACAGAAGAGACGGTCCTGCGTTGAGAGGAATTCCGAACGTGAAGCAAGCCGGGAACATGATGAAACCTGCCATGATTGCAACGAAGGTATCAAGCAGGATTATGTTCATCGACTCACCCATCAGAGAGCGCTCCTTTCCGATATAGCTTCCGAAAATCGACATGGCACCGATACCGATGGACAGCGTGAAGAACGCCTGGTTCATGGCGGCTACAATGACAGATCCGTTAATTTTGGAAAAATCCGGAACCAGATAGAACGCAAGGCCCTCCTTTGCTCCCGAAAGTGTGGCACTGTGGATTGCAAGGACAATCATCAGAACCAAAAGCGCAGTCATCAGGTACTTTGTGATTCTCTCAAGACCGCCCTGAAGGTTGAAACAGAGAACACCGAAACCAAACACGACGGCAATCAGAAGATAAACAACGTTGACAGTCGGATTTGTGATCATGGAGACAAATCCGAGACTCTGTGACTGTCCTGTGAGGAACTTGACGAAGTAATAAATCATCCAGCCCGTGACAACGGTGTAGAACGACATAAGGGCGATGTTTCCGATAAGACAGAAGATGCCGTGGATATGCCATTTCTGACCCGGTTTCTCCAGCTTCTGATACATCTTCACAGGACTTGCCTGAGATGCGCGGCCGATTGCGAACTCCATGGTAAGTGACGGCAGTCCCAGAAGAGCGAGACAGAAAATATAGATGAGAACAAAACCGCCTCCGCCGAACTGACCGGTCATCCACGGGAATTTCCATACGTTTCCACATCCTATGGCACAGCCTGCGCTGAGCATTATGAAACCAAGTCTGCTACCAAGCTTCTCACGTTGTTCACTCATAACATATCTCCTAGTCGGACTTTTTTGTCCGAGGGCTATTATACATTTTCAGGTGAATTCATGAAAGATACCGCCCAGGCTCCTTTGAAGCGGCTCAAATTGAATATTTATGCAGAAAAGTCCATTTAAAACAGTTTCTTTATTGAACTTTTGCTCCATATTATGGTAGTCTTTGTGAAAATTATGATTCAAATGACATCACGGGGGTATGTTGCATGAATACCGAACTGTTGGTTTTTATCTTCTATCTATTCTTCATGCTTGGAATAGGTATTCATTTCTTCATCAAATTGAAAAGCGGTAACGAGAAGGACTACTTCCTGGGCGGCCGTTCCATGGGCCCCTGGGTCGCCGCTATGTCCGCGCAGGCATCGGATATGTCCGCCTGGCTGCTGATGGGCCTCCCCGGTTCCATCATCGCCTTCGGCTTCGGTCAGATCTGGATCGGCATCGGCCTGGCGCTGGGAACAGCGGCCAACTGGATCTTCTGCGCCAAGCGGCTCAGAGAGTTTTCCAAGGCGTCCAATGACTCCATCACCCTGCCCCAGTACCTGACCAACCGGTTCGCCAGCGACAGCCCGGTCCTGCAGGTCATCTGCGCGCTGATCTTCCTGATCGCGTTCACGATCTACGTCTCATCAGCCTTTGTAGCAGGAACCTCCGTGCTGACCATGCTGTTCCCGGGGATCAACGAGCGTCTGGCCATGACCATCTTCGCGCTGGTCATCATCGGCTATACTTTCCTGGGCGGATTCAAAGCAGTCTGCTGGACCGACTTCTTCCAGGGGCTTCTGATGCTGGCGGCGCTTCTGGCCATTCCGGTCATCGTCTCCGCCACCCAAAACCTGGACACCTCTCTGCTGGCGCAGACCTATGAATATACCGACGCTGTGTCCGGCGAAGTCGTCACCTGTGATTTCGGTTCCGGACTGTTCAGCGCCAGCTGGCAGGAGATCGCAACAGGTCTCGCTTGGGGACTCGGCTACTTCGGCATGCCTCATATCATCGTAAGATTCATGTCGATAGAGAAGCCTGCCGAGATCAAG
>ONWV01000003.1 GCA_900321635.1 uncultured Spirochaetaceae bacterium | reverse complement strand
GCAGTATCGATCTCTATATAATCGCAATCCTCATACCAACTTTGAAGCCATGGGCATTTTCCAACCACAAGATAGTGCGGAACATTACGCTCTATTTTTCCACCTTTCTTCAAAAATTCTTCTCTGAGAATTCCTTCAAATCTTCTTCGATCAGAAATATAGCTTTCCTGCCGCTTGGCGCACATGGAATTCGGTTTAGTCTCTTTTATAGATAATAAAATTTGGTTTGCTTCCTCTTCGCTGAGGTCCGAAAGATTCCTAAACGGCCCGATCTTTTTATCAAAATAATGATATAAAACCATAATTCCCCCATAAATTAGAATTTGTTTATTTATAGAACCATCAACAATGTTCCGGCCCCGATCAGGATGCATCCAATCATCGACTTTGCAGTAAACTCTTCATGAAGGAAAACAAATGCCAACACCAGAGTGATAACTACGGACAGTTTATCTATCGGCACTACTTTGGAAGCATCTCCCATCTGCAATGCCTTGTAATAGCATAGCCATGAAGCTCCCGTTGCCAGCCCGGACAGGATCAGGAAAATCCAGCTCTTCTGACTGATTGCTCTGATACCGCCTTGCTGATGCGTAATAAATACCATTCCCCAAGCCATTATAACAACTACCATCGTGCGTATAGCCGTAGCAAGATTGGATTCGACTCCCTCAATTCCAACTTTTGCCAGTATTGATGTCAGTGCAGCAAAGACTGCTGAACCGAGTGCTAACCAAAACCACATCACTATACCCCCTACAAATTCGATATTTGCCATCGTCTATAAAACTGGAATTTTACCTTTCTAATAATTTCATATGACTCTTATACATCAAATTCTAATACAGCACCGGATATTTTACTATCCGATGCTTTGTGATCTATAGGCTAATCTGAGTCTAAATATAGCTTGTTGCAAAATAAAATAATGTTGATATTATTTCTTGGTCTCCAAAATACTGAGTACCATCCTTCTACTGCAATAATTCACTATATATCTATAAATCCAAATCCTTGTAAACATTAAATACAACCTTCATCTGGCTACCGGTCTCAGCCAGCCACGCTTTTACGGTATCAACAGCTATCTCTGCTGCCCTCTGATTTGGAAACATAAAGACTCCCGTTGATATACAGCACAGTGCAATACTCTCTACCCGTAATCATTTCACCCTATGTGTTGTGATAGCGACTTTATAGAGATGCTGCCATGTCTTTTATTCTGCACATCACGTTCCTGTCGTGATTTGTAAAGATACCCATTCCCTCCAGGCCGAGATAACCGAGGAAATCGCCATCATACGAGAACTTTGCTCCATCGTACATATTATCGTCTCCGGAGCTGAGGAACATGGCGACCTTCTTCAGTGTTGCAGGTGCGGTCGGATATAGTGCCGAGTAGAACCGGTCTATCACACATTTCAGCTGTCCGGATATCCCGTGGTAATAAATCGGTGCCGCAAGAACCAGCATTTCCGCATCCCTCAGCTCCGCATAGATCTCCTGCATATCATCCTTCTGGACACATTGACCGTGCCTTTTTCCGTGACAGTATTCGCATGCAAGGCAACCCTTGATATTCATTTTACATACATTGAACACTTTTACCTGATGTCCGTGTTCTTCAGCTGCCTGCTGAAACGTCTTTACCATTCCGGCTGTATTCCCATTCGGTCTGGGACTGCCGTTCAACACAAGAATTTTCATAAATCCATATCTCCTTCTTCATTCAGCCACGCCACCGTTGGCAGTGTGGGAACGTTGGTGTTTTCTTACTTCTTTTTCTTCGGTGCAGGAAGTTCCTCGTTCTTCTTTTACTACTGCCAAACAGCCAATATAATACTTTCGACAAACTGAAATTTATCGACGTATCAAAACTCCTTTCATATACTGCGTTTCATTATACGTTTTGTATATATCCAGCTTTTCTTCTTCCGTACAACCTACCAGTATTTTGATTTCTGAATCTCTCTTCATCAAATCAACGATACACATGATGGCATCAATCTTTTTATCTCCGCTTCCGACCCATACATCAATTCCTCCGCCATCCATAGAGGCGGTATCTTTCAAATAGCCATAGTCAACCTTATAGATGAAGTTTGGAAATCTGGGATGAGCAGAGCCTCTGGGCCTGTCGATCACGATTTCTGAATTGCTTACCAATTCATCTAACGCTTTCCAAAAATCCTCGTTATAGCCATCCATCTTATCGCCTCCTTATAAATCCCGAGTTGCCACGCTGACATTCAAACCACAGCCACAACCTGCCGTTATCCAAACCACTAACTCAACCCTACCGCAAAAACATCTAAAACGGCCACTCAACCCTATGACATCTAAACGGCCTATTCAACCCTCCGACCAGAGCGATTGATCTGTTCTGACAGAGCGATTTTTACGGTCAAATCTGCTCTCCACCGCTGATGCTCAGATGCCCGAAAACCCCGGAAATACGGCACTTTTGACAGTCTTATGTATCTTTCTGTGACATCAATACTACCGTCTCAACATGAGACGTCTGTGGGTAGAAGTCATACATCCTGATGGACTCCACCTTGTAGCCCAGCTGCGCAAGGCGCAGGCAGTCGCGGTGAAGCGTGGGTGCGTAACAGGAAACGTAGATGATTCTTGACGGCTGCCAGGAGGCAATCATCTGAGGTACGGCCTTGTCCAGACCCACGCGGGGAGGATCCACTATGACAGTATCAACCTTATCTACCTTGGGATTCCATTTTTCCACCGGGGATGTAAAGAAGCGGGTCTTTTTCAGATGCTGCTTTGCCAACGACAGACAGAACTTGTTGATCTCAACGGCAGTCACATCGAACCTGTCCTCCAAAAAAGCGCTGAAGGTACCCACTCCGCTGTAAAGGTCCATGACAGATGGGCCTTGCGTCAGGGAAACAACATAGTCAATCAGCTTTGGAAGAAGAATCGGATTTGACTGAAAGAAAACCTTGTTGCTCACAGGAAGTCTTCTGTCTCCCACTGTGATCCAACCGGTTCTTTCGTCATAAAGAACACCGTCGTCTGTCGAGATGCAGGAAAGCTCGCTGTTTTTAAGCTCCCAGGCATTAAGGCGCGGCGGGTTGGAGATAAGGTCGTTTAGGGCCTTGTCCGCAACAGGACAGCTTTTGATTTCTATACTTGTGTTGGAGTTTTCTGCGCAGAAGCCCAGAGAGGCCTTTCCGTTTTTCACCGAGTACTGGAAACGGGCACGGCAACGGTAGCCAAGTTCAGGACCCGTGACAGGCTCATTGAAATGGGCATCCGGAAAGTCCGAAAACAGTTCTTTGAGAAGCCTGTCTTTCTCGGCAACCTGTCTGTCATATGAAAGCTCGATCCAAGGACAGCCGCCGCAGCTTCCGCTGTACTTGCAGACGCTTGCACGGCGGTCAGGACTTTTGACAAAGATTTCCTTAACAGTGGCGATACAATAGTCTTTTTTGTCTTCTACTATTGAAATTTCAGCTTCTTCTCCTGGAAACAGGCCATCAATAAAGACAACACGCCCGTCTTCCAGATGACCGACACTACGGCCTCCCTGTGCAAACTTCTCAGCTCTTACGTACATCGTGAAAGCTCCTCAAGCTGCTTGGCATAGGAAGCGATTATGTCCATGCCTTCCTGCCAGAAAGAGGAATCTGTGATATCTATACCGGCTGACTTTGCAACTTCCTCTGCCGGAAGCTGACCTGTCAGAGACAACAGCTCGTTGTACTTTTCATAGAAAGGTCTTTCTCTCTTCTCTTTTGTAGAACGGTTGTAAAGACCCAGGCCGAAAAGCTGACCAAAAGCATAGGGATAGTTATAGAACGAAAAGTCCGTGCTGTAGTAATGCCCCTTTACAGCCCACATGTACGGATGAAGGAAGGCTTCATCAAGACCGTCGCCGTAGGTCTTTTTCTGGCAGTCAATCATGATCTGACACATCTCATCAGGCATAAGTTCGCCTTCACGACGCTTTTCAAAGACCTCTCGCTCAAAGTAGAAGCGGCACAGAATATCAACGCAGACAGCGCAGGCGCCCTGAACAAACTGCTCGATTATGCCAACCTTATGAACATCATCGGCTTCGGAGACAGCACCGCGGAACGCGATGAACTCGCTGAAAATGGATGCAGTCTCGGCAAGTGTCATGGGATAGGTTCTCAAAAGAGCCGGCTTTGTGCTGACAATGTGGTCGTGCCAGGCATGACCCAACTCGTGTGCGAAGGTGGAAACCCCGTCATAGGTTCCGTCAAAGTTTGCAAACACCCTGCTCTCTCTGATCTTCGGAAGATAGATGTCGTAGGCACCTCCGGTCTTTCCCGAACGTGGAAAAACATCAATCCATCTGTTGTCAAACGCATTCTTTGCAAATTCCCCCATAGCAGGGTTGAATGCACCGTACTGCCTTATGACAAAATCCCTTGCCTGGTCGAAGGTATAGCTCATCTCGGCCTTTCCCACAGGAGCGTAAAGGTCAAAGAACGCACACTTCTTTATTCCAAGAAGCTTTGCCTTTGTCTTGAGGTACGAGCGGAACATGGGAAGGTTCTTCTCAAGCGTCGTGATAAGGGCGTCCAAAGTCTTTCGGGAAATCCTGGCTGTGGAGATGGACCTTTCTATGGGACTTTCCCAGTTGCGTCTTTTCTCAAGCGAAAGGCTTGTCCCCTTTATCGAATTCAATGCATAGCAGAAGGCAATCTCATGTTCCTTCCAGACCTTTAGCTCCGCCTCATAGGCTTTGCGCCTTGTTTCCCTGTCGGGGCTCGTCGCAAGGGCCCTCAGCTCTATCACGGTTTTTCTTTCACCTTCAAAATCCGCACATGCGGATGAAGATATTGTCTCCTGAAGACGCTCAAAGCTGTCTGAGCCGCTTCTCATGAGGTCTGCGGCAAGGCTTTCCATCTCCGTTGACATCTGATGAGAAGCCTCTTTTTCAATCTCGCCCAGCACGAATCCGTATTCGGGATTCTTTTTGCAAAAGGCATCAACCTGGTCCTTGTGCATTGCCACAAATGAATTGAACATCGTATCGCAGACTGCCATGTCCACAGACAGCTCCTCTACCTTGTTCAGGGCATTGACGGCCGCCTTGTCAGTGGTATTTACCGACACATTGCAGTATGCATAGGAATTGAGGGTCTCAAACAGGTCTGAGACCTCGTTTCTCATCTTTATCAGGGCTTCAAGGGCCGTATTCTTATCCGCCAACGATGTCCTGAACCTAGCAAGAAGGTCCGAAAGCTTTTTAAGATCATCCTTGAATTCCTTGGAATCTACCGACGGATAAACGGGACTCAGGTCCCAACGCTTGTTTGCTTCAGACATCCAGGTCGTACTCCTCAATCTTTGTGATCAATGTTCTGCGTGTGATTCCAAGCTCCTTGGCAGCCTTTGTGCGGTTGCCTTCCCAGCGCCTCAGGGCCTTTTCGATTGTCTGCTTCTCAATCTCCTTCAATGATACAGCCTCCATATCGGCCGAGGCCGCTGCGCCCTTAGAAGCAGCAGGTCTGAGGTCCTCGCCCCTAAGTTCGATGTTATCGTCGGTGATAAGGTCCCCGTCCGAGAAGATGGCGGCACGCTCAAGGATGTTCTCAAGCTCACGGATGTTGCCGTAAAAGTCGTAGCTCTTGAGCTTCTCCATTGCCTCAGGAGTGAGGCCTGAAAAATGACGGCCCATGTTGGCATTGAGCTTCTTGATTATCCATGCAGCCAAAAGAGGAATATCATCCTTGCGCTCTCTGAGAGGCGGGATGTGGATTCTTACGACATTCAGACGGAAAAACAGATCCTCACGGAACTTGCCGTCACGCACCATCTGCTCCAAATCCTTGTTGGTGGCACAGATGATTCTGGCATTAATCGGAAGAGGCTCGGTGCCTCCAAGTCTTGTAATGGACCTTTCCTGAAGAACTCTGAGAATCTTCACCTGAAGAGAAAACGGCATGTCGCCTATCTCATCCAAAAACAGCGTTCCTCCGTTTGCAAGCTCGAACATTCCTATCTTTCTGGAATTTGCCCCCGTGAAGGCACCCTTCTCATAGCCGAAAAGCTCGCTTTCAAGAAGGTTCTCCGGAACTCCGCCGATATTGATGGCCACAAAGGGACCTGATGAGACAGGACTCTGCTCGTGGATGGTCCTTGCAACAACCTCCTTACCTGTTCCGCTTTCGCCTGTGATGAGGATGCTGGAGTTGGTCTGTGCGATTCTTGAAATCGTGTCCTTGATCTTTCGGATCTGGATGCTCTCTCCGATGAAAGCCCTCTCCTGCGGAAGGCGCTCCTCCATCTCCTGCAATGTTCTGAAGTTCTGGGCCTCAACAAGGTTCTTGAGCTTGATGACGACCTCCTCAGGGTTGAACGGCTTTACAATGTAGTCCTGAACTCCGTGCTTCAGAGCATCAACGGCATCGCGGATCTCACCATGTGCGCTCATCATGATGATGGGCATCCTGAAACCCTCGTCACGCACCCAGCGGACGAACTCAAGACCGTCCATACCAGGCATCTTCAGGTCTACAAGAATTCCGTCGAACGGCTCTTCGCGCAAAAGACGCTGAGCAGAGAAGGCGTTCTCTGCCCCTATGCCGTCGATGGATTCGATTCTTAGAAATCTGCACATCAGATCACGGATGTTGGGCTCGTCATCAACAATCAGTATCTTCATCGTTCACCTCTTTGTACTTTGCAGGGCAGAGTCACCTCTGCTACGGTTCCGCCGCCTTCGCGGTCATAGAGCTTCAGACTTCCGCCACGGGATTCAACAAACTGCTTCGATATGGAAAGCCCTATTCCGCTTCCGTGTATCTTTGTGGTGAAGAACGGATCAAAGAGCTTCTCCCTTGTTCCCTCGGGAAGTCCGTTGCCCCTGTCCATTACCTTCACCGCAACCATCTTGTGTTTGACGCTGATTTCCACCGTCACCTCAGGGTCACGGTCTTCACAGCTTTCCGATGCATTCTTTATCAGGTTCTCAAAGACCGACCTTGCACGGTCGGGGTCAAAGCTGACAACAACGGCTTTGACATCGTTTTCAATCTTAATATCGTTTCGGAAAAGTCTTGCAATGTCGCTTATGAAGCCCACAAGCTCAATGTCCTTGGGTGTCCCCGAAGGATTTTTCAAAAACTCACTGACACGGTTGGTCAGGTTCGTGAGTCTTGTAATCTCATGGTCCATGACATCAAGATCCGGGTAGAACTCCGCAGGAAGAAGCTTACGCATAAGAGCGCTCTGGATTGTCATTGCCGACAGAGGATTCTTGATCTCATGGGTCAGAGTGCGCGCAGCGGCTCCGAGCTTTGCGAGGCTCTCGTTCTTCTGAAGCTGCATCCTGTATTTGCGGTTGTTGGTGTAGATGCTCAGGATGACCAGGAAGATGCCAAGCATGACAAAGACACCTGCGATTGCCAGAATCCATGCACGCCTGATGCTGTTGAAATAGGAAGTGCCGTCGAACTTGATGTAGATGATATCAGGAAGTTCGGACATGGCCTCGTTTCCCTTAGGTTGAGGAACGTTAGACATCTCAAGAACAACATTCAGGCGCGAGAGCCTGAAGTACTCGATCTGGTTGGTATCCTCATCAAGAAGATAGATTCCCAAGGTGGAGTCCTGACCTGAGCGTCTTCCACGTACCAGCTTGGACAGCGGAAGAACAGGAGGGACATCTCCCAGGCGCTGGAAGGCCTGCCCGCTTGAAGCATAGATTCCAATGCCTGTGACCCCTTCATCCTCCATCACGGACAGGGCCTTTGCGGTGCTGTCGTTCATGGCCATGTAGATGTTGTTGAAGGATTTCTCGGAGTCGAATTTCATCTGAAGAAGATACTTGTCGGAGATTCCGTTGTAGATGAGAAAAATGAAGACCAGAAAGATCAGGTAGGCAACGGCAAGGCCCACATACACGAACGGACGTTCCTTTCCTTCGATGAACGTCCATCTGCGTTTGATATTCTTCTGAGCTGCGGCGATGACTTTCGGGGTCTTCATGGTATTAAAGTATATTATATTCTCCGATAATGACAAATGTCCTTGAATAAAATTTTTTCTTACAATAATCTGAGTCCAACATGATTAAGAAGAAAATTGAAGACCAGGAGCTCCTCCAACACCTGGACGGGCTTCCTGAAGATGGCAGGCAAGTATCGCTGCTCGCTGATGGCCAGATCCGTCTTACAGGTTTAGGCGGAACCACTATGGTGAACCAGATGCGGGCCAATTTCAACCTCGGGCTGCTTGAGACATATATTCTCGGGCAGGCATATATCGCAGCAGGACTCATGGCCTCGTCTGTGAAAGGAAACGACCGCATCCAGCTTAACATCGATTGCGGCGGCCCAATCGGCGGCATCTACGTCGAATCCTGGGCATGCGGAGCCGTGCGCGGCTTCATCAAGAACAACCCCATTCCATTGGACAAACCGGTTGAAAGCAAGGACATCTCGCTTTTGTACGGGCCTGGCTTCATCAGCGTCACAAAGCTTCTCGAGGGCAACAGAACCCCGTTTACAGGCCAGACCATGATGCAGTACGGCGACCTTGCCAAGGACCTTGCCCTTTACTACAACGAAAGCGAACAGACTCCCACGATGTTCAGCCTTGGCCTTCACTTTGACAAAGCAGGACGCTTAATCGGAGCAGGAGGACTTTTCCTTCAGGCCATGCCGGGCTGTTCGGACGAAGTCCTTGAGAAGCTTCAGAATCACAGCACAAAGCTTCCCGCCCTTGGAAAGGCAATCAGCGAGGGCAAGAGCGTTTCGGAATATATTCAGGAAAACTTCTCCGATTTCGGCGTTCAGATGCTTTCATCCGAACCTCTCGGATTCTCCTGCCCCTGCACACGGGATCATTTCAGCACATTCTTGGGAAGACTTCCCCAGGACGAGAAACAGGGAATCCTGGATGACGACAAGTTCCCGCTTGAGCTTGAGTGCCTGAACTGCGGCACCAAGTACAGTTTTGAAAAGGACGAAGTCCAGAACATCTTCAAAGGAGAGAAAAAATGATTTTCTTCGCATCAGCTTCCGCAAACCAGAACGACCTTGTCGAAAGAGAAGTACGCCAGGCAGGAGCCATCGACATCCAAGTCAGCTCGGGCGGTGTAGAATTCAATGCGGACCTGAGGACAGCATACCGCTTCTGCATGTGGACACGCTGTGCCACAAGACTTCTGGTTTTGGTCCACAGAACTGACAAGCTTCAGTCTACAGATGATCTTTATGAACACTCGCTCACCCTTCCTTGGGAGAACTGGGTGAATCCTGACAAGACATTCGCAATCACAGAGACAGTCACAGACTGCCGCTGGATCAGAAACAGCCATTTCGCATCCCTTAGATTCAAGGACGCCATTGTCGAGAGAATCAGAGGCAAGTTCAACGGAGAGCGACCCAACGTGGACCGCGACAATCCGGATATCGTCTTTCACCTCCATGTGAACAGAAACCTTGTAAGCTGGTACGTTGACTTCGGAGGACGCGACCTTTCAAGGCGTTCCTACAGAAAGAGCCAGACCCAGGCCGTCATGGGCGAGTTCATGGCCGCCTCACTTCTTTACAGAAGCGACTGGTACAGACACCTCTGTGCTTTCCGCGAGGGTCAGGAGGAAGCTCCCACAATGCTGGATCCGTTCTGCGGAAGCGGAACAATCTGCATTGAGGCCGCTCTAATGGCATCAAACACAGCCCCCGGTCTTCTGAAGACAGAAAGCTTCGCCTTCTTGAAACTCCCGATTCACAATGATGACCTTTGGCAGGAAACGGTAGACCAGGCCGAAGCAGAACGCTGTGAAAACAAGTGTAAGATCATCGGATGGGACATCGACAGCCGTGCAATTGAGATTTCAACAGAGAACGCAAAACGTGCAGGAGTTGCCTCCGAAATCCAGTTTGCAGTCAAGGATTTCACAACATGCACCGAAGAGGATCTTCCGTCCGAAAGAGGCTGCATAGTAACAGATCCTCCCTACGGAGTAAGGCTTGACAGCGGATCTGCCGCAATCAGGCGTCTCTACACCTCCATGGGCCAGATAATCTACAACGTATTCTGCGGCTGGGATGCTGCTATCCTTTGCGGAAACAGCGAGCTTTTAGGCTACATCGACATGAAGCCGAACAGAACCAACACCCTTATCAACGGCGGAATCGAATGTCAGGCCGCACACTACTATGTCTTCAGCAAGGCAGAGCGAGAGCAGATGATTGAGAAGGCCAAGGCAAGACGTGCCGAGCGCCTGTCAGCTCCCCTCTCTCCTGGAGCCCAGATGGCTGCCAACCGCCTGAAGAAGAACATGGCCTCAATCGGAAAGGAAATGGCCAAGGAAGGTGTGACATGCTACCGCCTCTATGATGCCGACATGCCCGAATACAGCGCAGCAATAGACATCTATGAAGGTAAATGGATCAGCCTCCAGGAGTATGCGGCTCCTTCCACCATTGACCCGGAAGATGCTAAAAGAAGACTCGAGGAACTGGTACTTGCCACCGAGCGCACCACGGGAATCGACTACGACAACATCTTCGTAAAACGACGTGAGATCCAGAAAGGCGCCAACCAGTACACCAAAAAAGGCAGCGCCTCTCACTTCTTCATCGCAAACGAAAACGGCCACAAATTCCTTGTCAACTTCACCGATTATCTTGATACGGGACTCTTTCTGGATCACAGACCGGTGAGGAAGATGATCGAGTCCATGAGCCGCGACAAGAGATTTTTGAATCTGTTCTGCTACACCGCTAGCGCCACGGTCCATGCCGCAGCAGGCGGAGCACTTTCCACAGTCAGCGTGGATGCCAATGCCAACTACCTTGAGTGGGCCAACAAGAACATGCAGATCAACGGCTTCAACACTATGAACCACTTCTTCTACAAAGACGACTGCATCTCATTCTTAAGAGAGAACCGCGATGTCTTTGACCTGATCTTCTGTGACCCGCCGACATTCTCAAACAGCAAGGGCCGCGATGTGTTCGATGTCCAGCGTGATCACGGATACCTGATCCGCTCATGCATGAGACACCTGGCAAGCGACGGAGTCCTGATCTTCTCCACCAACTACACCAGATTCAAGATGTTCGGCGAACTCTTTGAGGACTTCATAGTCGAGGACATCACAGAAAGCACCATAGGTTTTGACTTTGCCCGCAACAGCAAAATCCACCGCTGCTACAAGATCAGACACAGAGTTGAAAAAGCAATGGTCATTGATGTTCCCAAGAAGATTTCAAAGAGGGTTGTCAAGAAAAGCTGATTGTTTTAGTTTGAGTTGAAAAAACAGAGGCCGGGCGTTTGAACCCGGCCTTTCTGTTAATAAGAGCTGCTCTTATTTTTCTTCTTTCTTTTCCGGCTTGGCAGCAAGTGCCTCAGCCTTTTCCTTCATCCTGTTGATTGCACGGATGATGCAGAAAAGAACAAGGGCAGTGAGCAGGAACTGGATAATGTTCTGAATCAGGTTGCCGTATCTGATGGCAAGCTCTTCAGTGGTCTCAGTCGCTGCCTTGAGAACAATCTTCAGACTGCCGAAATCGGTTCCGCCAACAAGCAGACCGAGAATCGGATTGAGAATGTCCTTAACAAACGAATTGACTATTGCGGTGAACAGACCACCGACAATGATACCAACAGCCATGTCAACAACGTTTCCACGTGCGACAAACTCCTTGAATTCAGCAAAGAAACCTTTTTTCTCAGCCATACTTTCCTCCGAAATATTTTAATCAAAATCCTCTTTCAATCAGAATACCGTGCTCATGAAGACCCTGACATCGAATCTGTTTTCGATTCTTTCATACGGAAACAGATACTGATGATCGGCAACAGCGATTCCGAAAGCAGTCTTCTCAGAACGGTGATAACGGACACCCAGTTCCATGGAAAGACCCACTCTGTACGAATACCCGTTGAACAGATCAAAGCCGGCATCAGGTCCCAATGCCAGATACAGCTCACCGTTTCCAATCGGAAGAACTCCCAATGCAAGAATGTTCGCATAGGAGACTATTGTCACATCCGACAGATGGGTGAAAAGCTCTTTGGATGCAAAGACTGCCAAATTGGCCTTGAATCCGACCTTGATGACTGTGGTATCGATGAACGGCATGCTTAGGGCAACAAAGGCACCTGCCGTCTTAGGACCTGCTGAATCAGGTATGGTGTTCAGGTATCCGATACCATAGTCCAATGACCTGAACGGAGAACGGCTTTCAGCTTTCTCCGAAGCTTCAGCAGCTGAGCTCTGGGCGGACTCTGTCTGAACCGGCTCCTCTTCCGAGATAGCCTCTTGCGAGACAACCTCTTCAGCAACAGTCTCTTCAGTTACAGTCTCCTCAATGGCAGGCTCTTCATCATTGTTTTTCCCGAAATCAGTGAAGATCTCGGACTCAACAACGCTGCTGGGGCTCCAGAGCTCCCCGTCATAGGACTGCTGAAGATAGAGACTGTGGACCTGTGAAACATCTAAAAGAAGAGTCACTTCGTTGACAGAGCTGTCAACAACGGTCCATCCGCCATCGTCCTGAGAGTCCACCTGATAGCGGTAGAACATGACATCGGGGTCGTTTTCATACCAGGTCCAGGTCACATTTGCCAGGACCGCAAAAAGAGACGCCGTACAAATCAATGCCAGAGCGAGGCAGAGAACGAGCTTTCTCATTTCTCCCACAACCTCTCAGGGTAGATTCCCTCGCGGGTCTTCTGGGCGAGGTTCTGCTTTACAGTCTCCCTGTCCTCTTTATATGTCATACCGAACCATTTCTCAGATGTTGAGAACACCTTCATCCTGCCCTTTCCGGTCTGAACCATCTCACCTGCGAAGTTGGGAAGAAGGACCTCGGCCTTTGGCTGCGAGGCATTGTCTTTCATGAATCTCTCAAAATAATCGCACATGAGACCGAATACCTTGGGAGAGAATCCGAAGAAGTTCATTGACACCCACTCGTCTCCGGTAAGATACACATCACCTTCCGGAAGATGTGAGACAATTTTATTTCCCTCGAACTCGATTTTGGTGTTTTCCCTCATGCCCTGAAGAAGCCCGTCCTTGACCTGGCAGACGCCTCTTGAGACGCTGCCGACAGGACTCATCGTGTTCTTAAGAAAGTATCCGACCATGGCGTGGTCGTCACTGTTGTTGTCGAGCTTTGAAAGATAATCACCGAGAATCGTATACGCCTCACGGCCATAGTAGTCATCAGCGTTGATAACGGTGAAAGGTGTCTTTACCGCATCCTTTGCACAAATGACGGCATGGATCGTTCCCCAGGGTTTCTCCCTTCCCTGAGATGCCCTGATCTGTTCTTCGTTAAGAAGACTCTCACGGGTCTGGAAAACATACTCTGCATCCATGTTTCTGGCGATTCTGTCAAAAAGTCTTTCCCTAAAATCCTTCTCAATATCAGGTCTGATTATGAACACGACCTTTCCGTATCCTGCGCGCCTTGCATCAAAGACACTGTAGTCCAAAAGTGTCTCTCCGTGCATTCCGACCGGATCTATCTGCTTGACTCCGCCATAGCGGGATCCCATACCTGCTGCAAGCACCAACAATGAAGGTTTCATCTGCCACCTCTCACTTTATTTTTACAAAATGATTATCCAATAAAAGCATCCGTTTTTCAACCATTCAGAAGGACTGTGCTTGCCCCTTGCCGTATGATTTCATATAGTGTTCCATGACTGGGTCCATAGCCCAATGGATAAGGCGCAGCCCTCCGGAGGCTGAAATGCGGGTTCGATTCCCGCTGGACCTAAAAGGGTCAGGTTATGAAATACGATTTTGATACAGTCATAGACAGACACAACACCGGTTCCGTCAAGTGGGACGTAAAAGACGGCGAGCTTCCCATGTGGGTTGCCGACATGGATTTTCAGGCCGCTCCTGAAATCAGAGAGGCCATCCAGAAGCGTATGGATAACGGAGTCTACGGCTACTCCGTCATCCCTGACGAATGGCGCAGAGCCTATGTCCACTGGTGGAAAACCCGCCATAACTATGAAATCAATCCATCATCACTGCTGTTTGCCACAGGCGTGGTTCCAATCATCGCAAGCACTGTGAGAGAACTCACAGCCCCTGATGAGAACGTTCTGATTCAGCCCCCTGTCTACAATGCTTTTTACAATGTCCTGAACGACAACAGGCGCCGCATCGTTGAGTCTCCGCTTGTGTATGAAAACGGCGAATACCGCATGGACCTTTCGGATCTTGAGAAAAAGCTCTCCGATCCCAAAACAACCCTGATGATTCTGTGCAATCCCCAGAACCCGTCCGGCAACATCTGGGACAGAGACACCCTGGAGATAATCGGACAGCTTTGCGCCAAGCACAACGTCACAGTCCTTTCCGATGAAATCCACTGCGACATAACAGATCCCGGAACTAGTTATATTCCCTTCGCATCCGTCTCCCAGACCTGCAGCGACATCTGCGTAACGACAATTGCCCCGACAAAGGCCTTCAATATCGCCGGAATCCAGTCTTCCGCAGCCATGGTTCCCAACCGAAGCCTGAGGGACAAAATCCGCCATGCCCTGAACACCGACCTGGTATCCGAGCCCAACGCCTTCTCCGTAGTGGCAACTGTCGCGGCCTTTGAAAAATGCGCCCCCTGGCTGGACGAGCTTCGCTCATACCTCTACGAGAACAAGAAGGCCCTGACAAAGTACATCAATGAAAACATTCCCCAGATTCACGTTGTCCCCTCCAAGGCTACTTACCTGGTCTGGCTTGACTGCTCGAAGCTCACTTCGGATTCGGTTTCCTTTGCCTCTGAAATCAGAAGAAAAACAGGACTCTTTCTTTCCAACGGAACTCAGTACGGAGAAAGCGGAAGGCAGTTTCTGCGTTTCAACCTCGCCTGCCCCAGATCCGTGCTGATGGACGGCCTTGACAGACTCAGACGCGCCGTCAACTAAGCCTCAGCAAAGAATCTTTTCTATGATTTTATCCACTACTCTTACATCTAAGGGATTCTCGTTGTCTTCAAACGTGCAGATGTAATTGACTCCAGGAACATAGCCGCAGCTCATGTAGACGGACTGTTTCCAGAAAAAGGTCTTTCTGTAGTTTTCATCGTCCATCCTCCCGAAGTGCTCCCATCTGTACACCCTCCTTGTTTTTGGATTCAGTACGGTGAAATCAGTATAGATTAATCTGTCTTTCACATACTCAAGCGGATATTCATATCTGTACGGTATTTTGGCATCATAAAGCCTGTCGGCGATTATCTGCTCTGATTTGGACCTAACTCTATCTCCCCTTTTAGTGTATTGGACAGAGTCTCCTTCTTCAAACTTTCCGCCTTCATATTTCTTTGCCTGCCAACGTCTTGCATATTCTTCATCCGGAAGCACATATGGTTCCACCAGAATCCGCTTCCCTTTTTTCATCTTGGTATATGCTTCAAGAAGGGTGTCCTTACTGAATTTTACACAGATTTTCTCTATTTCCTTCTTTTCTTTCTTGGCCGCGCTGAGCACCTTTTCACAGTACTCCTTCTGCGCAAGATTCCTTGCCAAGCCCATCTCATCTTTGGACAGATACCTGCCGTTTGAGTCTGTCGGCCTTTCCCTGTGAAAATACAGATGTACATTCTTCTCTTTTCGATGTGCTATAACAACTCGCAAATGTCCTTGAGGATACTTTTTAATCTTGCTTGAAACATCTTTTATTATTTCATTGCACTTAGTAAGTCGTTTATTTAATTCGTCATGAATCATTGTTTCTCCTTTTTAACCATAAAAAGTGATGCAGTTATAAAACCTTCTCACAATCGTAGTTTTATTATATTTTTTTCTCCGAAAAGTTATAAAATCGCTTTCAACTCTGTCTTTTATAACTAGATCCATCCAAATTTGGCAAAAAACGTTATAATATCGACCATTTATATGAATTAAATTACTTTTATGATTATAAATTACATCGAAATTTCAGTTTTTATAACCAAAGGGTGCTTCCAGGTGAAAATCACAACATTTCGCCGCTCTCCATCATCGACTTGTAGTCGTCCAAGCTGAAAATGATGTGGTCAAGGACCTCGATCCCCAGAAGGAGGCCGGCTTTGCGGATGCGGAGGGTCACCTCGAGGTCGTCGGGGCTGGGCTCGAGATTGCCTGAGGGGTGGTTGTGGGCCAGGACAATCGCGGTGGCTCTTAGTTTCAGGGGTTCGGCGAAGACTTCGCGGGGGTGGACCAATGTGCGGTTCACAAGACCTACCGTCACCACGCTGACACCCATGAGCTCGTGGGCGCCGTTGAGCATGACGGTGATAAAGTGCTCCTGCTGTCTGTCACCGTAGTGCCTGACAAGGTCGAATATGTTTTTGGGCTCCTTGCAGGGACGGGGTTTGAAGAATGAGAACCTGCGTCCTATTTCAAGAGCGGCGCAGATGCGGGAGGCGTTGGCTTTTCCGACTCCTGGGATGGATGAGATGTCCTCGGTGCTGACTCCGCAGCTGCCCTTGCTGTTCATCAGATAGAGGATATCCTGGGCGATGTCCTGGACAGGGCGGTTTTTGTTTCCGGAGCCGATGATGAGACACAGCAGTTCCAGATCAGAAATCCCCAGGGGACCCGATGCGATGAGCCTTTCGCGGGGGCGCTCCTCGGAAGGCATTTCCTTGATGGACTTGAAATCAATTGTTCTGGTTTCGTATTTCATACTGCTATATACGAAAAAAGTGCTGAAAATATTTCGGTTTTTTCGGAAAAACAACACAAAAAAATCGGACACCAAGCATTTGGCAGAAGGATTGAACTCATTCTTCCTCTGACGATAAACTATGACGGTAAACTAAGGCGGAATTGTCAGAATGAGAACCTACGGGAAAAAAGCAAATACGGCTATATCCACACTGATGGTGGCGTGGGTGCTTTTTCAGCTCTGGTTCTCCACTTTAGGCATTATTTCGGCAATCAGGCTCAGGGCATTTCACTGTCTGTTTCTGCTTCTGTTCACGTTCCTGCTTTATCCGGCTCGAAAGAAACAAGGCATCGGTGAAGAAAGGCTTTCGGTTGTTGATTTTGTTCTGATTGCACTGTCTTTCACAGCTTTCGGATATCTGATTGTAAAGTACACGCAGGTGGCACGGCTGGGAGGCCGCATAGACAGCTTTCAGATGTGCATTGCACTTACAGGCATTCTGGTTGTGCTTGAGGCAGGACGCAGGATTTCCAAAAACCTTACAGTCCTTGCCGTCATTTTTCTCGCATACAACTTTCTGGGCAAGTTTTTTTCAGGCTATCTGGGACACAACGGGTTCACCCTTAAGAGGATTCTCATCACCCAGTTCTGGGGAACACAGGGAATTCTCGGAACAGGTGCCGGAGCTTTTGCAAGCTACATCTTCCTGTTCGTTGTTTTCGGTGCATTTCTGAAATACAGCGGGTTTTCGGATTTCATCAGTGACCTGGCTCTTTCTCTTGTGGGAAGAACTCCAGGAGGTCCTGCCAAGGTCGCTGTAGTTGCAAGTGCACTTTTGGGAATGGTCAACGGATCTGCCGTAGCCAATGTTGCGACAACGGGAACAATAACTATTCCCATGATGAAGAAGGCCGGCTACAAAAACGAGTTTGCAGCGGCAGTTGAGGCCACTTCATCAACAGGCGGACAGTTCTGCCCTCCTGTGATGGGTGCTGTAGGATTCATCATGGCGGAATTTCTTGGCATAAGATACACAACGGTGATTCTGGCTGCCATGGTCCCGGCGTTTTTGTATTATCTGGGACTTATGATGTCCGTACACTTTGAGGCAAAAAGATTAGGCCTGTGCGGTGTTACGGAACAAGATATTCCAAGAACCAGGGATGTTCTAAAAAAAGGCTGGCATCTGATGATTCCGCTTGTGGTCCTGATTTCCGTCATGCTGATCGGAAGAAGCCCGCTCTTTGCGGCATCTCTTGCAATACCTGTCACGGTAGCCTCTTCATGGATCAAGAAAGATACCAGGATGACATGGGATAAGATCATCGCCTCGTGCACGGACGGTGCCAAAAGCGCCGTGACGGTTGGAGTCCCGTGTCTGCTTATTGGAATCATCATTGCAACGGTGACACTGACAAGCCTTGGTCTGAACATAGGGTACATGATCACAAACGGCCTTGCATCCGGCAGTCTTTTCCTTGTCGGACTTCTTGTGATGGTTATTTCCGTTGTTCTTGGAATGGGAGTTCCGGGTGTGGCCGCCTATGTCATAGTTCAGGCTGTTGCAGTTCCGGTGCTTCTCAAAGCCGGAGCCATTCCTCTTGCAGCCCACATGTTCTGCCTGATTTATGCCTGTCTTTCGAACATCACTCCTCCTGTTGCCATAAGTTGCTTTGTTGCCGCGGGAATTGCGGATGCCGACCAGACAAAGACAGGACTTCTTTCTGTGAGACTTGCTCTTATAGGTTTCATCATTCCGATGTTCTTCTTGTCAAATCCTGTTCTTCTTCCGCTTGCTCAGAGCTCATCCGTCTACATGACACTTACGGCAACAGCAAGTGCGGCAATAGGAACCGTTCTTTTAAGCAGCGCCCTGGAAGGATACTTTCTGACAAAACAGAACTGGATTGAAAGAATTCTTTTTGCCGCAGCGTCGCTTTTACTTCTTTATCCCGGTTCTGTGACTGACCTCTGCGGTCTGGTTCTGGCTGCGGCCCTCATCGTCTTTCAGATTCAAACACGTAGAAATAAACAAAAGAATAATGTAATGTAAGCTCAGCATGAAAAAGATTCTGGCTTTATTTCTTATTCTCACATCAGCCTTGTTCTGCATCTCAGCCGGCGGAAAAGCGGAAGTCCCCTCTTCCAATACGCATCCGACCGTAGTACTGCGTTTTCCCACAGCCGGGGCTTCAGGTGCACTGTATTCCGTAGGCGCGGCAATAACAAACATGTGGAATAATCAGATTCCTTTCGTCAAAGCCTCAAGCCAGGCATCAAACGGAGGAATAGACAATCTTAATCAGATTGCAGACGGTGAAAGCCAGGTCTCCATAGCAATCAGCTCCAACTGCTGGCAGAGTTTCTACGGAACAGACAGCTTCGAAGGAAGGGCAAATCCGAAACTTCGGGTCATAGCAGGCCTGTATCTCAACCCAAATCAGGTTGTGGTCACACAGAAAAGCGGCATACAGACTCTTGAAGATGTAAAAGGAAAACACTTTGCTGTGGCCGCACTTGGGTCCAGTGTAGAAGGTGAATGCAGCAATCATTTCACCGCAGCAGGACTTAAATACCCGGACGACATCCGGGCCGAATATATCTCCTTCTCCGACTCAGCCGAGCTTCTTGCAAACGGGCAGCTTGACGGTTCATGGATCATGAGCGGAATTCCCGCTGCGGCGGTGAGCCAGGCCCTGTCCACAGGATGCCACCTGCTTGAAATAGACGAGGCAACAATCGAAAAGCTCAAGGCCGAATACCCATGGTATGTCAGCTACACAATTCCTGCAGGATCCTATCCGAACCAGAACGAAGATGTTCGGACAACGGCAATCAAGATGGTGATGTTCTGCTCTTCGGATCTTGATGAAGAGACTGTGTACATGCTCACAAAAACGCTTTGGGAGAATATGGGTGACTTGGGAGAATCCCAGAGCAGCCTCAGGGGATTGAGCGTAAATGATGCAGTGAAGGACATCGCAGGCCTTCCGCTTCATGACGGAGCCAGACGCTATTACGAAGAGATCCTAAACTTTTAGTCGAAAAGTTGTTTATTAAACAAGTTCACAGCCGTTATAATTACACTGTCCGCAAATGCGGAAAGGAGACTGAGGCATGGACAATCTGAACCTTTCAATGTTCAAGCAGTACGACATAAGAACCAGGCATAATGCCATAAACGACCAGCAGAAGGAGAGGCTGTACAACGCCATTGCAGTCTATTACCGGGACTATGTGAAGGCCAAATCCATTGTGATCGGCCGTGACACGCGTCTTTATGTCCCCGAGCTTGCCGAGGGCCTGACGAGGCTTTTCAGAAAGGCAGGAATCGATGTTCTTCTCAATCCGCTTCCGATTTCCACATGCCAGTTCTACTTCAGCTGCATGAAGGAGCGTCAGAGCGCAGGCATCATGGTCACCGCCTCTCACAACCCCGCCGAGTACATCGGACTTAAGCTTCTTGCCCCAGAGGTCTCCCCCATCGCGTTCGGATGCGGCCCCGCCGACGGAATCGCCAAGATCAAGGAGCTCTACATCGCCGATGCCAAGGTCGATGGCGACAAGCACGCAAAACTCACCATCATCAACTACCTTGAGGACTATATCAGCTACTGCATGAGACTTTCAGGTGTCAAAGAAGGAAGCCTGAAGGGAACAAAGATTCTTCTTGAGTTCCTCAACGGATCTGCAGGAAGCGAGATTGCACTTGCTTTCCAGAAAGCAGGAGCTGACCTTGAAGTCAGAAACATCGTTCCCGACGGATTCTTCAGACAGGGAGACCCGAACCCGATTATCGAGACATCCATAGCACCTGCCAGAGTCGCAATGAAGGAAGGGCATTTTGACTTCGGATTCTGCTTCGACGGAGACGGCGACAGAGTGGATCTCATGGCACCCAACGGCGACCAGATTGTTCCGGGTCTCAATATGTCCATCATCGTCAAGAAGATGATCGGGATCTACGGCGGAAAGAAGATGGATGTCTATGCCGATGTAAAGGCAATTCCCCTTTCGCTTTGCGAGATTGCCAAAAGCGGCGTGAAGGTCCACATAATCAGAAACGGACACTCCTTCATCAAGGAGAAGCTACGCGAACACTGCAAAGACGGATACTTTGCAGCCGAGGAAGAAAGTGCCCACTACTACATGAACTACCCCTACGATCCGGATGACCTTTCAAAGGGTTTTGCCGCAATCGAGTCCACTCTTTTCATCGCTCTTTTAAGCGCAAGATGCTACAAGGAAGACGTAGCAGCCTATGAGAGAGCCTACAAACTTCAGACTTCGCTTTTCAGGGAAAGGGAATGGCCGCTTCACTGCGAGGCAGCACCTGAGAAGATGCCTCTTCTCATGGATGAGGTCGAAAAGAAGATGACTGACCTCGGTGCCACAATCATCAAGGATATGGACGACGGAAGCGACCTGGATGCATGCCTTATGAGATTCAATCTGCCAAAGACTTTCAGCGCAGACTACTCTCTTGAAGGCACCAAATGGGTCCAGGTGGCACAGAGAATCTCCAGAAGCGAAGAAGCCATGTGCCGCTGGGAAGTTGTATCCAACGACCCCGAGGAGTGCGCCAGATACAACGGCTACGTAAAGGAAATTACAGACAGGTACGTCAAAGCGGGCTATGCCCACTATTGACGCCTGAATTCCTTATTTATCTTTATTAACGACCTCTGCCTCAACAACTATGGTATCTGCCTTAGGTTTCTTGCACATGGAAATGATTGCCACAATGACCATTATGGCACCGATAACAATGAATCCGATTGAAAGAACCTGAACGACCTTCACAAGGGTGTCGACCGGTTTGAAGAACAGAAGAATTGCAATCAGAAGAGAGATGACACCTTCAAGGATAAACTGGCTCTTCATGTCAGCAATATCGAAGTTCTTGGCAACAACGGCGTTCTCGAATGAGACACATGCAGAGAAAAGAAGACCGATTGCAAAGATATAGACCATCACAGTCAGTGCGGCATCAGCTGCAAACAGAGCGATGAACACGGCAGCGATACCAACAGCGAGGGACTCAAAACCCTTGATGATGGCAAGGCGCTTGGTAAGGTCTGTGTACTTCCATTTGCTCACACCGATCAGTGTGTAGGCACCTGAGATTACAGCACCGACTCCGGCTGCGATCATGATGATCTTCAAAAATGAATCCGTGTGATTGATAATCAGGATTCCTGCTACTATTGCAATGACTCCGATAAGGAGCATTTTGATAAGTCCTTTGACTCTTGTTGTCATTTGATTCCTCCAAACAAACTGTCAATCAACTATAGAATAAGTCTCAATCTCAAAAATGAGAAGCGAATTGGGCTCGGTATTACCCGAACCTTTTGCCCCGTACCCCAGGTCAGGATGAATGTAGAAGATGTAATGAGATCCCATCGGCATGAGCATCACACCCTCACGGAAACCTTCAATCACCTGCGTAAGCTGGAGTGTAGAATGCTTTCCTCTCTTATATGAGCTGTCAACGACAGTTCCGTCCAAAAGCCTAAGCTCGTAGTCCAATTCGACTTTAGCAGTTTTATCCGTGACCTTTTCTCCGCTTCCCTGCTTGATCACCTTGTACTGAAGTCCCGAAGCGGTTTTCTTGATTTCAGGCTTGGTTTCGTTCTCTTTGAGGAAGGCCTCGGCGGCCTCGAGATTCTCCTTGGCCTTGATGGCCATCCTGGCTGCATAATCCTCTTTGTACTCGGCGATTATTCTGTTGAGTTCCTGTACGGTATAAAGGCTTCGGTTCTGAGAAAAGTCCATCATTCCCATGTATCCGAAGTTAATATCCATTTCCGGATAGACATTCTGCTGGTATGCGGAAAAATAATACAGGGCATTTTCACCTGTCTGCTGAAGCAGATAGATTCCGAACGCATAGCTGAATTTCTCGGCAAGTGTCTGAGGAGCTGCAGCAAAAACAAGGCCCATTGCAATGATGATTATCAAAACCAACGCGACTGTCTTTTTTGACATATGGATCTCCATGAATTGGTATTCTATAACCTGAAAGCCAGACTATCAAGACCGCTCGGATGTCAGGTCTCCCTGCACAGCACCGCGCTTTTCCATCTCTGTTTCAAGCGTTCTGAGGAAGCGGTTCTTATCCGCAAAAAGTCTGGGAGATGCAAGCCTGTGGGACGGAGTCTCGCACATCAGACGCTCTATTACCACATCGGAAGGAATCCTTCTGAGTATGTAAATCACATTCTCAATGTGGCGTGTCATGCAGGGGGCTGTCACTTCTCCGTCAAGAAATTCTTCGTACAGATGTGTTCCCGAGACTATATTCAGGTTGTGGATTTTAAGAGAATCCGGGTGAATTCTGTTTATCACATCGATGGTTTTATCCAGCTGGGTCTTACCCTCCCCTGGATATCCTGTGAGAATATGAAGACACAGCTCTATGCCATGATCTTTGACCTTGTTTGCGCTATCTATCAGGCATTGGACATCATGACCGCGCCTCATGCTTTTCAGTATTTCATCATCACCGCTCTGAAGGCCCAGCTCAAGACAGACCCCAAGGCCGTCTTTCTTGTAGGAAGAAATCAGGTCCAGAATCTTTTCATCCAGGCAGTCAGGCCTTGTGGAGATGATAAGCTGCTCCCAGTGTCGCAGAGAAAGGACATAGTCATAAAGCTCCCCGAGTTTCTCAATCGGAGCGAAAGTATTTGAAAAAGACTGAAGGTATGCTGAAAAACGGTCTGTCTTATAGCGCCTTCTGACAAATTCAACTCCGCGCTCAACCTGAGCTTTGATGCTCTCTTTATCCAATGTAAATGAATAAAGTTCACATTCTCTCTGATTCTGGGACACTGAATCAATGTCAGACACAAAGCCGCTTGAGTGAGAGAAAGAGCTTTCGGAAGTTCTGAGGTATGCAGCCTTCGCTCCCATGCTGTCACAGTAACTGCACCCTGATCCGTCAGGGCTTTTACAGCGGTTGGGACACGAGAATCCTGCGTCGATTCCTATTCGGAATACGCTGCTTCCGAATCTTTTTCTGAGGCTCTCTGAATATGAATTGTAAGGACAGCTCATTATTCGAACCTGGACTCCAGAATCCAACGGTTGCCGTTCACAAAGGCCTTGAAATCAAGCTCCTTCTTTGCAGGAAGCTGAAGTGATGTGACCCAGAGAATTCCATCACCGCAGCAGATTCCGATTCCCCTGTCCTTTCTGAATGCCACGACCTTGCCCGGCTCTGGATTTTCAGATCGGTCAAGATTTTCAAGGTCCGAGAAACCTCCCCATACTCCTGTTATGGCAATATCGGTTCCGTTGACATGTGCCCAGGCCTTGGGCCACGGATAGCAGGATCGGATTCTTGCATGGAGGCTTCTTACATCTTTGGTAAAATCAAGCTTTCCGAACTGGCGGTCAATCATGGTGCAGTAGGATACTTCTCCTACCTGCGGCACAGGCGTAACCGAGCCTTCGAATATCTTTTCCAAAAGAGGAGGAACAAAAGAAGCCACTTCGGTTGCAACCTTTTCTGTCAGGGACTGATTTGTCTCCTTTCCGTCCAGAGGGAAGCTGTGTACACCCCAGATATCACCTTCGTCCATAGCAAGTCCTATGTCCTGAAGGGAAATGGCTGCGTACCTCAGACCCTGGTCAATGGTGAACTGAACGGGCGAAGGTCCGCGAAGCTGTGGAAGAGCAGACGGATGGACATTGAAACGTCCCTTCGGAAAGAGGCCAAGGAACATGGGTCCGAAGATTCTTCCGAAGGCAAAAGAGATAAGAGTATCAGCTCCGAGCTCTTTCACTGCATTTCTGGCTTCGGTTCTGATTGTGTCGAACTGTAAAACAGGAAGGCCCAGCTCCAAAGCTGCGGCCTTGACCGGACTTGGTACAAGTTTGTCCGAGCGGCCCACTCTTTTATCAGACGATGTCAGGACCCCCACTACGTTGAACTTTTCACAGAGGGCTTTCAAAAGAGGCACTGCTATGTCAGGCGTTCCCGCCAGAAGGATCCTGTGTTCTTCCATCTTATCTATGTCTGTTCCTGCGGTTCTTTTTCTCGTAGGCGCGGACGACCTTGCTCTTCTCCTCCTCGCTGAGGTGGTCGATGAAAAGGACTCCGTCCAGATGATCGTACTCGTGCTGAATCACACGGGCCATGAGACCCGAGGCCTTGAGAGTGAACGGATTTCCGTTCATGTCCTGAGCACTGACTATGACCTTTGAGGGTCTGATTACTTCGTGATATACATTCGGAAGACTCAGACAGCCTTCTTCGTAGGGACTGGTCTCAACGGATGTCCCTGTTATCTGAGGGTTGATGAACTCTTTCTTTGTGCCGTCAGGAAGGCCTACTACAAAAAACCTCTTGTCCACACCTACCTGAGGTGCGGCAAGACCTATTCCGTCGGCCTCCTCCATGGTCTCATACATGGCCTGGATCAGAATGCGGAGCCCGTCATCAAACTCCGTGACCGGCGTACACTTTTCTCTGAGAACTTCTTCCCCTAATTTCATAATATCAAGCATGTCTTGATTATATATCTCCTTCTCAGAGAAGGTCTACAGGGTCAACGTCTATGTCCATGGCCACATTGTATGGAACCTTGACGCTTGATACCACTTTGTTCAGCGATGAAAGAAGATCGGCAGGGTTCTTTGACCTTACCAGAACCTGGAATCTGTAGTTGGAACGTATCTTTTCAATCGGACACTCGTTTGCACCGTATACCTGAATCCCCTTCCCGTTCTGCCTGAGATTATCGGCAACGCTTTGTGCAAAGGTGCGGGCCGCCTGTGCATTGGAGGATCTGAAGACGATGTTCGCCATTCTGGAAAACGGCGGAAACTGAGTCTCTTCACGGATAGAAAGTTCCTGGTCAAAGAAGTGCTGTACATCTCCCTTTGCCGCAAACGTGATTGCAGGATTGTCTTTGGTTCTGGTCTGAATTATCACCTCTCCGTCCGAATCGGCTCTGCCGGAACGCCCGGAGACCTGAACCAAAAGATCAAAAGTTCTTTCCTCTGCACGGAAATCAGGAATCAGAAGTCCGCTGTCTGCCATGATTATTCCCACAAGCTGAACATTCGGAAAATTCAGGCCCTTTGCAACCATCTGAGTTCCCAGAAGAATCTGAATCTCACCTGAGCGGAAATCCGAAAGAGTCTTCTGGATTGTGCTTCTGTCCTTTGAGACTGTATCGGTATCAAGACGGGCGATGCGGTACAACGGGAAAAGTCTTGTAAGTTCCTGTTCAACCTGCTCCGTTCCGAAGCCCGAATACATGACATCATTTGAGCCGCACTGAGGGCATCTTGAAATGGGCCTCTGCATATGGCCGCAGTAGTGACACTGAAGCATGTTGCGCCTCTTGTGATAAGTCATGGCAACATCGCAGTGCGGGCATTTGAGCTCATAGCCGCAGCTTCTGCAGTGAAAGTAATAACTGTAGCCGCGCCTGTTCAGAAACAGAATCACCTGCTTTCCCTTAGCCAGGGTCCGCGTCATTTTTTCCTGAAGAAGAGGTCCGAAGATTCCGCTTTCCTTGCTCATGTCGGCAATCTCAACCTTGGGCATTGAGCCTCCGCCGACACGGTGAGTCAGATTGATTCTGACCATCTTTGACGGATCTTTCATCAGATGCCATGCCTCAAGGCTTGGCGTTGCGCTTCCCATAAGAAGCTTTCCCTTGCAGTCAGCAATACGCTTCTGGGCAACCTGACGGGCATGATACCTCGGGGCATTACCGCTCTTGTAAGAATTCTCATGCTCTTCATCGATGATGATCATCTTCAGATTCTCAAACGGTGCGAAAACCGCACTTCTGGCACCGATGACAAGCTTGACTTCGGATCTTTTTATGCGCCTCCACTGGGCGATTCTCTGAGAGTCGGTAAGGCCCGAATGCAGTATGGCCACATTGTTCTGAAACCTTTTCATGACCTGAAGGGCAAGCTGGTGAGTCAGCGTTATTTCAGGGACAAGGTAGATGACCTGTCCGCCCTGAGCTATGACCTCTTCGGCACAGCGCAGAAACACCTCCGTCTTACCTGATCCTGTGACTCCGAAAATGTAATAAAGGCCCTCTTTGCCGTCCATGACGGTTCGCACCGCATTCTGCTGTTCGGATGAAAGAACAACATCAGGACGGGCAATGGCCTCATCGGCATCAAGACCTCCGAAGACTATGTCTTTCTTACCTCCGGGAATCATCGTATCCAAAATCTCTCCGCGGCTTGAGAAGTAAAACTTCTCCATCCACAGGGCAAGATCATAGTCCTTCTTGTCAAACAACGGTTCCTTATCAATGACCCGAATTATCGGTTTTATCTCAAATTTTTCATCTTTAACAGAATCCAGGACATCAATGACATAGGCCTGTACTTTTCGGGAAACATTTCCTTTTCCCTTGCCGAAGGGTACAATCACCCGCACTCCGGGCTTTACGTCCATCACGTCCGGGTCAAAGCTGTAGGTGAATTCCGTCTTAAGAGGTACAGGTACTGCAACCTTTGCGTAGCGCATCATCACTTGCCACCCACAGGAAGACCAAGGTACCTGGCCAGCTTCTTCAAATCATCCCAGACAGGGCGCTTGAGTTCCATATCCCGCAAAACTGCGGCAGGATGGTAGGTGCAGATCATTGGAATCCCGTCAAAGAAGAAGAACCTTCCTCTCAGAGCTCCCATGGAAGAATCCGGCTGTCCCGTCATAAGTGTAGAGGCAGGACGTCCGAGGCACAAAATAGCTTGAGGATGGATGATGGAAATCTGCTGCTTCAGATATGCAAAGCATGCCTTTTTCTCATCAGGAAGCGGGTCTCTGTTCTGAGGTGGTCTGCATTTGACGGTGTTTGTTATATAGACGTTTCTGTCTCTGGAAAGGGAGATGGCAGAAAGCCACTTGTCAAGAAACAGACCTGCCCTTCCCACAAACGGAAGACCCTGAAGATCCTCGGTCTCTCCAGGACCCTCTCCTATGACCATGACTGTGGGCCTGTCGGTGCAGCCTGTTCCGAAAACGACATTTGTTCTTGTTGAGCAAAGGCCGCAGCGCGAGCACTTCTTTGAATCTGAAATAAGAGCTTCAAGCGACATATGAAGTCTTTCATCTTCTCTGTCTTGCGGAGCATTTTCAAATGCCGGCTCCTCAATCTTGGGATCCGGAACAAGCTTTTGTGCAGTTGCTGAGAAGTCTCGCTTCGGATGACCCTTGCCGGAAAAATCGCGTCTGAGGACATCGGAGAAAGCATCAAAGAGTTCATCTGTTCTTTCTAGGGCAGATTCAAGTGCTCTGCGCTTTTCTTTGTTTTCCATACTCTTCCTCAAACCATCTGTATTCTTCGGGGTCATAGCTTACACGCCAAAGATAAAGCCCGTCTGATGCGGCTGTCTTTCCTGCGCGACTTCTGTCCTTTGAAGCAAGAACTTCTTCAAACTCACTTACAGAACAGCCGCGGCTTCCCATATCAAGCATCGTTCCCACAAGGGAACGGACCATGTGATACAAAAAAGCGTTGCCGCAGATCTTATAGCAAAGAACCTTCTCTCCGAACATGGACTTTGTCCAGCTGAAAGAAGATTCATAGATATCCCTCACCTTGCTGGGACAGTCATCCTTTGCAGAAGTGAAGGTATTGAAATCGTGTGTTCCAATCAGCGTTTTTGCATAACCGTTCAGAAGGTCGATATCCGGAAAGGAGCGGATGATCGTCACAAGCCCGTCTGAGAAACAGTCATGGCCCTCGCCTTCCTTGCAAAAATACCTGTACTCTCGTGCCATGGCACTGTAGCGTGCATGAAAAGAAGGCTCTGCATCCCAGCTTCTTTTTATTCTTACACTGAAAGGCAGAATTGAATTCAGCCCGGCATAGAAGGCCTTGATCGGTATTGAGCAGTCATCGAACTCCGCATGAGCCACCTGACCGTAGGCATGAACACCGCTGTCTGTCCTGCCGCTTCCCACAACAACCACATGCTTATCCTCTCCTACAAGGCGCTCGACCGCGGCCTTGATGGTATCCTGGACGGACTTCTCATCAAGCTGACTCTGCCAGCCGCAGAAAGCCCTTCCGTCGTAGCTTACTTCAAGAGCAACTCGGCGTCTTCCTTCGGGAGCAGAGAAATCCTTGGGGCGTTTCCAATCAGAGCGTGCCATCGGAATCCCCGCTGTCATCGGATTCCAGAACCACCATGGCAATGGCCAGAGGCTGTTCATGGGTAAGTGAGAGATGAATTACAGCCCTTGGGGCATTATCCAGAGTGATTCCGCTAAGAATAATATAAGGACGCCCGTCCTTTTCCTTTGCAGTTGTTATCTCATTCGGAATAACAAGGCCGTTAAAACCGGTCCCGCGGGCCTTGGAATAGGCCTCCTTCACGGCAAAGCGGGATGCCAGAAACTGAGATCTGACATCTTCATGGGCTTTCTCAAGTTTCGAATACTCCTCAAGCTCACTTGGGCTGAACATTTTCTCCAGTGCCCTTTGGCTGAGTTTCTTGACTCTGTCTATGGAAACCGCGTCCACCCCAATGCCCAAAATCACTGCTGTTTGCCCCCGAGAGAGAAATAGACCTTCAGCTGAGAAGGAACGGTGTAAAGGTGAAGAGACGACATGTCCACATGTTTTTCAAGCTCGTTGGTATCAATCTGCACTACGGCGTAGTTGACGCCCTCGCGGTTGACCGTCGTAAAATCAGCAGATAGGGAAATCTGGGAAACATCGATCATGTAGATCTGGTCCTCTGTTCCCTGGATGACAAGTCTCACGTTCTGAGGCACGTTGCTTTCTGCGTGATAGAGCTCAGGCATCTTAACCGTCACAGGCAGTGTGACCTTTCTTTCGGCCTGGATTGTGAAAACAAGAAGGAAGTAAACCAGAACCGCGAACAGAAGGCAGAGAATCTTGGCCTGCCAGTTGTAGAACAACTTCTGAAAGAATTTACTGCGCATCGTTTCTGCCCTCCTCAAGCTGTATCGGTGAGACATCGAGGTTGTTGAACAGAGACAGCAGCATGCTCTTTATCTCGTCATGTGAGAGGTCGTAGTAGAGATTGCCGTTGCAGGCAAGGGAGATGGCTCCCGTCTCCTCAGATACGACGATGATTGCCGCATCAGATTCCTCGGCCATTCCCAGAGCGGCTCTGTGTCTGGTTCCGAAAGATGCCCTGATGTCTGTCTGACCTGAAAGAGGCAGGTAGCATCCAGCTGCTATGATCTTGGAACCCTGGATTATCATGGCTCCGTCATGAAGCGGAGTATCGTGGTCAAAGACCGTGACAATCAGAGCACTTGAGATATCCGCGTTGATTTTGGTTCCGCTGTCTATGATGTTCTTCAGTGCAAGCTTTCTGGGGAACACAATCAGGGCTCCGCGCTTTGACTGAACAAGGCGCTGGCATGCGCTGAGAATAGTCTCAATCTGTTCGGACGAAGTCTGGACTCCGCCGATTCTGAACAGCCTGTTTCTGCTGACACCCGGAGTGAATGTTCTTCTGAGCTCGGGCTGGTAGAGAACACAAAGGAAAACCGCCGCAGGAACGGCACAGATTCTGAGAACATTCTCCAGAACAGTCAGACCTGCCAGCCTGCACACGATATAGGCAAAAACATAGAGAAGAACAGACCTGACAAGCTGGGTGGCTCTGTTCTGTGCCAATGCGATGTAGAAATTGTAGAAGAAGACTGTCAGAAGCAGAATCTGAACCGCTGCCCGTATCCAGTCAATTGTCGAAACCGGCATCAACATCCTCCTGATTCCAAGAATTATATATCATTGTTCTTCAGATAGGAAGTGCCACCGTCTTTATGAATTTCTGTTTCCTGCCCGCATCCTGAGAGCAGACCACGGTCGCACTTGACTGTGAATCAAGGCTCTTTTCAATCTCTGATGCAACCTGCTTCAGGTCAGCCTCTGTCATCTGAAGAAGGAGGCGTCGTCTTTTCAGATACAGGGCTGTGCTGTTTCCGAACAGGGCACGGGTAAAGGCCTCCGAACTCTTGGCCTGAGGCGAAAGAGGCCTGATCTCCTTTCCGATGATTGTGACTACCGCATACTCGATTTCCGTGGGATCAACCTTGTGTGTCAGGGCCTTTCTGAACACCTTGTAAGTCCCCTCGATTCCGGGGTCCCTGTAGGACGAGAACACAAACAGATTCTCCATGCCGTCCACATGGCTTTCCACCCCGTAGGCTCCCATCTTTCCGCGCACCGTATCCCACAGATATCCCGATGACAATACCGAGGCCAACAGCAGCGCGGCCACGTATTTTTTCTCATCTGTCCTGTTGAATTTCACAGCCAGGGCATTGAAGGCAGGGCCTGACGGAACAGTATAGGCTTTGGGACTCTTAAGGCTTCCGTAAGGCTTGTCCGCACTGTAGGTTTTATAATAGTCAGCAGTCCTTACAAACTTACCGACATCAAACTTATCTGTAAACGTACTAATAAGTTGCGTACGGTCATCATCGTCTTCATCATGGCCTATGTGAACTGTCATTGACCTCTGCACAAAGACCTTCTTCCATAACTTAGTAAGGATAGCTGACAAAGCTTTATAGCTCATTTTTCCGCTTTCAAGGTCCTTTTTCAGAGCCACAAGATTCAGCCATAAAGCCGTTCCCATGTTTATCTCACTCTCATATGCCGAGGCCGAGAAAACACTGGAGGCATTCATCACCGCATAGGAGTTTCCGCTGTATGTATAGCCGCTTTCAAACTCCGTAATCATATCCGCCAAAGATGCCTTGAGCCTCTGCTCATCCGACAGGTCGCACTCTGTGAGAATCTCGGCAATAAGGTCCATGGCTTTGGCAAAATCCTCCCTAAGTGTCTTGGCCTTCAGGACAACCGTACTCACAGGTTTATGGTGCACATCAGAGCCTGCGTTCGGGTACATGAAGAAGCTTCCTGTGAGCATCTTCACAAGGGTGCTTATCTGAGAAAAAGAGTGCTTCTTTGTTCCGCACATCTGCATCGCCCGAACAAGAAGAGGCAGGACTTTCTTCTCCTCAAGGGAGAGGTTTCTTGTATCAAAGGCAATGCCAAGATAGATGATTCCTCTTGTGAAAACCCTGTAGTCCAGCATCAGCGCACCGCCTGGAAGCCTTGTCCTTTTCTGGTCATAGCGGGCAATGGTCTTCGGAAGATCGGAAAGCGTGATACGGTCGATTGTGGCAAGGGCCTCAGGAGAGTCCGGAGTGTTTACAAACTTCTCAAATGAAGCTCTGTCCTTTTCCTCATCTGAACCGGATGCATGCTTTTGGGCATACTTTCTTTCAAGCTCGGCATGAAAATCAGTATCAAAGGAATCGGATGATTCAACAGTGAGAAGGCATCTTCTTTCGTTTTCAAGAAGATTCTTCTGCATCCAGGTCTCAAAATAGCGGCCTGAGGAAACGCGTTCCTTAAGCTTTTTGAGGCGCTCCATACTTGATGCAGCCTCATAGGGGTCCTTTCCACGCATCCAAGAACGGGCAACCTTAAGACAAGTTCCTATACCGAAAGGAATTCCACCTGAAGGAATCTCCTGCTCCTTGAATTCCAGCCTCTTTATGGCAGCATCAACAGCATCCTTTGGAAGACCGTCTCTGACATAAGTGGAAATCTGATCAAGGATAAAACGCTCTATCTCTTTCTCTGCATTCTCCTTTGCATGGCTGAAACCGACAGTGAATGTAAGTACAGGACTGTCCACATCCGTTCCGCTTAAGGGATTAAGATCAAGGCCAAGATCGGATTCGGTTATGGCCTTATACAGAGGAGCTCCGGGATTGCCCAGTAGGATGTCTACAAGAACTGAAACAGTAAGAACCTCCAAAGTGTCATCGCCTTGCGTAGTGAGCCAGGTAAGGACAACGCTTCTTGCATCACCTGATGGGCAAGACTCGTGAATTTGCAGAGGTTTTAGTTGTTTCATCAGATAGTTTTCCGATTTCGGAATAATTTTTACACCTTTTTTGCGTCCTTTCAGGTATCTCTGCTCTATTTTGTCCAGATACTCATTTGCATCCAGATCCCCGTAAAGATACAGTCTGCAGTTGGACGGGCTATACCATTTTTCATAACGCGCCAGGTACTCCTCATAAGTAAGATCCACAATATGAAGCGGGTCTCCGCCTGAGTCATATTCATAGGGTGTGCCCCTGAACATATCGCGTGTACTGCAGAACTGAACAACAGAATCCTCGGTGCTTCTGGCTCCGCACATCTCGTTGAATACTACACCGTCAAACTTTCCGTCAAAGGCCCTGATTCCCTCCTGCAAAAAAGATTCACGCCTTAAAAGCGGTGCGAACACAGCATCCGCATAGATATCAAAGAGAATGTCAAAGTCCTTCTTCAGAGGAGATGCGAAGGGATACATCGTCTTGTCGGTGAAGGTTATTGCATTTAAAAATGTGTTAGGACTGGAAAGAAGGACCTGTGTGAACGGATCTTTTACCGGAAAGCGTTTTGAGCCGCACAGCACGGTATGCCCAAGTATGTGGGCAACGCCCTTGCTGTCCTCGGACGGTGTGCTGAACATGAAGTTGCAGCACCTTTCGGTGTCCTTATTCTTTATATGGAATACTTCCAAGCCTGTTCCATCATGGACATAAAGACATGCCTCTCCCCCGTACTCCGACATGGGGACTTTCTTCTTCAGTTCAAACATAGACCGCCTTGACTAATGAATATGCAATATCCGCAAGAGCCTTGAAGGCGTCCTGCGCAGCTTCTGTATATGTATCGGCAAACGCGCTTGAGTAGATTACATCGCTCGTGTAAATAGGTTCATTCTTTCCTCTTTCAAAGAGGTAGAAGATACCCTCGGCCCCAACAACTTCAAATCCGTTTCTTGAGGATACGTGGTTTGTAATTCCTATGCGCATGACCAACAGACAGTTCTCGGTTCTGTCAGAATGCAGGAACTCGTAGTACACATCATCCTGATCATCAAGCTCTGCATAGAATGCATACGCTTTTGCCTCATCGGATATAAGCCTTGATGTCACATAGTCAGTGATGTTCCTGACTCCTGTGACATAACCCAGATTGTCATGTTCTATTGCGGCAACTGCGATGCTTCCCATCGAGTACTGCTTGTCATATTCAAAGCTGATCGTCTTTGAATCTATCAAAGCTCTGAGATCTTCAACGTTCTCAGGTCCGACGGCATCTTCAAGAGCCTTGAGTTCTCTTGAGAGGTTCAGTTCAAAGCGAACAACGCCCTTTCGTAAAATGGAATCGTTGATTGGGTTGAACACAAACATTCCGTTCTCATCACTTACGTACACAAAGGAGTCGTTATAGATCACGCCTTTGACATCCTCGGCCTGATAAGAGGCCAGAACCTCAGCCGAAGCGACAGATGAAGAGACAAACGTTCCTTTTCTGGTAATTGAGACCACACATGAGACAACATCGGTTCTGGAGGAGACTATTGTAAGCGTCACGCCCTTCAGAAGCTGAAGGACAACAGGATACAGTTCCTTGAACTGATACTCCGAGTCTATGTAGTCCTTTCCCTCGGAAAGCGCCATAGCCTTCATGTAGTTGGAAACGGCCCTGATTTCATTTCCGTTTCTTACAAACTCATCACCCTTGACGATAAGATCCGACACCTGATGGGTTATGCTTTCACGTCTTTTCGTCTCATCGGTTGTTGCCTTGTCCAGAAGTGACTGGTCGATTGAGACGTGTAAAAAGACATTGTACATGCCTTCTGCAGTGTTGACGTAGCTGTCTTCAAGAACAAGGCCATATTCGGAGATGGTTCCAAGGACACTCAGCTCCCTATAGGCTTCTTGTCCGATTTCGGAACCAATTTTCTCGGAAAGTCTCTCTATCACGTTGTTGTAGGCAATAAGTTCTGCCTGCCTCTGAGTGGAGGCAGATCCCTCGCCGATCATTCCGACTTTGCCTTTTGCAATTCCCATCTGAGGCTCATAGTACCAGTACGGTATTCCCGAAAGGTTTGACTTAAGAACCGCCCTGACGGAGCTGCATCCTGCAAGAAGCACAAGAGCAAGAGTAAGAATAATTAGTATGGAAACAGAACGGGACCTTTTCTTCATCAGATATCAACTCCGGCTCCCAGATACGGGGAAATTCTGTTACTGCCTCCGTTTCTGTAAAGCCACATAGCTCCAAGGTCCCAATGGAAGGTTCCCAGGTTATGTCTGTACGAAAAACCATATGAGCATGCGAACGTTACAGAGCTTGATATGCTGACTCCGGCTGCACACCATGCCGTTATCTTTCCGTTTTCAATCAATGTATTCTTGGTATTCCAAAGCCTTGCAAGGGGAAACGAGACTCCCACCCCTGCCAGAGCAAGGCCGTCCGAAACTGAAAAAGACCCACCCTTGAAGGTGGAAACAAGATTATAGCCGACTCCGCCCATCACAACAGGATAGAACGGATACATGAAGCAGGATAAGGAATAACCTGCCAAAGAGTGATACAGACCTGAATACAGACCGATGCTGTGAAGGCTCCCGCGTCTTGTCAGGCTGTTTCCGGAAAAGTACTCACCACGTGAAATAACCTTGTCAAATTCAGCCACACCGTCATGGACGGCTTTCACCGCAAGGACATTGGAAGACCCGTCTGTATACATCTGACCTGTTCTGACATCTGAATCCATATCGGTCGATGAAATGCTGCCCTTATAAACAAAGGTTGTTGTCGAAGCTCCGACGGCGAGGACAAATAGAAACAGAAAAACACCTAGCGCGCAATATTTTTTCACTTTATTCTGCCCACTGTCTGATGATTCCGATAATCAGAGCAACACTGTCGTTCATGGCATCCAGGGCCGCCCATTCATAACGGCTGTGATAATTATAGCCGCCTGTATACAGGTTCGGACAAGGTATTTCCGCCATCTGTGCGATTCTGGAGCCGTCCGTGCCTCCGCGGATTATCTGCTTTTCCAAAGGCTGTCCCAGAGCTTTTCCCGCAGCAAATATGGCATCAACTGCCTTGGGGCTCTTTTTGGCCTCTTCACCCATGTTCAGGTAGCTTATCTTGGCATCGACTGTGACCTTGCCTCCGATGTACAGGGCCTCGATGGCCGAGCCGAGTGACTTAAGAACCTCGATTCTTCTTAACAGATTGTCATAGTCAAAATCCCTGAGATATAACGTCACATACATATCTGTTGCGTTTCCGTTTGCCTGCTGGGCACAGTAGTATCCGTATCTTCCGTCCGTGGCCTCGGGGCTTTCGGCCTGAGGAAGGGCACTTATGAACGAGGCTGCCATGGTAAGGGCATTCACCATTCTTCCGCGTGCTGCACCAAGATGGAACGAGACTCCTGAGAAATGGACCTTGACCGTTGCGGCATTGAAGCACTCAAGCTCAACAGAATACCTCTCTCCGCCGTCTACAGTATAGAAGGCCTTGCTGTGAAGCCTCTTTGCATCAAAGAAGTCCATGCCAAAGCCAGTCTCCTCGTCAGGGGAGAAGAGAATCTCAATCTCTCCGTGTCTGATTTCAGGATGCTTCATAAGGTATGACACAGCTGTCATTATCTCGCAAATGCCGCCTTTGTCATCACATCCCAAAAGGGTATCGCCCTCTGATGTGATGATCTTAGAGCCCTTGTACTGCTCAAGGTCCGGATTTTTTGAAACTTCAAGGACAAGACCGTTTTTCAGGACAATGTCCCCGCCTTTGTAGTAATTGACCACGGGATGCACATGGTTGCCTTCAACATCATCTGCAGTGTCCACATGGGAACTGAAGGCAATGGCATCAAGGCCCTTATCCGTGGCAGGGACTCTTGCAAGAAGATAGCCGTGGCCATCAAGTTCAACATCCGTAAGGCCCATGCCCCTGAGCTCTTTTTCCAAAAGCCTCAGAAGATCCCACTGTCCTTCTGTGGACGGATGCTTTTTGTCCGCCACAGACTCATCGCTCATCGTGTCTATGACCGTATATCTGAGAAAACGCTCAAGAACCTCTTCTTTGAACATAGAAACTCCTCTTATAGACAGAGAATACTACACAGTAAGCTTGATTATCAATTAAGGGCTTGTAACCATTTTTATCCGTTGTTGTTTTGATTGTTGGGTAAACTTTTTGTTGACAGCAAGCCAGCAAAAGGTTTCTCATATTATCAGACTTTGTAATAAGGAGTTAAAAATGAAGAAAGTTCTGGTTATCATGATGATTCTTCTTGCTGTTACAACAACAGCTGTTTTCGCAAAAGAAGGTTTCACACTCAGAGGTGGATTCTCCTATGATTTCATCAACGTCAAGCTTCCCAATATTCTTGGTCCGCTGGATAAGGATGCATACTGGAGAGCAAACGCTTTCGGAGCAGAGTTCGGAGTTACTTACAACTTCTCAGACTCTTTCCTGGTATACGCCGACACTACACTCGGTTTCTACAACTCATTCGAGCTTGGAGGAAAAGAGGTTAAGAAGGATGACGATGAGAAAATATTCTTCCTTGGAACCGCAGAACATGTAGGTGCTGCATATGACTTTGACTTTGGCAGCGCACTTGATCTTCAGGTCGGTGGCGGACTTGCTGTGGAGTATGCAAGATCTTCGGAAGCTACAACTGTAAAAAGCAGTGAATCCACAACAACTTCTACAGTTTCCCAAGGAGTTCTAGCACTTGGCTTCGGACTCTATGCAAACGTAGGCTACAGCCTCTCAGACAGAGTTTCCATCACGGCTACAGTCCATCCGGATTTCATGGTTGTAAGTTCTTATGTTTACAACGAAATTGAAACCGTAACCTCTCCAGATTCTAAGATCGTCCATCAGGACACTGAAACTACCATGATTTTGGACGCAGCATTCTCCTTCAAGTTCAATGCTTCCGTCGGAGTCACCTTCAAGTTCTAAGTTAAAAAAAAAAAAAAAAAAGAGGCTGTCGCATTGCGGCGGCCTCTTTTTTTTGTTGAAATCACTTTTTTGTTGACAACAGCATAGTAAATGGTATTTTATATCGAAGTACTTTTTGTAATAAGGAGTTAAAACATGAAGAAAGTATTGGTTATTATGATGATCCTTCTTGCTGTGACAACAACAGCTGTTTTCGCAAAGCAGGGATTCACACTCAGAGGAGGTTTCTCCTATGATTTCGTCAATGTAAAAACCGCTGAATCTGCTGGGGACGTTTACTCCGACAAGATTTGGAGAGCAAATGCTTTTGGCGCAGAGTTCGGAGTCACATACAACTTCTCAGACTCATTCCTTGTCTATGGTGATTCATCAGTCGGATTCTATAACAAGTTCAAAATCGGTGATGAGGAAATCACCAAGGAAGGTTTTGATAAGCTGTTCTTCTTTGCACAGACAAGCCATGCTGGTGCTGCATATGACTTTGATTTTGACAGCGCCCTTGATCTTCAGGTCGGTGGCGGACTTGCAGTTGAATATGCCAAAATGGTTCTTACTGATACAGAGAAGGCTGGAACAACAACTAAAACCTCTCAGATGGAGTATGGAGTAATGGCTGTTGGTTTAGGTCTCTATGCCAACGTAGGTTATAGCCTCTCTGACAGGGTTTCCATCACAGCTACAGTCCATCCGGATTTCATGATTATAAGCAATAACGTCACTTCTATAACAAATACCGATACTAAGGATAAAACATCTGAATCGATATCAATAACTAAGGTGACAGTCGGCACAGCATTCTCCTTCAAGTTCAATGCTTCTGTCGGAGTCACCTTCAAGTTCTAAATTAATTGGAATTTGCAACATGGGGCTGAAGTTCATTCTTCAGCCCTTTTTTATGCAATGTAGTCCAGAATCAGCTTCATGAACAGAAGGCCTGTGACAATCAGCATGACAGGTCTTACGATCTTCACATCCTTCTTGATGGCAAGACGGCTTCCGATGAAGTTACCCAAAATGGAGAACAATGCGCAGATGATGGCAACATTGTAGACTACATAGCCGTAACGCACGAAATTGAACAGCGCTGCAAGGTTTGAGGCCCAGTTGACGATTCTTGCATTTCCGCAGGCCTTCTTTACCTCAAGACCGACTATCATGATAAAGCCGAACTGCATGAACATGCCGGCTCCGGGGCCGTAGAATCCGTCGTAGAAACCGACAATCAGGCCGATCAAGGCTCCCAGAAGGATGTAGGCGGCATTGCTTTTTGTCTTGTGCTCACGACTTGAGTAGTCTTTCTTGAGAAACACTAAAAGTGCTACCACAGGTGTTGCGATGAGCATGATCAAATTGAAGGCTCTTCCGCTGATTCCCAAAGCCACCTTGCTTCCGAAAAAAGATCCCACCAGGGCACAGATTACAGACGGAATCAGGCTCAGTGTATGGACATTGCCCGTTCTGATGTAGTTTACAGATGCTACAGTGCCGCCGATTATCGATGAGAACTTGTTGGTTCCAAGTGCGAACTGGTCCTTGATTCCCACAGCCTGATAGGAGTTCAGGCTGATAAGGCCACCGCCACCGGCGATGGAGTCGATGAAACCTGCGAGAAAGATAAGCGGACAAAGAATCAATAACTGCTGAATCATGTTTATATTATTCCCAAAACAGGGCCGATGTTTCTAGTCCATGACACCTGCAAATGCATTATGAAGGTTTCTGAGAAAGCTGTCCTTGTATCGTATGCGCGCGTTATCCTCTTTATAATAAACACGTAGAACATCAGGCGGCATGAAGCGGTCCACGGGGATGATACTTACATCAGGATTTAGCTTTCCTGTGTAGTTTCTCAAGAACATGTCCGAATAGATTGTCAGTGCCATCTCCTTCTGGGAAAGCTCAAAGGCCGTCTGAGAGTTTTCTGTCTCAAGCAGAATCTTTGGTGTGAGCTTTCTGCTTCGCAGGGCATTGTCGAACATATCCCGGCTTCTGTTTCCCGGATTGAGAAGAACAAACGGACAGTCGATTATGTCCTCGAGGGCAAAGTCCTCGGTATTTTTGCTGAGGATGACGGCGGCCTGTTCGGGGCCCTTCACGTTTGAAAGGACCTTCCTGGGGATGACGATGAAAAAGTGCTCCTCAAACAGCGGGTCGCTGGCAAAGCCTTCCACGGAGGGGTTGTCGGCTGTGATCCAGAAGTCAAGCTCGCCTCTAATCAGGCGGTCCAGAAGGTCGCTTGAATGCTCTTCGAATATGCTGATGTGTACGTGCGGGTGGTCCAAGGCATAGCCCGGAAGCACGCGCGGGAGGATGAACTGACCTCTTGTGAATGACAGTCCCAGTCGCAGCTCTCCGCGCTCTTCCTTTCGGATGTTGTTGAGCTTTTCGTTCAAGGTGCTGTTTATGGAATCAAAGCCCTGCACGGCCTCGTAAAGGCAGCGTCCGGCATCGGTGAGTGAAAGACGCGGGTTTCTGTCAAAGAGACGGACTCCAAGCTCGTTTTCAAGATTGCGGATGTGGGAACTTAATGCCTGCTGGGATATGTAGTGCTTTTGGGCTGCGTGGGTGATGTTAAGCTCGTCTGCGACGGTTTTGAAATAGGTCAGTGCCAGAAAGTTCATGCTTTATGATTACCACAACCATATGCTTGTGGCAAGTACCTAGATTTGTTTGGAAAATAATGTTTTGCATTTTTTTTCGATTTTGATACATTTTCATTCAAATGCAGGAGGAATTACATGAAAAAACTAGCTTACTTTATTGTTCTCGCATTTGTTTCAGTTTCAATGGTATTCGCAGGCGGATCCAACGAAAGCGCAGTTGACGTATCAAAGAGCGCTGCTAACGTTGATACAAATACAGTTGCAGTCGGTGCTGTTGTCATCGCACGTGATGATGTACCCACAGACGAAATTTATGCAATCGTATCTTCAATCTTTGAAAACAAAGATGCCATCTCAGCCCAGCATGCAAAGGGAAAAGAGCTTGATCTGGCATTCGCTTCTTCAGTGACAGCTGTTCCTTATCATCCGGGTGCTGCAAAGTATTTCGCAGAGAAAGGCTACAATGTTGCTTCAGTCAAGGACGGAGCCGGAAACGGAAAGGCTTCTTCTCTTTCATTCGGAACCGGCGGTGATACCGGAACATACTACGGATTCGGCAGCGTTCTTGCAGGCTATGTCACAAAGAACACCCCGTATTCTGTCACAGCAGTCACATCCGGCGGTTCAAAGGCCAATATCGAGGACCTGACATCCAACGATGTCCAGCTCGGTTTTGTCCAGTCCGATGTCATGAGCTATGCCTATAACGGTCAGAGACTGTTCGATTCTCCGATCAAGGGCTTCAGCGTTGTCGCAGCTCTTTACATGGAGCAGGTCCAGATCGTCACAACAAACAGCTCAATCACAAGCGGTGCCGACCTCAAGGGTAAGTCAGTCTCCATCGGAGCTGTTGGTTCCGGAGTCTACTTCAACGCAATTGATGTCCTGACAGCCTATGGTCTGACAGAAAAGGATATCAAGGCAGTCTATCAGAGCTTCGGCGATTCAGCTGACAGCCTCAAGGACGGAAAGATTGACGCTGCTTTCATCGTTGCAGGTGCACCGACAACAGCTATCACTGATCTTGCCACCGCAAAGACAGTCTTCCTTGTAAACATCGATGATGCACATGCTGATTCACTGATCGCCGCATCACCGTTCTACAGCAAGTACACAATCCCGGCAGGGACATACGGATCAAAGTGATGTCAGATAAAAAACATGACGGGATGTCCGCAGATGAGATCATGCGCAAGTATGACAAAGAGTCTGCGACAAGAATCTGGACGGGCATCCCAAAAACTGCAGTAACGGTCATTACAGCACTGTTTTCAGTGTACTGTATCTGGTCCACACTGTTTTCAACAGCTGATATCCCAGTAAGGCTCACAGCCTTCCTGGGATTCAGTGTGATAATGGGATACCTCACATATCCGGCCTCAAAGAAGCATGTCAGGGAAAACTACATCCCTTGGTATGACATTCTGATCATGGCCGTAGGTGCCTTCTGTTTCTTCTACTACTGCCTGAACTACAACCGTCTGGTCATGACAATAACTTCAGCCAGTAAGATAAACCCGGCAAGTGAGACGGCTGTAAAGGGCGCAGTGTTCTATCTGCTCATCGGAATCGTGTCGATTCTGGTCATGGCAGAGCTTTGCAGAAGATGCGTAGGTCTTCCGATTCTTTTCGTAGTCGGAGCTCTTCTGGTCTATACCTTCGCAAGCGGTCAGAACCTTCCCAGAGTCATCTACACTATGTTCTTCGGAACAAGCGGCCTTATGAGCACACCTTTACAGGTCTGTGCCAAATTCATAGCGCTGTTCATAATATTCGGAGCGTTCCTTGAGAGAACAGGCGTTGCAAGCTTCTTCATTGATCTTGCCAACTCCCTCGTAGGATGGGCATCAGGCGGACCTGCCAAGGTCGCAGTCATCTCATCGGCTCTTTGCGGAATGGTATCAGGTTCGAGTGTCGGAAACACCGTCACAACCGGTTCAATCACAATTCCGATGATGAAGGAGACAGGCTATAAGGGCGAATTTGCAGGAGCCGTTGAGGCCGCAGCCTCCACAGGTGGCCAGATAATGCCTCCGATCATGGGTGCCGCAGCCTTCCTCATGGCCGAGTACATGGGAGAGCCCTACATCAAGGTAGCCCTGTGGGCTATTCTTCCAGCCGTGCTCTACTTTGCAGGAATCTTCATTTCCGTCCATCTGGAAGCAAAGAAGCTCGGGCTGAAGGGAATTCCACGTGACAAGCTTCCCAAAATCGGCTCACTCATGAAGGACATCTACCTTCTTCTGCCTCTGGTTCTTCTTGTGACACTTGTTGCCGGAAACATCAGATCTCTTTCCTACTCTGCTTCAATTGCAATTGCAGTTGCAATCCTCGTTGCCATTCCGGGTCATATCAGAACCGAAAAGACATTCGCAGGAACCGCAAAGAAGACAGGAAGGATGATAGTAGATTCCCTTTCCGCAGGCGGAAAGAGCTGCATCACAGTCATAGTGGCATGTTCCATGGCTGGAATGGTCGCAGGATGCATCACAGTAACAGGTCTTGCATCAAGACTCATCGGCGCCATTGTCTCCATAAGCGAATCAATTCCGTATCCGATGATTGGTCTTTTCATCGCACTGGTTCTGACAATGCTCTGCTGCATCATCCTTGGCATGGGTGTTCCCACCACTGCCAACTACTGCATCATGGCATCCACCTGTGCACCGATTCTTATTCAGCTCGGAATTCCACGTGTTGCCGCACACTTTTTCGTGTTCTATTTCGGAATAGTCGCCGACATCACACCTCCTGTGGCGCTTGCAGCCTATGCAGGTTCTGCCATAGCAAGGTCTGATCCGATGAAAACCGGAGTGAATGCCACAAAGCTGGCCATTGCCGCCTTCATCGTTCCGTACATGTTCTGTCTGAATCCTTCAATGCTCCTGATGAACCAGGGCTTCTTCAAGGCCGTGCAGAGCATCGTAACATCACTTATCGGACTTTTCGGAGTCTCGATGGGTCTTGAAGGTTATCTGAGCGGGAAAATCAAGACGCCGTTCAGAATCCTTGCAGCAGCAACAGGCCTTCTTCTGATTTATCCTGGAACCGTCTCGGATATTATCGGAATAATCGGTGTTGGACTTGTGATAGTCCTGAACATCCTTTCCTCGCGCTCTGCGGGAAAAGACCTGGCGGCCTGATTCTTATAAGCATATCTGATTCTTTTATTAACTGGGACGGCAAGACAATCTTGCTGTCCCAGTTTGTTCAAGGCTTCAACGAATTCTTTTCCAGCAAAAAATATACGTTGAAAAAAAGCGTATTTTATATGACAATGTTGTTCTTTTTATTCAGAAACTTTGTCCTAACTTTTTTTCACTAAAAGAATTAGATAAAATTTTCTTGCTTTTGAAAAATACGTGCTCTATAATTCATTGTACAAGGCGTGGGGTTAAAAACCTTGCGTTTTACAAAGAATGGCGTAAAGCCGGAAAAAAGGAGTAAAAGATGAAGAAACTTATTGTTGCACTTCTTGTTCTCGTATGCTGCTTCTCACTGTTCGCACAGGCTGCAGCAGAAAGCTCAGGAAAGACACGCATCGGTGTCGCAATGCCTACAAAGGACCTTCAGAGATGGAACCAGGATGGTGACAACATGAAGAAGTTGCTTGAGGCAGCAGGTTATGAGGTCGAACTGCTCTATGCAGGTAACGATATCGCACAGCAGGTTTCCCAGGTTGAGAACATGATCAACAACGGATGCAAAGTCCTTGTCATCGCTTCAATCGATGGAAGCTCACTCGGAACTCCTCTTGCAGAAGCTAAGGCAAAGGGAATCCCCGTAATCGCCTACGACCGTCTCATCATGAACACAGACGCAGTAGACTACTATGCAACATTCGACAACTACATGGTCGGAACCAAGCAGGGCGAGTACATTGAGAAGGCTCTCGGACTCAAGGACGGAAAGGGACCTTACAACATGGAAATCTTCACCGGTGACCCGGGCGACAACAACGCATTGTTCTTCTACGGCGGAGCTATGGATGTCGTAAGACCGTACATCGAGAAGGGTCAGCTGATCGTCAACTCAAAGCAGATTGATTTCGCAGAAGTCGCAACAGCCAACTGGTCAACAGAGAATGCACAGAACAGAATGGAGGCTATCCTCTCATCCTACTATGCAGGCGGAAAGACTCTGGACGTTGTCCTCTGCTCAAACGACTCAACAGCTCTCGGAGTTGAGAACGCTCTTGCCAACAACTACAAGGGTGCATGGCCGGTAATCACCGGACAGGACTGTGATATTGCCAACGTCAAGAACATGCTTGCCGGAAAGCAGTCAATGTCAATCTTCAAGGATACCAGAACTCTCGCAGCTAAGGTCGTCGAGATGGTCGATGCCATTGCTAAGGGTGCCAAGGCTCCTGTCAACGACACATCAACATACAACAACGGTGTCAAGGTTGTCCCGAGCTACCTCTGTGAGCCGGTATTTGCAGATGTCAACAACTACAAGGAGCTTCTGCTCGATTCCGGTTACTACACAGCTGACCAGCTGAAGTAATTTCAACTACATCAGTTAATTAGTAATCGTCATGCGGATACTTCAGAAATGGAGTATCCGCGTTTATCGTTAGACAGGAGATTGTTTATTTTGAGCACCACACTTTTGGAATTAAAAAACATCACCAAAACCTTCCCGGGTGTAAAGGCACTTGATAATGTAAATCTCAAAGTGGAAGACGGTGAGATCCATGCTCTTGTCGGAGAGAATGGAGCCGGAAAATCAACACTCATGAAGGTTCTGAGCGGAATTCACCCATACGGAACCTACAAAGGCGAAATCATCTATGACGGTGAGCGCTGTAAATTCACGAAAATCACAGACAGTGAGAAGAAAGGTATAGTCATCATCCATCAGGAGCTTGCCCTTATCCCCTATCTCTCAATCGGAGAAAACATGTTCCTCGGAAACGAGAGGGGGAAAAAGTATGCCATAGACTGGGATGAGACCTTCAATCTGGCTGATAAATATCTTAAGCAGGTCGGACTCAAAGAGTCATCCAAGACACTGGTCAAAGATATCGGAGTCGGAAAGATGCAGCTTGTCGAGATTGCAAAGGCCCTTGCCAAGAATGCAAGGCTTCTCATTCTGGACGAGCCCACATCTTCGCTCAACGAATCAGAATCCAGAGCCCTTCTGAATCTCCTTTTGGAATTCAAGAAGAAAGGAATGACTTCAATCATCATTTCACACAAGCTGAATGAGATTTCCTATGTAGCCGACCAGATCACAATCATCAGAGACGGACAGACCATCGAGACTCTCAACAAAGCCACCGATGACATCTCCGAGGCCCGCATCATCAAGGGCATGGTAGGCCGAGACCTGACCGACCGCTTCCCTAAGCGCGAGGCCCATGAGATCGGCGATATCATGATGGAAGTCAAGAACTGGAACGTCTACCATCCGATCTTCCTTGAGAAGAAGGTCATCGACAATGTTTCATTCAATGTGCGCCGCGGTGAGGTTCTGGGAATCGCAGGCCTTATGGGAGCCGGACGAACGGAGCTTTCGATGAGCATCTTCGGAAAGAGCTACGGAACCCAGATATCAGGAAAGATCAAAATCAACGGCAAGGAAGTCCATCTGAATAATGTCAAGGAAGCCATTGCCCACGGCCTTGCATATGTCACAGAAGACAGAAAAGGCAACGGCCTGATTCTTCCCAACGCAATCAAGATGAACATCTCCCTTTCAAACCTCGCCGAGGTTTCCAACAAGCAGGGAGTCATTGATGTGGATAAGGAACATCAGGTTGCCAAGGGCTACAAGAAAGAACTGAAGATCAAGTGCCCGACCGTTGAACAGAATGTAGGAAACCTCTCAGGAGGAAACCAGCAAAAGGTTCTTCTTGCAAAGTGGATGTTCGCAAAACCGGATATCCTGATTCTTGATGAGCCTACCAGAGGTATTGATGTCGGAGCCAAGTACGAGATCTACTGCATCATCAACCAACTGGTGGAAATGGGAAAATCGGTCATACTGATCAGCTCCGAGCTGCCCGAGGTCCTTGGAATGGCCGACAGAATATATGTCATGGACGAAGGCCGTATCGTCGGGGAACTTGATGCCGCATCCGCAAGCCAGGAATCGATTATGGAGTGCATAGTCGCTTCCCACAAGAATAAAGGAGGAAAATGATGGATAAGGTAAAAGAGATTTTCAAAAAATATACGATGGTTCTTGTTCTGATTCTGGTTATCATAGCCTTCACAATCGGAACAAGGGGAAGAATGCTTCTTCCTGCTAACATCAACAACCTCATCGCGCAGAACGCCTACGTCTTTGTGCTTGCGACAGGTATGCTGCTCTGTATTCTCACAGGTGGAAACATCGACCTTTCAGTCGGTTCTGTCGTCTGTTTCGTCGGTGCCGTCGGCGGATCAATGATGGTCAATGCCAAGCTCCCGATCTGGCTTGCAATGATTGCAATGATTGCCGTAGGTCTTGCTATAGGTGCCTGGCAGGGATTCTGGATTGCATACATGAAGATTCCTCCGTTCATCACTACACTTGCCGGAATGCTTGTTTTCAGAGGTCTTGCAAACGTCATCCTCAACGGCCTTACCCTGGCTCCGATGCCTGCTTCCTATCTGAACCTGTTCAACAGCTATATTCCTGATTTCTTCCATGTAGAGGGATTCAACGTGACATGTATGCTGTTCGGTGTCATAGTGGCCGTTGTCTCTTCCGTTCTGTCAATCAGAGGAAGAGCCGTGAAGATCAGCAAGGGCTACACTGTAGAAAGCTTCTCTTCAATGATTGTGAGACTTGTCATCATTGACCTGGCAATCCTGGCCTTTGTGTTCAAGCTTTCACAGTACAAAGGAATTCCTGTTGTCCTTCTGTGGGTTGCTGTTGTAATCATCATCTACAACTACATCACATCTAAGACAACAATCGGAAGACACTTCTATGCAGTCGGCGGAAACGAGAAGGCCGCCGCACTTTCCGGTGTTGACACCAAGAAGGTATACTTCACCGCTTACATCAACATGGCCTTCCTTGCAGCCATCGCAGGAATGATCACAATCGCAAGACTGAACTCAGCCAACCCGACAGCCGGTACCAACTACGAGATGGATGCAATCGGATCCTGTTTCATCGGCGGCGCTTCCGCATACGGTGGAATCGGAACTGTTCCGGGCGTCATCGTCGGTGCCATTCTGATGGGTGTCATCAACCTCGGTATGAACATCATGGGTGTCGATGCAAACTACCAGAAGGTCGTCAAGGGTCTTGTTCTTCTTGCAGCTGTCATCTTCGATATCGTTTCAAAGAAGAAGAAAGCCTGATTTTAAACCTATTAATACAAACAGGGCTGTCGTTATGACAGCCCTGCTCTTTTTTACGGCGCTGTTTTATTTAATTACGCAAAGCTCGTAGTCTCTGGTTCCAAGGCCGATTTTCTCACCATGAGAAAGAGCCTCCTTCCACCTGACGTTCGGATTGCTGTCAGTGAAGTGGTCATGGTGGCAGTGCCAGTGAGGATCTGCAAGATTATCACCCAGCTGGCTGTTACGAACAGGAGTTGCCTTCTGACAAAGGTCTACACAGGCCTGATCCAATGCAACAGGGTCAAAGGAAGCAAGCATTCCGATGTTTGGAAGAATCGGAGCATCGTTCTCATCATGGCAGTCGCAGTTCGGTGAGACATCCATGATCAGAGAGATGTGGAAGTTCGGCTTTCCGTTTACAACAGCCTGTGTATATTCGGCCATCTTGCAACAGAGAACCTCGTTCGCAGCATCGAACTGAGCGCTGATTGCATCGAAGTTACATGCACCTATACACCTTCCGCAGCCTTTGCAAAGGTCCTGGTCAATGTGTGCCTTGCGGTCAGGACCGTATGTTATTGCATCACTTCCGCATGAAGCGGCGCATTTTCTGCAGCCCCTGCAAAGATCCGGGTCAACTGCAGGTTTTCCCTGATCGTGCTGTGCCATCTTTCCGGCACGGCTTCCGCAGCCCATTCCTATGTTCTTGATGGCTCCGCCGAAACCTGTGCTCTCATGGCCCTTGAAATGGGAAAGGGAGATGAAGATATCAGCATCGGCCACAGCGCGTCCGATAAGAGCTGTCTTACAGTACTCGCCGCCGGGAATCGGGAGCTCCACATCGTCTGTTCCCTTAAGGCCGTCTGCGATGATGATCTGACATCCTGTGGTCACGGAATTAAAGCCGTTCATCTCCGCACAGACAAGATGGTCAACTGCGTTCTTGCGGCTTCCCGGATATAGAGTGTTGCAATCTGTCAGAAACGGCTTTCCGCCCAGCTCCTTTATCACATCTGCCACAGCCCTGACGTAGTTGGGCCTGAGATATGCACAGTTTCCCAGTTCTCCGAAATGCATTTTGATTGCAACGAACTTTCCGTCAAAATCAATTTTTCCGATGCCTGCGGCCTTAATCAGCTTCTGAAGTTTGGCCGGCTGGCTTACACCGATTTTTGTTCTGAAATCAGTGAAATATACTTTGGATTTTTCCATTATCCTCTCCTATATCAATCATGAATAAGATAGAAAGCGTATGCATCAATTATAGTGGAAAAAAAGTGCAATTTGACAATAAAAAAACCTGTTTCATTATAATAATTTATGGCATCAGGCACGTTTTTATAATATAATTATATTATCTGAATCAGTAATACAGTTGGGGAGTTTTCAATGGAAACTGACAACCTTGGAAAATATGACATCAAAGCCGCAGTCAGATGCTTTGCAATCCTGGATCTGGCAATAGAGCAGACTCGTCCGCTCACGATTCAGGATGTATGTGACAAGCTTGGTGTCAACAGCAATATGGCATTCAGGATGCTATCGACTCTTGTATCCACCGGATACCTTTCAAAAGACGAGCACACTGATACCTATACAGTCAGCCTTAAAAGTCTGAAGCTCTCTGCCCGTGCACTACAGTCTCTGGAAATCAGAAAGGTTGCCATGCCTTCTCTGGAACTTTTGTGGAGCCAGTTCCCGCTTGCAAACGGAAACCTCGGCGTCATGTATGAGGACGAGATTCTGATAATCGACCGCATTGACAGCCAGAGTATTCCAAGAACTCATTTCACCCCCGGCAAGAAGGTTCCCTTCTACTGCTCGGGTCTTGGAAAAGTCCTTGCAAGCTCATTGTCCGACAAGGAGATTGATGCTCTTATAAGCCGCACACAGATCAAGCCTCTTACCAAGTACACCATTACAGACCCCGTCCTTCTTAAGAAGGAGCTTCTTAAGGTCAGAGAGGAAGGAGTCGGAAGAGACCGCGAGGAGCTAGCCCTTGAAGACAACTGTGTGGCCGTTCCCATTATCAACAACAAAGGAAAGACCGTCTGCGCAATCAGCCTGTCGGCCCTTTCGTCCAACATGAAGCGCGAGGCTCTGGAAGCAGCGGTTCCTAAGCTCAAGGAAACAGCTTCTGCAATCGCCTCCCTTATGGGTTATTAATCACAACTTTTTATGAATAAAAAGTGAAGGCCGGATCTGTTGAACCGGCCTTCATTGTCTTTGCCTTTTGCTGATCAGTCAGCAATCTTTGTTCCGGAAAGCTTTGCGTAGTACTTTGCAAGACCGCTGTGGTCGTCGCTTCCGTTTCCGTCAGCATGCAGAGTCTCGAACATCTCCTGAACCTGTACTGTCAGCGGAAGAGGAGATCCGCAGACGTGACCGGTCTCGATGGCGTTGTTCAGATCCTTGATGTGAAGGTCGATCCTGAAACCAGGCTTGAAGTTGTCGTCCATCATCATCGGAGCCTTGGCGTTCATGACTGTGCTTCCTGCAAGTCCGCCCTTGATAGCCTCGAATACGAGATGCGGGTCAACTCCGGCCTTCTTAACCATTGTGAAAGCCTCTGCAACTGCTGCGATGTTGACAGCAACGATGATCTGGTTTGCAAGCTTTGTTGTGTTTCCGGCGCCGATAGGTCCGCAATAGACTGCTGATGCACCCATCTGAAGAAGCAGGCTCTGATACTCATCGAACAGTGCCTTGTCTCCGCCGACCATGATGGCCAGTGTTCCGTCAATTGCCTTGGGCTCTCCGCCTGAGACAGGAGCATCAAGCATCCTGATTCCCTTTTCTGCACATGCGGCACAGACCTTCTGGCTGACAGCCGGTGCGATTGAGCTCATATCAATAAGAACGGCACCCTTCTTGGCGTTGTCAAGAACTCCGTCCTTGCCCAGAACAACCTCTTCCACCTGAGGTCCGTTCGGAACCATTGTGATGATGACATCAGCTTTTGTGATGATATCTGCATTGCTCTTTCCGGCCTTTGCACCGTCCTTTGTGACAAGAGCTATATTCTCTTCCTTGCGGTCATAGACCCAGACTTCGTTTCCATGCTTCAGAAGGTTTCTTACCATGGGCTTTCCCATGATTCCAAGTCCGATAAATGCAATTTTCATTTTATTCTCCTTATTACTTTGCCGCCTTAGCAGCCTTTCTTGCTTTTCTGGAGTCCTTTGTAGCATCCCAGATCGAATAGAAGATTGAGACAGCTATGAGAACCCAGATCACGTTACCGATTGTGCTCGAGAAGAAGATGCCCAAAGATCCGCCGGAACCCTGGATGGCATCTATGAAGTACTCCTCGAGATTCTTTCCCAAGATGAAACCGATCAGGAACGGTGCCGTTGTCATTCCGAACTTGTTCAGAATGTAGAAACCGAATCCGAACAGAATCATGGACCATACGTCGAACATGTTTCCGTTGTTTGCGGAATATGCTCCCACGACACAGAGCAGAATGATCACCGGATAGAGCCTTCCCTTAGGAAGATTGATGATCTTGCTGATCCATTTGATCGGATAGAACATCAGGATGAACATGAAGATGTTTGCGATGAACAGTCCGAGAAGAATGGATTTCCAAAGAATCGGATTCTCTGAGATGAACAGAGGTCCTACTGTGACACCCTGAAGGAGGAATGCTCCGACAAGGACTGCCGTTGTGCTGTCGCCTGGAATTCCCAGTGACAGAAGAGGAATCAAAGCTCCTCCTGTCAGTCCGTTGTTTGCACACTCAGATGCCACAAGACCCTCGACTGAACCCTTTCCGAGCTCCTCTGGATGCTTGCTGAAGTTCTTTGCCTGTGAGTAGGAAAGAAGAGATGCAGCAGATCCGCCGACACCCGGCAGAACTCCGACAAAGGTTCCGATGATTGCGGACCTGATGAAGTTTATTCCCTGTCCCTTCAAATCGGAGAACTTGAACTTTCTTGTCTGAGTATCGAGGTTGGTCTTGAAGTCATTTTCCTTCATTCCTGTTTCCGCTTCCTGGAATATCTGCATCAGTGCAAAAAGACCGATCATGACAGGAAGCAGAGCAAAACCGTTTCTCATCTTCAGCTTGAGGATTCCTGATGTAGGAATCATTCTGTTCATTCCGTTGTATGCGAAGTTACCCATGAGGGAAATCAGAACTCCGACAAAACCGCTGAAGATACCCATAAGCATATCTCCCTTGGAAAGAGCGGCAATGATTGTCATGGCAAACAGAATGATGAGGAACTTCTCAACGGCTCCGAAATTGATTGCGAACTTTGCAAGCGGAGGTGTGAAGAACCAGAGGAACACAAGAGAAACCATTCCGCCGATGAAGGATGCCGTGATACCGATCTTAAGGGCACGCTCTCCTTCTCCCCTCATGGCCATCGGATGTCCGTCAAAACCTGTACAGATCGATGACGGTGTTCCCGGAATGTTGACAAGAATTGCAGGAATCAAACCTCCTGAAATTCCTCCGACATACAGTCCGAGAAGCAGATACAGCGATGTGTTCAGATCATATGCATATGTGAGCGGCAGGAAAATGGCAATTGCCATTGTGGCTGTCATGCCCGGAAGGGCACCGAAAATAATACCGACACCGACTCCCAGAAGGGACATCAGAAGGTACTGAAACTGAAAAGTAATTCCACCCATTTCCTACCTCCTTACGGCAATGTTATTTTGAACAGTGTTCCGAAAATCAGCCAGATAAGAACTGATGAAACAACTGAAACAATCAAAGAAATGATGATGGACCTGAAACTAGGATTGCTCCATCCCTCTTTTGCCTTAACTGCTGCCACAAATCCCTTGACGTGCTCAACACCGTTGAAAATGACGTTGAAGAGGAACATGAAGATTATGGAAGCAGGCAGAAAATGAATTGCCTGCATGGCAAGCGGATAAAGACACAAAAGGACCAGGTAGCCTATAAGCCTTACCTTGTCCCAACCTTTGACCAAAAGTCTGAAGTCCTTGTTGAAGAACGGTTTCTTTGTCTTTATGCATCTGACAATACGCCTGATGAGAATCGCAACAAGCAGGATTACAAGAACCCATGCGATAATTCTCGGCACAATCAGATGAGCCTGTGAAAACTTGAAATCAATATGGAACATACCAACTTTGCTCCTTAGTAATAAATGGACAGATGGCCCCTACAGGACCATCTGTCTGTTGTCTGATTATATCACATCAGTGAATCAAGACTCGGAGCTGTTGCAATGAGGTTTGCAAGTCCGTTGTACTTGTTCTGGATGAAAGCTGCAGTCTCAGCGACAGTAAGGAAGTCACCGGTTCTGTAGTTCATCTTTGCAAGATCAGCCTGGAGGTTCGGATCTGCATTGATCTTCTTAACTGCTTCCTCAAGCTCTGCGACAATGTTCTTGTCGATGTTCTTCGGAAGGTAGATGACGAAGTCCTTGGAGAATCTGAACGGCTCGCCGTTAAGTGTGATTCCCTGGTCTGCATAGCTCGGTACATCAACGCCGTCCATGTTGTCCAGAGTTCCGCTGAACTTCAGAGCAAGCTTAGGATCGTCGGTCTGTGTGTACTGAAGCAGTGACTTGACATCGGCGAAGATGATATCGGTGTTGTTGTCCCAGATCTGCTGGAGCTTCTTATCGGTGGATCCGCCGATGACAACCTTCATTCTGGAGGAAACAGACGGTCCGTAGGTCTCGTTGACCCAGTTCCAGTAAACGATGAATGCACAGTGTGAAACTCCGCCGCTCTCGCATGAGTATCTGACGATCTCATTCGGATTGGCCTTGAGCCACTCAGCTGCCTCGACAAGTGTTGTGTAAGGAGCACTCTTTCTTGTTGCCCAGCAGGATGTCGGGTTCTGTGCTACTCTTGGTCCGATTGTGAAGTTCTCAAGAGCATACTCAGGTCCCTGAGCTCCGAACGGAGTTGAGAGATAGAACATGTCGTGGAAAATCTCAATGACATCGCCCTGACCCTTGTCTGTTGCAAGAGCATAGAAATCCTCACCGGACTTGAGTCCGTCAACCTTCATGTTGGCACCGACAGCATCTGCCAGATATCTGCAGACTGTTGATGCGATGAGATAAGAGTCACCGCTTGTGGATGTTGATCCGATGACGACTCTGACGTTTTTACCCTTGAGAGAAGCTGCTGCGCCACCCTCTTTTCCGCCCTGTGCGAAGACCATTGCTGTAATTGCAAGGGCTACGAAAAGAACCATAAGTACTTTCTTCATTATTTCCTCCTGAAATAACCTTTCCAAATTATGTGTTTTATCTGACCATACATGGTCTCTTGTTATCAAACTTCCAACCAGGAATCAGGTACTGCATTCCCACAGCATCGTTTCTTGCACCCTTGCCATAGCACTTGTCCATGTACAGCTTATGTGCCTTCATGACCTGCTCGCGGTCTACCTCGACTCCCAGACCGGGCTTCTTGGGAAGATCAATGCATCCGCCCTGAATCTGAAGCGGCTCTTTTGTAAGGCGCTCTCTGCCTTCCTGCCAGATCCAGTGGGTGTCTATTCCGTTCATCTTTCCGGGAATTGCTGCGGCACACTGCACGACCATTGCAAGAGAGATATCAAAATGGTTGTTGGAGTGGCAGCCCCACATCAGACCGAAGTCATTGCAAAGCTGTCCTACTCTGACAGAACCTTCCATTGTCCAGAAGTGAGGATCGGCCAAAGGAATGTCAACGCTCTGAAGAGCGATTGTGTGACACATCTGTCTCCAGTCGGTGTTTATCATATTTGTGGCAGTAGGCATCATTGTGGCCTTTCTGAACTCAGCCATGACCTCACGGCCTGAAAATCCGTCCTCTGCTCCGCAGGGGTCTTCACAGTAGGCAAGAACCTTCTTGAGATCTGGTGCTACTTCCAGAGCCTGCTTAAGACTCCAGCATCCGTTAGGATCAAGGTCGACTCTTGCATTCGGAAATGCCTTCTTAATAGCTGTGACAGCCTTGACTTCCTCATGGGGATCAAGAACTCCGCCCTTGAGCTTGAAATCTTCAAAGCCGTACTTCTCATGTGTAGCCTTTGCAAGGGCAACAATAGCTTCAGGCGTCATTGCCTCTTCATGTCTGAGTCTGTACCAGTCGCATGTTGCATCCGGCTCTTCCTCATACTCAAGATCTGTCTTCTTTCTGTCGCCGACATAGAATAGATAGCTGAGGAATCTGACTCTGTCACGCTGGATTCCGTCTCCCATCAGAGCTGCAGCAGGAACGTCCAGGAACTTTCCGAGCAGGTCAAGAAGAGGAGCCTCTATTGCTGTGACAACGTGGACACCTGTTCTGAGGTCGAATGTCTGAAGACCTCTGACATCGTCCTTGATGTTCTTTGTAAGCCAGGCTCTGACCTTGTTCAGAGTCTGCTTGTAGTCAGCAATTCTTGTGCCCAGGACAAGGTCCTTGACATCTTCAAGGGCTTTGGTGATTTTCTCTCCGCCCGGAACCTCGCCGATTCCCTCTTTTCCCGTCGAGTCTGTAAGAATGACAACGTTTCTGGTGAAATAAGGTGCATGTGCTCCTGAAAGGTTCAGCTCCATGCAGTCATGTCCGGCTACCGGATAGATTTCCATTTTTGTGATTGTAGGAATCATGTCAGCCCCCGTAATAATCTGAGGAACGCACAAAACGTCCCGCAGTATAAAATCATAAAAGAGCAGAAATCAGTTGTCAACAAAAATTATATTTTCAGGCTGTTTTTATAATTTTTTTATAATCTGATTTAATAATTCGAAAAACTATTTCACTCACTCGCAGTCAACCGGTTATTCTGGCACGTCTGCGGCTAATCTAGCCCTCTGTTCTGGACCCTGATTACTGGTTCAACAGCAAAAACCTGCACAACCCTGAGTTTTTGCTGTCTTTTCAAAGAGCAAAAACAGAAAGATTTAAAGAAAACTCACATTTTGCTGTCACGCCTTCCCGTCGTACTTCATTTTTACAGCAAAGACAGGGCATACATGTTATTTTTGCTGTCACGCTGACAGCAATAATTCATATTTTTTCTCTTATTGCTGTCGAGCCTATTTTTGACCATCCCCGGTTGGCCTGGTCATTCCAATGTCTATAATAAAATCCGATATATCCTTCGGATTTATAACTATTTCAAAGGGTGAAAGTTATAAAACAGAGCCCGGAGTCTGTTTTTATAACTGGCGAACATATAAGAGTCCTTCAAAATATAATAAATCCAAGACTTTTGGCCGAAATAATACTTTTTCCAGTTATAAAAAACAGAGAAACCGTCCTATTTATAGTCATGGTCTGAAACTGCGATTGTGAACAGGCTGTTCGCAGCCTGTGAAGTGGCCAGCCGGAGCCAGGAGGCCCGCAGGCAGGATAGCAAAAGCGGGCTGACGCAGCAGAGGCGCCAGGCTCTGCA
>ONWV01000064.1:9585-10624 GCA_900321635.1 uncultured Spirochaetaceae bacterium | reverse complement strand
CCCAGTCGCGGGCGCCCTCAAGCCACTTTCCGAATCTACCGTCTCTGAGATGTTCAGGAACCCAGACAACCTTCTTGTTGTTGGCGACCATGCGGTCCTTGATTGCGGTAACCTTGACGAACCAGCAGTCCATTGCCCTGTAGATAAGAGGAGATCCTGTTCTCCAGCAGAAAGGATAGCTGTGAAGGTAGTTTTCTCTCTTTACCAGCTTACCCTCTTCCTTGAGCCTCTGGATGATCATCTTATCGGCATCCTTTACGAAGATGCCCTCGTAGTCCTTGACCTCTGATGTGAACTTACACTCATCATCGATAGGACAGATTACAGGAATTCCTGTTCCCTTAAGGACATTGTAGTCATCCTCACCGAAACCAGGAGCTGTATGGACAATACCGCATCCGTCTTCAGTTGTGACATAGTCACCAAGAACTGTCACGAATGCACCCTGATCATAGAGGTTGGCAAAATAATCGAAAAGCGGATAGTATCTCATTCCCTTGAGATCCTTACCCTTGTAATTCTCAAGAATCTCATAGGCGCTTTCTTCCTTGTAGTAGGAACCAAGTCTTGCCTTTCCAAGAATGTACTTGTCTCCGCTTTCCTTATCCAGAATCTTCACATAGTCGATATCCGGACCCAGAGCAAGAGCCAGGTTGGAAGGAAGTGTCCACGGAGTTGTTGTCCATGCAAGGAAATAAGTATCCTCGGTGTCTCTTACCTTGAATCTGACTGTGATGGCAGGATCTGTTACATCCTTATAGCCCCCGAGGTTGACCTCCATGTTTGAAAGAGGACATCCAAGACCCGGGCTGTACGGGAGAATGTTATAACCCTTGTATATGAGGCCTTTGTCATAAAGAGTCTTGAAGACCCACCAGATGCTCTCCATGAAAGAGAGATCCATGGTCTTGTAGCCGTGCTCAAAGTCGACCCAACGGCCCATTCTTGTGATGGTGTTCTTCCAGTCGCTTGTGAATCTCAGAACTATGGAGCGGCACTCCTCGTTATACTTGGCAACGCCGTACTCCTGAATCTCTCT
>ONWV01000064.1:0-9558 GCA_900321635.1 uncultured Spirochaetaceae bacterium | reverse complement strand
TGACAGTCCCAACCCCAGTTGCGGACGACACGGTGACCCTTCATGGTCTGATATCTGGGAACAATATCCTTGATTGTACCCGGAACAAGATGTCCGTAGTGAGGATGTCCTGTTGCAAACGGAGGACCGTCATAAATTGTGTACTCGTTGTCTGCCGGACGAGAATCAATCGACTTTCTGAATATGTCATTCTTGTTCCAGAATTCGAGGATTCTCTCCTCCATCTTTGGGAAATCCTGTCTTGGATCTACGCTTCTGAACATCTTAGTGACTCCATGTGAATAATATATACGTATATTAGTATTTTTCATAAATAGTCTCAAGGGCAATGCCGTCTTACGGCACTTGGCTTGACAACACTAATCGATTAGAATGAAAGACATGAAAACCTATCCTCTGAGTGACAATATCAAGCAGTTTGCCTCTGTTTTCAAAGAAAACGGATTCTGCCTCTATATTGTCGGAGGTGCAGTCAGAGACTATCTTCTGGGAGTCAGAAGCAGCGACTACGATTTCTGTACGGATGCCCTTCCGGACCAGGTCATGTCAATGTTCAGAAAAGTGATTCCCACAGGCATAAAGCACGGAACGGTGACCGTTCTTTTCAAAAAAGAATCCTATGAGGTCACCACCTTCAGAACAGAAGGCGCCTACAGCGATCAAAGACATCCTGACAGCGTCACTTTCGTCCGAAACCTGGAAGAAGACCTTTCAAGGCGTGACTTTACCGTAAATGCATTTGCAGCAAACTGTCTGGACGGACAGATCATAGACCTTTTTGATGGATTATCTGACCTTAAAAACAAGGTAATCCGAGCAATCGGAGATCCTGTTAAGCGCTTTGAGGAAGATGCCCTTCGCATGATGCGCCTTGCACGCTTTTGCGCAAAACTAGGATTTTCAGCAGATCCTGCTACCAAGGCTGCTGCAGCCAAACTTTGTGAGAACATCAAGGCTGTCTCCAATGAAAGGATTTTCGATGAACTCTCCAAGACCCTAATGTCAGAAATACCGACGGTAGGACTCAGGATAATGGAAGATACGGGAATTCTTTCTCACATCCTTCCTGAAGTTCAAAGATGCAGAAGTACGGAGCAGACAAAGGTGGGTTCTTCCAATGTGCTGGATCACATCTACAACTGCGTCGATGCCTCTGCAAAGCTCAACTACTCTCTTACCGTCAGGCTTGCTGCCCTTCTTCACGACATAGCAAAGCCTGTGACGATGACAGTAAATCAGTACGGTTTTCTCCGTTTTTACGGCCATGATGTTAAATCTGCCGAGATGGCAAAAGATGTTATGAAGCGCCTCAAGTGTTCCAACAAGATGATTGATGATGTGTGCATCATAATTGCAAACCACATGGTCAGATACAATGAAAACTGGACTGACGGTGCGGTAAAGCGCTTCATATGCAGAATCGGAAAAGAGAACATCAACAATTTCAGTGGTGCGACCAGATAGCATCTGAAGGCAGAGCCAAGGTTGAAGAATACGATCCGCTTATTGAAAGAATCAGGAAGCTTGAAGACCAGCCTATGAGCATAAAGGATCTTGCCGTAAACGGAGAGGATCTTGCAAAAATCGGAATTCCCAAATCCAAGGAGATGGGAGAAATCCTTTCAAAGCTTCTGGAGATGGTAATCGATTATCCGACTTTAAATCAGAAAGACACTCTTTTAGACCAGGCCAGGCGCATCAGATCAGCTTCAGGCTCTCAAGAGCAAGCTTAGCCACATTCTGTTCGGCGTCTTTTTTGTTATGACCTTTCGCAGGTCCGTAAGTCTTTGATTGAAAAGAAACTGTATATGAGAACGTCTGGTCATGTTCAGGGCCTTCAGAAGAAACCATCTCGTATGTGGGAACCTTCTTATATCGCTTTTGGACATATTCCTGAAGCTCTGTCTTGTAGTCTCTCTTGTAGTTGCTGTTTACGACTTTCTCAATGATGGGGACAATCTGGGAAAGGACAAACTCCTTGGCCTTCTCAAATCCCATATCAAGATAGACTGCGGCAAAAACAGCCTCTGTGCAGTCTGCAAGGATTGCCTTCTTCTTTCTTCCGCCGGAAAGCTCTTCCCCGTGACCTATTTTCAGATATTTGTCCAGCTCGAGATTTGTTGCTACCTCATACAGGGCATCCTCGCTGACAACAAGGCTACGGATTCTTGTGCACTCACCCTCGTCACCTTGGATATTGTTATAAAGCCATTCGGATGTTACGACGGAGAGAATGCTGTCACCTAAAAACTCCAGGCGTTCATTATCCGAAACATCCCTGGATCTGGCTTCGTTTGCATAAGAGGAATGGATGAAGGCATTGTCAAGGACAGAGACATCTGAGAATGACAGACCTGTCTTTGACTGAAAAAACGAAAGCTCCCTCTTTCTGTCCTCAGAAATGAAGGGAGCCTTCATCGAAATGGTTTTAGCCATATCAGATAAGTGTTGCCAGGTAGTCAACAACCTCTCCGACTGTCTCAAAGGTTCTTCCTTTGTCATCCGGAATGGTGATGTCGAACTCCTCCTCAAATCCGCTGACCAGATCGAGGATGTCCATGCTGTCTGCCTTAAGGTCATTGACAAAAGAAGAATCTCTTGTGATTGAATCCTCATCAACAGCGAGCTTATCTGCGATGATTGCTTTTACTTTGGTGAAAACTTCGTTGTTGCTCATTTATTACTCCTCAGGATTGATGACCTGCACTCCCTTGTAGTATCCGCACTGCGGACAGACTCTATGCGGCAGAATGAGCTGACCGCACTTTGTGCACTTGCAAAGTGTAGGAGCCTGAAGCCTCATGTTGGATGCCTTGCGGGTAGCGGCCTTAGCCTTGGATGTCTTATATTTCGGTGTTGCCATAACAGTACCTCTGATAAATTAATGAAATATCGAACATTGTGAGAATATAAAAAAACACTATTTAAGTCAACACATTAGCTTAGCTTTGACCTCTTGGCAGACCAAATCAGGCACAAACGGAGAAATGTCGGCTCCGAACAGCGCCATCTCCTTGATCATGGAGCTTCGCATCATGGAAAGCCTGGAGTCCGTAGGCATGAAAAGAATCTCAAGCTCGGGCAGCATCTGCTTGTAGACAAGGGCAAGTTCGAACTCGTTTTCAAAGTCATTGATGGCCCTGATTCCTCTCACAACTACAGCCACATCATTCTTTTTGGCAAAGTCAACGGTGGCTCCGCTCCAGGTGCAGACCTCAACATTGTCCAGATGTTTCACAAGCTTTCTAAGCATATTGCATCTCTCATCTGCCGTGAACATGGTCTTCTTGGAAATGTTGTCTCCCACAACAACATAGAACTTATCATAAAGCTTTGCAGCTCTTTCAATTACGTCCATGTGTCCGAATGACGGAGGATCGAATGTTCCGGGGAACATCGCATAGTTTTTATTCATATTTTGGTGCCCTCCACGTACTTCTTCATGGCATCATAGCTTTCCTTGGACTCATACGGAATTCGTGTCTTGATGACATATTTTCCGTCCTCATCCTTATAAAGCACGGCGAAGTTTCCGTGTCCTATGTAGGAGACAGTCTCGTTCTCCGATACCTTCTCCTGCTCGCGGATTTTTGCAATCACACAGTCAAAGTGGCTGAAAGATCCGTCTGCTTCGCTGATTGCATCGGCGATGGTCTCAATGCTCTTTCCGCAGATGCTGCAAACCGGCATGGGCTCGTTTACCTGAGGAACTGCAACTTCATCAAATGATATATGCCTTGGAGTATGAACGCCTGCAGGCCTATCATTTTTGGATTTCTTTTTCTTCCTGTTGTCCATCACTCGTCTCCACGATAGTACTTTATCATTTCTCCCGTAACCGATGCCACATCGAATCTGATTGAATCAAAACCACTAACATCATTGTTGGCAAGAAAATGACTGAGAGTCTTCTTCATCCTGGCCATCTTGGCGGGCGTTACCATGAATCTTATCTCATCGGACTGCCATCTTGATGTAAGGCTCTTGACCTCAGTCACGCACAGAATTCTGTCTTGGACAGAGATAAGATCAAGTTCTCCCATGGGGCACCTGTAGTTGCGGGAGATTACCTTATATCCTTTGGAAGTAAGAAAATCCGCAACCAGAGATTCACACTTTACGCCCTTAGTCCTGGTGTCCACGAAGATCTCCCTGTAATATCAAAAAAGACGGATGCAAGCGCCTCCGTCTTTTTATTATCAAATGCTTTGAACTCAGATGCCCTTGTGTCCGCGGATCTGCTCGGGAACCTTGGCAGCCTTACCGACCTTGTCTCTGAGATAGTAGAGCTTGGCTCTTCTGACGCGGCCTCTTCTGATGACCTCGATCTTCTCAACTCTTGGTGAGTGCAGCGGGAAGATTCTCTCAACGCCGACACCGTAGGAAATCTTTCTGACAACGAATGTCCTTCTGATTCCTGAATTGTTCTTAGCAATGACAACGCCTTCGTACGGCTGAATTCTTTCAGTGTTTCCCTCAACGATCTTGAAGTAAACCTTGACTGTATCACCAACGTGGAAGTTCTCGGCGTCCTGCTTCATCTGTTCCTGTTCAATAGCCTTAATCAAGTCCATTTTGTAACCCCTCGGTCAATTTAATTTCTTTTAATATCCTGTTGGCCTCTTCACCAAGTGAAGCGTTCTCCAGCAGTTCCGGCCTGTTGGACAAAGTCTTTTCAAGCCGTTTGCGCAGCCTCCACTTCTCTATATTGGCATGATGGCCTGACAATAATATATCAGGAACCGACATTCCGCAATAGGTCTCCGGTCTCGTGTACTGTGGGTATTCCAGCAACGGTCCGGTGAAGCTCTCCTCTTCAAGCGAGGAATCCGTGATAACTCCGTCTATCAGCCTGTAGACGGCATCTATTATCACCAGGGTGGCTACTTCCCCTGACGAGATAACGTAGTCTCCGATGCATATCTCATCGTCCACATAACGGTCGATTATCCTCTGGTCAATACCTTCGTAATGACCGCAGATGAAGACTAAATTCGGCTCCTGGCTAAGTTGCCTCGCATAGTCCTGTGTCAACCGTCTGCCTGACGGAGATGCGTAGATGACCCGCTTCTCCATGGCATCAATGCGATCCAGAGCTTTGAAGAGCGGTTCAGGTTTGATGACCATGCCTGCACCCCCACCAAAGGGTGAATCGTCACACTTGTGGTGCTTGTCTTCGGCGTATTGCCTCCAGTCAACGATGTTGTAGGAGACAAGGCCGGCTTTGACAGCCCTCGCCATGATTGAATTCGTGAAGAATCCGCTTACCATCTCCGGAAAAAGCGTCAGAATGTCAATATTCAATCCAACAACTCCAACCTGAGAAGCTTCATGGTTCCCTTTTGGACATCCACATCATCCACGAAAACCCCCTTAAGGTACGGGACGAGGTGAAGTTTGTCGTTTCTGGATGTCTTTACCTCAAGCAGAAGAGCCTGAGCTCCATCCATCACTGAAACCACTTCAGCGACCTCTTCGTTATCATATACCAGCTTCATACCCGGAAGGTCCGCTGTGTATACCTCTCCTTTGCCAAGCCTGCTGGCCTGTTCTCTTGGTACCAGAATATCCCAACCAGAAATGAACCTTGCGTCCTCAGGCGAATCTATTCCTCTGAACTTCATCAGAAGCTCGTCGGAATGGCTCTGAACCTTCTCGACTTCAAGTACTCTGGTTTTCTCTCCGCGCTTTAAGGTAACTTCCTTAAGCTTGAAGAAATGATCAAAGTCATCCGAAAATGGATGCACCTTGACATAGCCTTTAACGCCATGCGGGGATCTGATCACTCCGGTTGCAAGGACCTGTTTCATACCAATCAGTCCAGAATCTCAAGGCTGGCGTGCTTGCCGCTCTTGGTTGCCGTTGCACTGAGGATGGTCCTCAAAGCCTTGGCAATCCTGCCCTGCTTTCCGATCACCTTGCCGATATCATCCGGTGAAACTCTGAGCTCTAAAATCGTTGACTTTTCACCCTCAACGACATTGACCTCAACATTATCCGGCTGGTCTACAAGCGATCTGACAATGTATTCAACCAGTTCCTTTTCCACTTACTCAGTCCTTTGCAGGAGCTTTGGTGGCCTGGATACCCTGCTTTGCGAAGATAGCCTTGACTGTGTCAGATGGCTGTGCGCCATTTGAAAGCCAGTAAGTAGCTCTCTCTGCATTGATCTTGACCTGATTCTCCTCAGCTTCGATCGGATGATAGAAACCAATCTCCTCGAGGGGTCTTCCAGAGTCTGAAAGTCTGGAATCGATGACCACGACTCTGTAGTACGGTCTCTTCTTTGTACCGAATCTCTTCAATCTGATACTAACGCTCACGTCTTGTCCTCCTAAACGAATCTCAGTTCATGCCCATCTGCTTCATCATAGCAGCCTGGTACTTTTTATTCTTAGCGAGCTTCTTCATGTTCAGCCGCATCTTTTCAAACTTCTTCAAAAGGTGGCCCACTTCTCCTACGGAAGTTCCGCTTCCTTTTGCTATCCTTCTCTTTCGAGCCGGACCAATTATATATATATTCTGTCTTTCTTGGAAGGTCATTGACTGGATAATTGCCTTTTCTTTCAGCATTTCCTGCTTGTTTATGTCCTCTTCCGAGATATTTCCCTTGGCACCTGGAAGCATATCGATGATTTTTCCAAGGCCTCCCATCTTTGTCATGTTCTCAATCTGCTCAAGATAATCCTGCAGATCGAAGGTGTTCTTGGCCATCTTCTCCTGCAGTTTTTCGGCCTGTTTCTGGTCAAAAGCCTCCTGAGCCTTCTCAACCAGGGTGACGATATCACCCATGCCGAGAATACGGCTGGCCATTCTGTCGGGATAGAACGGCTCAAGGTTATCAAGCTTCTCACCAACACCGATGAACTTGATGGGCTTGCCGACAACTTCTCTGAGAGAAAGGGCTGCACCACCGCGTGTATCTGAATCGAACTTGGTAAGGATGACACCTGAGATTCCGACCTTCTGCTCAAACTCCTGGGCGATGGTAACGGCGTTCTGACCTGTCATGGCATCGGCTACGAACAGAGTCTCATCAGGATGCACTGCCGCATTGATGTCCATCAGCTCCTTCATCATCGCTTCATCAAGATACATTCTTCCTGATGTATCGATGATAAGAACATCATACTGCTCGCGCTTTGCACGCTTTAAAGCTTCAACGGCAACCTTGACGGCGTCCTTTGTATTCAGATCAGCATGTACGGGAACTCCGACCTGCTCGCCCAGAACCTGAAGCTGTGTGATTGCAGCAGGCCTGATGAGGTCACAGGCTGCCATCATCACGCGGCGGCCCTGCTTCTTCAAAAGAGTTGCGAGCTTTGCACTGGTTGTGGTCTTACCTGAACCCTGAAGACCCATCATCAGGATGACGGTGACAGTATCAGGTCCCTTGAGGTTGAGCTTCTGATTATCAGGATCACCCAGAAGCTGGACCATCTTGTCATAGACGATCTTTGTGAACTGCTGACCTGGATCAACTGCCTTGAGAACCTTATCGCCCTTTGCCTCCTCCATTGTCCTGTTGACGAATCTTCTTACGACACGGAGGTTTACATCGGCATCTAAAAGAGCAATCTTAATCTCTTCTACAGCGTCCTGGACATTCTTTTCGCTTATCTTGGACTTGCCGGAAATAGAGCGTAATATCGATGAAAATCTATCACTGATTGAATCAAACATAACCGAGGAATTATTACCCAATTCAAGTATTTATGTCTAGTATATAAGTTATCAGCCCTTAAGCGTATCGTGCTCGTCCAGATTCTCTATGTCCTCGATCTTGTAGCCGATCATCTTGGACACGCCAGGTTCCTGCTGTGTTACTCCGAGAAGGCAGTCAGAACCCATTACGGTACCCTTGTTATGGGTGATGATGATGAACTGGCTCTTGTCCTCGAACTTATCCAGAACACGCATGAAAGCTCCGATGTTTCTGGTATCCAGGGCGGCATCAATCTCGTCCAGGATACAGAACGGAGACGGCTTGACCATGTAGGTTGCAAACAGAAGTGCCACAGCTGTCATTGATCTCTCTCCACCTGAGAGAAGATTCAGCTGAAGCATCTTCTTTCCAGGCGGCTGGGCCTTGATGTCAATTCCTGACTCCAGAATGTTTTCCTCGTCGGTGAGCATAAGCTCTGCCTTACCTCCGCCAAAGAGCGTGGTGAACATTTCCTGGAAGTTCTCGGAAATCTGACCGTAGGTCTCCATGAACATCTCTTCGCTTCTTCGTCTGATTTCGGCAATGACTTCCTCAAGGTCGTTCTTGGCCTTTGTGAGGTCGCTCATGTTCTTGCTGTAGAAATCGTAGTTCTTTTTGGCCTCGTTGTACTCATCCTCGGCCATGTAGTTTATGTATCCCAGATCCTGAAGTCTCTTTTTGACCACATCAAGTTTTGACTTAAGCTCCTCATCGGTTGCCGTAATCTCATGGTCATTGAATTCCTTCAGGCTCTTCTGGTTGTTCTCAAAGAATTCTGTGTAGATTCTCTGGATGTTTTCGGCAATTGCACGGATGTTCTCATTTGCCGTGGCAATATCAACGGCTATGGTCTGCTTTCTCTGGAACTTGTCCTGGAACTGTGAGTTGTTCTTTGAAATCTCCTGGGAAATCTCATCGATTTTGGACGTCACATCCGAAAGCTGGATCTTTATATCCTCTATCTCATCCAGAGTCTGGGTCTTTTTTTCCTTGAAACTGTCTATGGTTTCCAGAACCTCGTTGACCTTGTTTTCCTCAGCCTCAACGGAATGATAGGCATCCGAATAGTCGAATTCCATCTGCTGGATGCTGTTTTTCAGGTCATTGATAGATTCACGGATGGAATCTGACTTGGCCTTGAACTGGACATTGTCCATATTAAGGTCATTCAGGTCGGATTCCTTGAGCATGATGATTCTTGAAAGACGCTCGATTTCAGAAGAAAGCTCAGTAGCCTTTGCCTTGTTGGCGTTCTCCTTCTCATAGGTGGCATTCAGATCATCATCAAGCTGGCTCTTTTTTGCAAGAGTTCCCTCAGGCGATGTGAAGTCATCAAGGAACGTTGGAATGGTTCCGCTGTATTCCTGAAAAAGGCCCTTTATCTCATCAATCTGCTCTAAAAGAGATTCTTCCGTCTGTTCGATGGCGTCCTGGAATACTTTGCGCTCAAAATCAACAGAAGAGATGTCTCTTAGGAAATTGATCTTCTCAAGAATGATGCTTCTGGCCTTTGAGATTCCGCCTAAAAGCTCCTTCTCAGCCTTGGCTCTTACAGATGAGCTGTATCCGCTTCCCTTGATATGTTTTTCAAGGTTGTCCGCAATATCGTTTGCAAGCTCACTTATCTGGGAAGTGATTGAGATACGGCTCTGGGCAAGATCCTCGTTGTCCTTGTTAAGATCATCTATATCAAGCTGGTGTCTGATTCTGTCGGCCTTGAGCTTCTCTATCTCCTCTCCCAGTTTCTCCATGCTTTCCTGGGTCAGGCGGATGTTCTCAAGAATGCTTTCATAGTCAGCCTTTCTCTCTTCAAGCTTCTGCTTGTCTATTTCCATCCTGTCCTGAACCTGCTG
>ONWV01000017.1 GCA_900321635.1 uncultured Spirochaetaceae bacterium | reverse complement strand
CGGGAATCTCAATGACGGACTGCACATCATCTATGTCAACGGAGAGTACAGAGGTGATGATGACATAGGATGGCTGATGCATGACTTTTCATGTACAAACGCAGATGACATCCATTATACTGAGATTGCGGAAAGAATAAGGTTTCTTAAGGAAGACGATGAAGGGGTAAGGACTATGTGCAGAAGTATAGAAGAGATGCTTGAAAAGAATTCAAAAGAGGTTACGGAAAGGAATACCCTTGAATTTGCAAGGCAGATGATTGCTTTGGGAAAGAACACTATTGATGATATTTCCAAATGCACTGGCCTGACGATTGAGGAAGTCAGTAAGCTGGCATCTGAGGTCCGAGGTAAACAGTGATGTGGTTAAAGGAAATGTAAAGAAGTATTCTTTCAAAAAAAACGGCTCCCGTGGGAGCCGCTTTTATTTCAGGTTTTGTCTCAGGCTTTTTTCTTTGGAGCCCTTCTTGCGCTCTTGTCTGCCCAAAGGCTGTTGAGAACCTCAAGCTCCTGCTCTTCTGTAAGAGGATGATACTCGTTGATTCTCTCTGTCTTTCTGACCTGAAGGACCTTACCGGTAAGAAGCTTGAAGATATCGCAGTATCCGTCGGCAGCACGCTCAAGTGCCTCTGCCTTGGATGCGTTGGTGCTCTTCTCAAGCTCAAGTGCTTTCTTCTCTGCTCTGAGAGCCTTGCGCTTTTCATTAAACTGGGCTCTCGTAGCCTCATCGGCATCCTTAGGAGTCTTTGCCTTCTTGATCTCAGCCTCAACTGCGGCAATCTTCTTATTAAGACCTGCTTCTGCGTTGATATACTCATCACAGCTCTTGGCAGATGTCTTTCCGACTCTGAGAACGAATCTCGGACTTATGCGCTTTTTGGCGTTGTGGATGTTGAGCTCCTCAGAAAGATCATCCTCCTCTCCGTCGTCTTCCTCTTCGACAAAATCATCATCACCTGTGACGACATTGGTCGGAATCGGTGCAGGAGCGGGAGCTGCCTTATTCTCTTCTTCAACGACAGGCTCAGCCTTCTTTTCTTCTTTCTTAGGCTCTTCCTTTTTAGGTTCTTCCTTCTTCGGTTCAGCCTTCTTGACAACTGGAGCAGAGGCTTCAACGGACTTAAGATCCGGTGCGACGGTCTGCTTCTTGTTCGGATGGAGCAGATTGAACAGCTTGCTGTGTCTTGGCTCGGCGACCTTGGTACCCTTTTTGGCCTTCTTTGAAACAGTCTCGGGCGCATTGGACTTTGACTGCTCTCTGAGCAATGCCTCACGCTCGATACGTGTCATCTGTACACCGTTGAAAGTAACAAGATAGTCCTGTCCTCTATCTCTCTTCTTTGATCCAAGTTTGATTACTTTGTTCTTCTTTGACATAAAGAGCTCCATTTAGTGATATCAGCTTAATGATATAACACAATTTGTCATTTTTAAACCAAGTTTTGCAAATCGTTTATAAAACTCAGTCGAACTTCATGTTTTTGATGTTCTGAATCTCGTCTCTGAGAACCGCAGCCCTCTCAAACTCAAGGTCTTTGGCAGCCTGAAGCATCTCGGCCTCAAGGTCCTTGATGTACTTCTTTCTCTGAGATGGTTCAAGCAGATTGTAGCCGGCCTTTCTGATTGAGATATCCTGCTTTTCGTCTGAAGCCGCTTCCTCGCGCTCACGCTCAAGAATATCCTCAACAGCCTTGACGATGGACTTGGGAGTGATGTTGTGCTCTTTGTTGTAGGCGCTCTGAATAGCCCTTCGTTCGCGGGTCTCGTCAATTGCCTCACGCATAGCGTCGCTGATCCTGTCGGCGTACATGATGACCCTTCCCTCTGCGTTTCTTGCAGCTCGTCCGATGGTCTGGATAAGCGATGTCGCGCTTCTGAGAAAGCCTATCTTATCAGCATCGAGAATCGCAACAAGCGCTACTTCCGGAAGATCCAGTCCTTCTCTTAAAAGGTTGATTCCCACAAGGACATCGAACTGACCGGCTCTGAGCTCCTTTAAGATCTCGACACGCTCAATGGTCTCGATTTCGGAGTGAAGATAGCGCACGCGGACGCCCTTGGAGGCGAAGAAGTCCGAAATGTCCTCGGCCATCTTCTTGGTAAGAGTTGTGACAAGGACTCTCTCGCCTCTAGAAGTGCACTTTCGGATTTCGCCGAAAAGGTCCTCGATCTGGCCTTCCGTGCTTCTGACGAAAATTTCGGGATCCAGAAGACCCGTGGGCCTGATGACCTGAGAGACTATCTGGGATGAAAGGGATTTCTCAAGCTTACCCGGGGTGGCCGAGACGAATATGCGCTGGCCGGTGACCTGGTCGAACTCGTCGAACTTGAGCGGTCTGTTGTCCAGAGCCGACGGAAGTCTGAAGCCGTACTGAACCAGGTTGGACTTTCTGGAGTGGTCGCCTTCGTACATGGCCCCGATTTGAGGCAAAGTTACGTGAGACTCATCGATGAAGGTCAGAAAGTCGGGCTGAAAGTAATCAAGCAGGACGGCGGGACGCTCTCCTGGAGCGCGGTTTGAAAGCGGTCTGCTGTAGTTTTCGATTCCGGGGCAGTATCCGATTTCCTGAAGCATCTCAAGATCATATTCAACACGGGTCTTGATGCGTTCGGCCTCCACGGGATGGCCTGTGTTGATGAAATACTCATACTGGCTTTCCATCTCGCTTCGGATTCTGTCTATTGCGGCAATAACCTGCTCCTTGGGCATGACGAACTGCTTGGCAGGATAAAGCGTAAAGCTTTCCTGCTTGTCCTGCTTTTCTCCGCTTATAGGGTCGAACCACTGGATGCTTTCAATAGTGTCCCAGTCCAGCGTGATTCTGACGGCGTTACCCAGATACGGCGGACAGATTTCTATTGTGTCGCCGTGGACGCGGAAGCAACCGCGGGTGAGAACCATATCGTTTCTTTCGTACTGCATTCTCACAAGCTGCTCAAGCTCAGCCCTGTGGTCAAAGACCTGGCCTGTTCTGAAAACGTGTGTCATATCCCTGAGGGAGACCGGGTTGGCCAGGCTGAATATGCATGAGACCGTGGCAACAACAATGACATCCCTTCTCTCCATCAGTGAAAACGATGCAGAGAGGCGCATTCTGTCAATCTCCTCATTCACATCCGCATCTTTTTCTATGTACAGGTCTTTTCCGGGAACATATGCCTCCGGCTGGTAGTAATCGTATGTGGATACGAAGTACTCAACTCTGTTTTCAGGAAAGAACGAACGGAACTCCCTGTAAAGCTGGGCGGCAAGAGTCTTGTTGTGTGATAATATCAGCGTCGGACGCTGGACCTTCTCGATGATCTTTGCCATTGTAAAGGTCTTTCCGGATCCCGTAACTCCCTTCAGAGTCTGGAATCTGTCTCCGTCAAGAACACCCTGGGCAAGTTTTTCTATGGCCTGCTGCTGGTCACCTGAGACATCAAATGGAGAATGCACCACAAAGGGCTTATCCATCCACTTGACAGGTCCGTGAACATTGTAGACAAGGTCTCCGCCCCAGGAGGCATCCACTTCGCCAGTTCCCGGGCCGCCGGGTGTCTGATGAAAGCGCATCTTCTGCGCTTCATCCTTATCGGGAATCTGAAACTTGAAGGGTTCTGAGGGGTATCTGTTTTCCGGCATTTATCTGTTAATCCACCTGAGGTTTTCCTCAGTTCTTTCTACAAGAGTTATCTGAAGCCTGACCATAACTCCGTTGCGGTCAACAATAACAGGAACGACATCGCCGGGTCTTGTGTTCGAAAGAGCCGTGAATAGATCACTGTAGTCAGTCACCTGGACTCCGTTTATCTCGGTTATGACATCGCCGCCGAGATAAATGACAGAAGATCCGTAACGCACCTGCTGAGTTCCGGCTTTAAGTCCAGCCTGATCTGCACGGCCTCCGGGAACAATCTGGCTGACCAGAAGTCCGCTTGAGACTTTAAGTGATGCATAATCGACAATTGCCTGTGAAAGCTGAACCGGTACAATATCAAGCCATCCTCTGCTGACCTTTCCGAAATTCACAAGGTCGCTCACAGAAGCTGCGGCCGTGTTGGATGCTACGGCGAAGTTCATACCCTGGCTTGTTCCGCTTGTGCTGTAGATTGAAGTATTTATTCCTATGACCTGACCGTCCGTATTCAGAAGAGGTCCTCCGGAGTTTCCGGGGTTGATAGGTGCGCTTGTCTGGATCATTCCCAAAAGCACGTTTCCGTTTTCATCTCTGATAGGACGGCTGAGACCCGAAATTATTCCTGTGACCATGGTTCTGTCATAGCCGAACGGGTTTCCTATGGCAATGACCTTCTGCCCCACGACAAGAGATTCCGAATCACCGAATGAAAGAACACTGATTTCGGCATCAGCCAGAGGAGTGATCTTTATGACCGCAATATCGTTTTCCTTATCGGAACCCAGAAGCTGGGCTTCGTAGACAGAGCCGTCATGAAGCGAAACCGTGATAATAGAAGCACCGTCTATCACATGGTAGTTGGTGACAATTAGGCCTTCCTTTGAAATGAAGAATCCGGAACCCGTGTCACTCTGGGGCACCGCGTCAAAGTATGACGAATCATCGGTGACCTGTGTCTCTATATGGACTACGGCCTTGTTTCCCATTTCAAAGATGCTTATGTTCTGAAGCTCATCATCACTGTAGGTCCAAGCTCCGCGTTCTCCGACAAAAAGAGAGACTCCTGTGTCTCCGTAGTAGATATTGTCCACGGGAACCCCGGCCATCTCCAGAAGGCCCTTCTCTCCATCCGTCTTTATGACTTCAGCCAGGGCTTTTCTGAGCTCCTGGACGCGCTGTTTTGAAGAAAGGGCTCCTGTCCATCTGACAAGGATGATTCCGATGAAAGTCGCGGCAATCACTGAGACAATTATTATCAGTATCATCAGAACTCTGTTTCTGCCCTTCATATGCGTCCTATTACCTAGATACTACTCTAAAACCACGTCGTTGCCAACTCGCCCGACCTCTTCGCTTGTTGGAGGCTCACATCCTTTTGACAGGCAGTTAAGTCCTGCGGCAACCGATGCGTAAACAAGAATCTTTGAAGCAGTCTTTTTGTCGATGCTGTCGATTCTTCTGATTAAGTCATTTCTGTCCAGGTAGGCCATCACAGCTCCGTCGAATGTATCGCCGCACCCTATGGTGTCCTGAACTTTCTCAACTTTGATGGCAGAGACGTCTTCTCTGAAGTTCTTTCCATACCAGGTAGATCCCTTGGCACCCCGAGTGACAATCAGACTGCCCTTGCAGATATCAAGAAGACTCTGCTCAGCCTGTTTTTCCTCATTTCCGGGAAACAGATAAGAAAGATCTTCATCGCTTACCCTGACAAGCTCACACTGTGAAGCATAATCAAAAATCATCTTCCTATAGCCGTCTGGATCTTTGACAAGCGAAGGTCTTATGTTAGGATCCAGAAACTTCACGGGATTGCCTTCAATGGTCTTTATCGCCGGAAAAATCGCATTGCATCCGGGCTCCATCAGTAGTGAGATGGAACCGAAAAACACCATATCAATGTCTCCTTCATTGGCAAATGCCGCAGAAAGTTCATCTTCTGTTATACTACAGGCTGCCGTTTCCTTATAATCAAAGACATAGGAAGCTTTGCCTTCCTTATCAAGGACAGCCTTGCTGCAAAGCGTAGGCTGTTTTGCACCGCAAAGCTGGGGGTCAAACAGAACATCGTTGTCTATCATCCTCTCAAGGATCCTGCTTCCGTATTCATCTCCTGAGACTTTTCCGAAATAAGTGACAGGGGCGCCCAGCCTGGCTGATGCAAGGGCCACATTAAAGGCACAGCCTCCGATCAGCTCGTTTTTATCTACAATGTCTATAAGGGATTCGCCTACTACGCCGATCATCAGAAGCCTCCGTCTTGCTACGCTATCAATAATATACCATAAGTGCAGTTACTATATAGAGCATTCCGCCCGATTATGATAATATCCACACGTAACCTTAGGGCTCCTTTGAAAGAGCAGTGGAGGATAATTAATGAGCGAAGACGTCAGGACAAACGCCACACAGGAAGGTGAGGAAAAATCCCTCAACTTCATCGAGAAGATCATTGAAGACGACCTTGCCAACGGCAGGGTTCCCAACAACACGATAGTCACAAGATTCCCGCCCGAGCCGAACGGATATCTTCATGTAGGACACATCAAGAGCATCTGCCTCAATTTCGGTCTTGCACAGAAGTACGGCGGCATCTGCCACCTCAGACTTGATGACACAAACCCGGCCAAAGAGGACATGGAGTACATCGATTCCATCAAATCCGACATCAGATGGCTGGGATTCGACTGGGGAGAGCATGAGTACTATGCCTCAGACTACTACGACCAGCTCCATGAGATTGCAATCAACCTCATCAAGCAGGGCCTTGCCTATGTTGACGGACAGACTCCCGAACAGGTCAAGGAAAACAGAGGCACACTCACAACACCCGGAAAGAACAGCCCCGACAGAGACAGAAGCATCGAGGAGAACCTGCGCCTTTTCAAGGAAATGGGCGAAGGTAAATACCCCGAGGGAACATACCTTCTCAGAGCAAAGCTGGACATGGCAAGCCCCAACATCAACATGCGTGACCCTGCCCTGTACAGAATCAAGTTCGCAGAGCATCCAAGAACAGGCAACAAGTGGTGCGTCTATCCTATGTACGACTTCACCCACCCCATCTCGGATGCAATAGAAGGCATCACCCACTCCATCTGCACACTGGAGTTCGAGGACCACAGACCCGCATACGACTGGGCCTGCTCCATCGACGGAATAGATCACACACCGCATCAGTATGAGTTCGCCCGTCTGAACATCAACTACTTCGTCATGAGCAAGCGTAAGCTCCTGAACCTGGTCCAGCTTGGCATTGTAAGCGGTTGGGATGATCCCAGAATGCCCACCATCAGCGGAATCAGACGCCGCGGATACTCACCCGAGTCCATGAAGGACTTCGTCTCCCGCGTAGGAGTTGCAAAGGTCGAGTCCGTCGTAGACTACTCGCTTATGGAATTCTGCGTCCGCGAGGATCTGAACAAGCGCGCAAAGCGTGTCATGGCCGTCCTGGACCCCATCAAGCTTGTCATCGACAACTACCCAGAGGACAAGGTCGAGTACTTTGAAATCGAAAACAACCCGGAAGATCCTACAGCCGGAACAAGAAAGATGGCATTCTGCAAGGAACTTTACATCGAGCGCGAGGACTTCATGGAAGTTCCGCCTAAAGGCTACCACAGACTTTATATCGGAAACGAAATCCGCCTGAAGACAGCCTACTACGTCAAGGCCACAAGCTGCGAAAAGGATGAAAACGGCAATGTCACCGTTGTTCACTGCACTTATGACCCCGAGTCCCGCGGAGGCGAGACCCCCGACGGAAGAAAGGTCAAGGGAACAAGCCATTGGGTCAGCGCAAGACATGCCATAGACGGCGAGGTCAGACTTTACGACAAGCTCTTTGCAACAGAGTACCCCGGCGGAGAGACAGGCAACTACCTTGATGACCTGAACCCGGATTCACTGATTGTCCTTCAGAACGCAAAGCTCGAGCCATGGCTTGCCGATGCAAAGCCCGGCGAGTATCTGCAGTTCATGAGAAGCGGCTACTTCACACCGGACTACGACAGCACTCCCAGCCACCCTGTCTTCAACAGGACCGTCACACTGAAGGATTCCTGGGCAAAGCAGAAAGCCAAAATGGGACTGTAAAAAGTTATTTACATAATAGAAAAGCCCTCGCATGAGGGCTTTTTTTCAGTCTTTTTTCCTAGGATCAAGATCCTCTTCATTCCAGAAGAAGTCCGTGCTGTCCTCTCTGGATCTTGCAGGCTTGAACGAATCATAGCCGAAAGGTTTCTTTGTCTTGTGTGAGTCCTGACGCGGGGCCCTGCTTCCGTCTCTGTCAAAGCTTCGCTCTCTGGGGCGCTCGTCACGGCGCTCACCCCTATCAAAGTGCTCGCGTCTGGGTCTTTCAGACCTTTCGAATCTATCTGATCTCTCAGGTCTCTCTGACCTTTCGGATCTTTCTGATCTGAACGGCCTGTCATAGGATCTGGATCTATAGTGGTCTCTTCCCTGCTCGCCGTAAGACGGTCTGTCTCCGAAACTTCTTTCGATTCTTTCACTTCTTTCGGACCTGTCAGACCTGTACGGTCTGTCGTCTCTTCTTGGTCTGTCATAAGAACGCTCTGACCTATAGGGTCTGTCATCATCGAACCTGCGCTCTGACCTGTAAGATCTGTCATCATCAAATCTGCGTTCCGATCTGTAAGGCTTTTCTCCGCTCCTTCTCTCCTGGTAAGGTTTTCTGTCGGAGAATCTACGTCTGTCGCCTTCTCTTCTTCTCTCAGGCCTTCCTTCGGCCTGTCTTCTTCTGTCCGAACCCTTCTCGGACTTCTTCTCTGGCTCGCTCCAATCCAATGAGAGCGATTCATCATCAAATGCCATCATCCAACTCCTGACCGTGCCTGCACGGCCCTTTACAAATCCCGGAGATGCCACCAACGTGGTGATCTCCTTAATGCTCAGTCCTCTGAGCTTTTTCTTTTCCATCTGAAACGAACCGAGGTTCGTAGAAAACAATATTATTCCGGTTTTCTTCAGCAGTGCGCAGAGCTTTCTGATCCAAGCCACGTAGTCGCGTGAAACATCAAAATCTCCGTCCATCTTCCTGCTGTTTGAGAAACTCGGCGGGTCGAATATGATGATATCATACTTAAGACCCTTTTCAAGCGCATCATCGACAAAACGGGTCGCATCCATGCAGATGCACTTGTACATATCGCCTGAATAACCGTTGGCAAGAAGATTCTCCTCTGCCCACTTTGTGTAGGTTGCCGACATATCCACGCTGGTTACGCTGTTGGCCATACCGGAAGCCGCATACACGGAAAAACTTCCCGTATAAGAGAACAGATTCAGAACATCCGCATTCTCGCTTCTGTCACGAATCAGAACACGTGTCTTCATATGGTCCAGAAACAAACCGGTATCAACATATGTCGTCAGGTCCACGGAAAAAAGAAGATTGTTCTCATGAACTATGGTCTTAACAGCCTCATCATTGCTTTTCTCATGCTGCCGGCGGTCAGGTCTTTTGTTTCTGACTGCATAGACCAAATTATCTTTTTCAAGATACAGCATGCGACTGCAGATATCCAAAAGAGTCTCACGGCTTTCATCAGAAAGCGCCTCATCCCCGTAGTCGGTGATTTTGGCATACTTTCCGTAGATATCCACGGTGACAGGATACCTTGAGAGGTTTCTGTCATAGACACGGAAACAGTCGGTTCCCTGACTCAGAAGCTCATGACGCAGAGTCTGAGCATTGTTCTTGAGAATCTTTCCCATGTCCTTGTCCATGTAGTCCATAGTACCGCTTTTTCCTTTTTCCCACCGCAGTATATATGGTAATATAGAAAAAAGAAAGACAAGTGGGAGATTATTATGCCGCAAGTTAAAAGCCGTGAAGAGCTTGATTTTCTGCAGGATTTAGAGCAGCGCAGAGGAAACCCGATCGGCTACAGAACGTTCTCAACTTTCTATGCGGACTCTGATGGCAACGTGCGCGACTTCGGCGTCTTCTTCTACCAGTGCCAGGACCGCTTCTGGTACGAGGACTTTGATCACGAACCCACATTCTTAGGCATAAAGCTCAAACCCAGGCGGAGTGACTACAAGTATGAGAAATTCGAATCATCGTTTTCCCCTCTTGATGTGGTCTCAATCCGTAAGGTCGTGAAATCCAAGGCCAGAAACTGCGCTCTGGGCTACGCTTCATTTGAAAAACTTAAAGCTGCAAACCCGGTTCTGTCTTTCTTCAGAGAGACTGTCACGGAATTCCGCCTTTCAGACGGAAGACTACTGTACTTCCAGCTGATTGATAAGACAGTCCGGGACTTGATAGAGAAATCAAAAAACGAAAACAAATAAACAGGAGAAAAAAATGGGAGTATTTAAAGCATACGATATCCGTGGTGTCTACAACAAAGATTTCAACAAGGACACAGCCTACAAGGTTGGATTCTTCCTTCCGAAGCTTCTTCCCTGCAAGTATGTCGTTGTCGGTCGTGACATCAGACTCACAAGTGATGAGATCTTCGAGTATCTCTGCAAGGGAATCAACGACGCAGGAGTCGATGTATGGAACATCGGCCTTGCAACCACACCGATGGTTTATTTCGCAACCGTATACCTCAAGGCGGACGCTTCTGTTCAGATCACAGCAAGCCACAACCCCAAAGAGTACAACGGCATGAAGATTTCCAGAACCAACGCCATTCCCGTAGGAGGCGACACTGGTCTGAAGGATCTGGAGAAGATGGTCAACGAGCTTAAGGTCGAGCCTGTTGCCAACAAGGGTAAGATCATCGACAAGGACATCCACGATGCATACCTTTCCTTCCAGAAGAAGTTCCTTCCGGATATGAGCAAGCTCAGCATCACAGTCGATGCTTCAAACGGAATGAGCAACCTCTACGTCAAGGAGCTTTTCGGAAACAGTGCAAAATACATCAACGACACACTGGACGGAACATTCCCCGGCCACGAGCCAAACCCGCTTGAGGTCGAGAACTGCAAGCAGATTATGGAAGCTGTAAAGAAGAACGGTTCGGACTGCGGAGTCATCTACGACGGAGATGCCGACAGAGTCATGTTCATCGACGAGCGCGGCCGCTTCATCCAGCCGGACTATGTGACAGCCGTTATCGGAAAGTACTACCTTGCCAAGGAGAAAGGCTCTGTTCTAGTCGATATCAGAACATCCCGTTCAACTACTGAGTATCTTGAGAAGCTCGGTGCCACAGACATCTACATCTGGAAGGTCGGTCATGCATTTGCAAAGATGAAGATCCGCGAGAAGCATTGTGTCTTCGGCGGAGAGCTTGCAGGCCACTACTACTTCAGAGACTTCTACAACTGCGACAGCGGAATCCTTGCATCACTTCTGGTGCTTCAGACAGTAGCCCAGCTCAAGAAGGAAGGAAAGACCCTGGGACAGCTTGTTGATGAGATTGTCGCCTATCAGAACAGCGGAGAGATCAACTTCAAGCTTGAGCAGAAAGACCAGGCAATCGATGCTCTTTACAAGAAGTACTCTGCACTCAACCCGACCAAGATCATGGACTTCGACGGCTACAGAATCGAGTTCCCGACCTGGTGGTTCAGCGTCAGAAAATCCAACACAGAGCCCTACCTCAGAATCGTTGCCGAGGCAAAGACTAAGGCAGAGCTTGACGAGAGACTTGCCGATCTCAAGGCAATTATCGGACAGTTCAGCTGATTGGTTTCTCAATCAGATATGGCCGCTTCATAAGAGGCGGCCTTTTTTCTTGTAAAGGGATTGACTAAAATCGGTCTAACTTGTACATTCAATGTGTTCATTCCCCGATAGCTCAGTCGGTAGAGCAGGTGGCTGTTAACCACCCTGTCGGCAGTTCGAGTCTGTCTCGGGGAGCTAAAACCCAGCCTTAACGGTTGGGTTTTTTCATATCATCAGCACAAAACTTTTTTTAAGGATAAAAAAATCCCCGAGCCTAAACTCGGGGATTCTTCAATCATCTGGGAATCAGAAGATTATTTCTTCTTTTTCTTGAGGATGATGAAACATGCTGCACAAGCTGCGAGCACCAGGACGATAATCACGATGATCAGGCCAGCGCTGGACTTCTTGGCTGCCTTAGCAGGCTCTGCTGCAGGTGTTGCTGCAGGAGTTGCAGGCTTTGCTGCAGGTGTTGCTGCAACAGGAGTTGTTGCCGGTGTTCCAGCAGGAACTGCTGCTTCTGCGGCAGATGTTGCAGGTGTTGAAGTTGCTGTGACTGCAACAGGCTCAGCTGTTGCAACTGCTGTCTCAGCAGGAGTACCTGCTGTAAGAGCCTTGACGTAGGTCGGGAGCTCCTTCTGGAGAACTGCCATTGCTGCGTCGATGTCGGCCTCAGCAAGCTTTGCCGGGAATGTCAGGACTGCAGAACCGTTGTCAACAACAAGTGTTGTTCCCTGAAGGAAAGCGCCGTATGCTGCGTATGCTGCAGATGCTGCGTCCATAACTTCCTTGTTGGAAATGATTGACGGGTATGTGATAATTGCTACGTTGTCCTTGAAGGAGACTGTAGCCTTGTATCCGGCATAGGAGAGCTCATAATCGATGCTCGGAGTCTCAACTGTTGCTGTTGCAACCTGATAGTTTCCATAAGCCTCGATAGCCTTCTCGACGTATGCGGAAGCAAGCTTCTCAACTGCTGTGAAATCATCAGCTGTCAGTGAAGCAGGATAGTACAGAGTGATCGTACCCGGCTTGTAGTCATATGTGATACCCTCGAGGTATGCAGCATAGTTAGCCTGGACATATGTAAGAGCATTTGCGAGGTCTGCTTCTGTAATAAGCTCTGTCGGGTATGTGACAACTGCCTTACCGACTTCTGCATCAACCTTGATCTCATAACCTGCGATTGTGTAGGTCTTTGAGACTCCAGAAACCGGAGCTGGCTCTTCTGCCTTAGCAGGCTCAGCAGGCTCAGCAGGCTCAGCTGGCTTAGCAGGCTCAGCAGGCTTAGCAGGCTCAGCAACTGCGATAGGCTCCTCTGCCTCGACCTTAGCTGACTTACAACCGACAAAAATGAATACCATGGAAAGAACCAGGATTGTCAGTAAAATGGACTTTGAAAAACGTTTCACGTGTTTCCTCCTATGACGTCTCAAATATAACGCTTAAATAATATCATATGGATTTTGAAGTGAACACTCTAAAAGTTAGAATTTTTCTCACAAAATCTCATATTTTGTATAAAAAACCAATCTGTAGTAAAAAACCCGCAAAGCTGCGGGTTGTTACAAGAATCCGTAAAAAAATTACATCAGATCCTTTGGCTTGCGAGCTGTGTTACCTGTCTTGACACAGTAAGCAATGTGATGGAGCTTACCGTTCTCGAAGATAGACTTTGTCTTGATCTCACCACCCCAGCGGCTGATCAGAACCTTTGCACCTTCACGACGTGCGTTCTTAGAAATAGCACCTGCCATATGTTTCCTCCGTTACTGGATTATTCTCTTTTTCACCTAAATATAGACTAAATCACGACAATTAGTCAAACCCTTGGATTGAACAAAACCCAACCAGAGGCTACTTTTATCATATGGGACGAAATATTGCAAGGAAAATATTCCTAATTCCTGTCAAAGGCTACCAGAAACTCATCTCGCCGTTTCTGGGTGCGAACTGCATCTACTGTCCCACCTGCTCCGAGTACTTCAACAAAAGCGTGATGCGTTTCGGAATCATAAAAGGAACCATCCTGGGTATGAGCAGAATCCTCAGATGCAGCAGGCTGTACTTCGGCGGCCCTGACGATGTTCCCGAAGAGTTCAGCTTCAAATACATACGTGACAGAAGAACAGCCTTCAGAAGGCACGGAAAAGACCTTCTGTAGAGCAAAAAAATCAGTCGCGCTTGCTTATTTCCTTGACGAACGTAATCAGAACCTGCAGTGCATTCTCGTTCTGACCGCCTTCGGGGATGATCAGATCCGCATATTCCTTTGTAGGCTCGATAAATGAGGCATGACCCGGACGCACGGCGTTCAGGTACTGCTTCACAACGCTGTCCAGTGTTCTTCCTCTTTCATTTATGTCTCTGAGAAGTCTTCTGATGAACCTGATGTCATCCGGAGTGTCTACATAGATTTTCAGATCCAGAAGGTTTCTGATCTCGGGCTCATAGAGAATCATCAGACCTTCGACAATGACCAAAGGAGCCGGGTCAAGGTGGACGGTGCGGTCCTCTCTGCTGTGGTGGACAAAGTCGTACTGCGGCATCTCTATGCTCTTCCACTGTTTAAGAGCCGAAAGATGCTCAAAGAAAAGCTCGGAGTCAATGGCATCGGGACGGTCGAAGTTGTAGTCCGTGATGTTCTTGTTGCTCACAAAGCTTGCGCTTTTGTAGTAGTTGTCCTGAGGAATGAACACGAAATCAGGACATACTTCCTCGATTCTTCTTACGATGGTAGACTTTCCGCTTCCGGAGCCTCCGGTGATTCCGATTATCTTGACATCCCTCATCCCAGGACCTCCGATTTGTCCGAGCCGGGGGCATCGGTATAGAAATGATAGACCGTGGTGCTTTCAAAAAGCTCACCGGGCTTCACGATGCATGAGGGAAAGCTTACCTGGTTGACGCAGTCAGGATAGAATTCCGTCTCAAGGCAGAAGCCGTGGCGGAAGTTGTGTCCGCATTCGCCGTTTAGGAAGTTTCCGCTGTAAAGGTGGAAGGCAGGAAGGTCTGTGTATGCGCAAAGAATTCTTCCTGACTGTGGCTCATAGACCTTTGCAAAACGGGTAAAGCCGAAGCTTTCGCCGCCCATTCTGTCGATTATCAGGCAGTGGTCATATCCGTTTGCGCTTTTGAGTTCGGGCTTTTCAATATCCTTTCCAAGAGCCTTTGGCTTAGAAAAATCCCAGGCAGTACCCTTTGTATCCAGAATCTTTCCTGTGGGAATCAGGCCCTTACCTACTTCCAGTGTCTTTGAGCTGTTGATTTCAAAGACGTGGGAAAGGACATCGTTCTTGCTGTCACCCGTGAGATTGAAATACGTGTGGTTGGTAAGATTCATCGGACAGCTTTCGCTGCAGCTTGCGCTGTAATGGATACGGAAGACCCCGTCATCAGAAAGCGAGAAGCGAACCCTTATGTCAGCGTCGCCCGGAAAACCGTCTTCCTGTTCAGAAACCTTTATCGAGCAGAGAAAACCGTCCTCTGTGTGTTTGACATTCCAGATTCTTGACCAGATTCCCCTGCTTCCGCTGTGAAGCAGATTCGGGCCGTCGTTTTTTTCAAAGACTACAGTTCTGTCTCCGACTTTGAATGATGCTCCGCCTATTCTGTTGGCAAAGCGTCCGACGGTGAGTCCGTAGTACATGGTAGACTTCAGAATAACGTCAGGATTTCCGACTGCGCCCACAAACGGAAGTGTGATATTGGCGATCTTTCCGTTTCTGTCAGGAACGCAGATGGATGTGATTGCACATCCCAGATTCAGAAGGGAAAACGAATAATCCCCGGCCTTGTACGTGTATTCCTTTACTTCCATGTACACCCTCTCATTTCTCGTCTGCGCCCTTGCTCTTGAGCACAGCCAGATAAGCACTCTGTGGGATCTCGACATTTCCGACCAGCTTCATACGCTTCTTTCCTTCCTTCTGTTTCTCAAGAAGCTTACGCTTTCTGGTTATGTCTCCGCCGTAGCACTTGGCGGTGACATCCTTTCGGAATGCGTTGATCGTCTCACGTGCTATTATATTCCCTCCGATCGCAGCCTGGATCGGAATCTTGAACTGATGTCTGGGAATCTCTTCCTGAAGCCTCTCACATGCCTGCCGTCCGCGGGAAACCGCATTGTCTCTGAATACCAGCATGCTTAAGGCATCGCAGGCCTCGCCGTTGACCAGAATATCCACACGGACAAGGTCTGTCTTTCTGTATCCGATTATCTCGTAATCAAATGAGGCATAACCTCTGGAGATTGACTTGAGCCTGTCATAGAACTCAAAAAGGACCTCAGCAAGAGGCATCTCATAGATGAGCTCCACGCGCTTTGTATCAATATAGTTCATGCCGGTCTGAACCCCGCGCTTTTCCATGCACAAGGTTATGATCGAGCCAACATATGCACTTGGGGTGATGACACTTGCCTTGATGTAAGGCTCCTCGGCGTAATCTATTCTCACCTGGTCCGGATAATCCAGCGGGTTGTCCACCTCAATCTCCTCGCCGTTCTTCATGTGGATCTTATATCTTACCGAGGGGCTTGTCAGGACAATCGACAGGCCGAACTCACGCTCGATTCTCTCCTGTACGACCTCTAGATGAAGCATTCCCAGAAAGCCGCATCTGAAACCCTGACCCAGGGCAACGGAGCTGTCTTTTTCGTACACCAGCGACGCATCGTTGAGCTTCAGGCGGTCAATCGCATCCAGAAGCTCCTCATAGTCATTGGTATCAACCGGGTATATCGAGCTGAACACAACAGGCTTCACGTCCTTGAAGCCGTCGCACGGCGCCTCTGCCGGGCGCGAGGCCAATGTGACCGTGTCACCTACTCTGATGTCGCTTATTGTCTTGATTCCGGCGATGAAGTATCCGACATCTCCGGATCTTAAGGTCTTTGTCCTGATCAGATTGAGCTGGAAGATTCCGACTTCCTCGACCTTGTAGACGGCGTGGCTGTTCATGAACATGATCTCATCGCCTTCTGAAACCTGGCCTTCGAAGATTCTGAAGTGAACGATGACGCCTCTGTACGGATCGTAATGGCTGTCAAAAATCAGAGCCTTCAGAGGCTTTGCGGTATTGTCATCAGGAGATGGAATGTACTTCACAATGGCCTCGAAAAGGTCATCCACCCCCTCGCCGGTCTTGGCGGAGACCTTCTGCACCATGTCAACATCCAGGCCCAGATCGTGGTCAATCTGTTCAAGACAGGAAGGGATATCGGCGCTTGCAAGGTCGATTTTGTTGATTACGGGGATGACCTCAAGGTTGTGCTCCATGGCCATGTAGAGGTTGGCAAGAGTCTGGGCCTCGACTCCCTGGGAGGCGTCTATCAGAAGAAGTGCACCTTCACAGGAGCTGATGGCCCTTGAGACCTCGTATGAAAAATCAACATGGCCCGGAGTGTCTACGAGGTTCAGCTCGTAAAGCTCTCCGTTTGAAGCGGTGTACGGGATGGTTACCGCCTGGCTCTTTATGGTGATTCCGCGTTCGCGCTCAATGTCCATGTTGTCCAGAATCTGAGTCTGCTCAGGTCCTCTGGTGGTAACAAGGCGTGCCTTCTCAATGAACCTGTCGGCAAGAGTAGACTTGCCGTGGTCTATGTGAGCGATTATGCAGAAGTTTCTCTTGTGGGCCGAGTCAACCATCTTCTTCCCCTATCCGATCAGAGGATGTCCGAGTTCTTCGGGCCTACGGCCTCGAAGCCGAGAAGCTCACGGACCTCGTTGTCATCCAGAGTCTCTTTGGAAACAAGTGTCTGTGCAAGCTTATCCAGCTGATCCTTGTGGTCAGTCAGAATCTTTGTAGCTTCCTTCATACACTCGTCCAGGATCTTCTGAATCTGCTCGTCGATCTTGGCTGCGGTCTTGTCGCTGAAGTCCTTGTGCTGGGCAATCTCACGACCAAGGAACAGAGGCTCACCCTCGGATCCCAGGCTGATGAAGCCAAGGTCGCTCATACCCCACTCGGTGACCATTCTGCGGGCAATCTCAGTAGCCTGCTTGATATCTGCGCTTGGACCTGTTGATGTCTGTCCGTTCAGAATCTTTTCAGCAACATAGCCTCCCATGGCCATCTTGATGTGGCTCAGAAGGGCGCTCTTTTTCATGTAGGACTGATCGTTTTCAGGAAGTCCCATCGTGACTCCGCCTGCATTTCCGTGAGGAATGATCGTAACCTTGTAAAGAGGATCGATATCAGGCAGATAGTAGAAAAGAAGAGCATGACCGCTTTCATGATATGCGGTAAGAAGCTTGTCCTCAGGTGTCATGACATGGCTCTTTTTTGCAACACCCAGAACCATCTTGTCTCTGGCCTGTTCAAAGTCTGCCATTGTGACCTTCTTGCGGTTCTGTCTTGTTGCAAACAACGCAGCCTCGTTGACCAGATTGGCCAAATCCGCGCCGGAAGCTCCCGGTGTGGCTCTGGCGATTCTCTTCAGGTCAACAGAAGGATCTGTCTTGACATGTGAAGCATGGATTTTGAGGATGTCCTCTCTCTCGTTGATATCCGGAAGAGTTATTGCAACCTGTCTGTCGAATCTGCCCGGTCTGAGAAGAGCCGGATCAAGAACATCGGCACGGTTTGTGGCAGCTATGACAATGACGCCTGTTGTGGTGTCAAATCCGTCCATCTCAACCAGAATCTGGTTAAGAGTCTGCTCTCTTTCATCGTGGCCACCGCCAAGTCCGCTTCCTCTGGATCTTCCTACGGCATCAATCTCATCGATGAAGAGGATACAAGGAGCATGCTTTCTTCCTTGGTCAAAGAGGTCTCTGACACGTGCGGCACCCATTCCGACGAACATTTCGACAAAGTCCGAACCGCTTGTGTGGAAGAACGAGACTCCTGCCTCGCCTGCCACAGCCTTTGCAATCAGGGTCTTACCTGTTCCCGGAGGTCCTACAAGAAGAACTCCTTTGGGAATCTTTGCTCCGATCTCAGCATAACGTTTGGGGTTCTTAAGGAACTCGACAACCTCCTCAAGTTCGTACTTGGCCTCTTTCTGGCCGGCTACGTCCTTGAATGTGATCTTGATTTCCTTGTCCGTATACTGCTTTGCATGGCTCTTTCCGAACTGCATCATCTGTCCGCTGCCGGACGTCTGACGCAGGAGCATAATGGTAAAGCCGATGAAAATCACCCACGGAAGAAGCTCAAGGACAATTGCCAAAATGGAGATATCCGCATCAGAACCGACAATCTCAACGCCCTTGCTTTCAAGAAGAGGAAGCAGATTGTCATCTGGATAAGGAATCTTTGTCCTGTATTCGTTTCCGTCGTTGGTGACGAAAAGGACAACCGAATTGTTCTTGACGTTTACCCTGGCGATCTTGCCGCTGTTAACGGCAGACTTGAAGGACGAATATGAGACCTCGGTTGCATTGTTGTTCGATGTAAAAAGGGTAAGTGCAAAGAGAACAAGAATACCGATGAATACTATCATCCCGATTCTGCTCTTTTTATTACCGAACGGGCCGTTTCCGTCGGCCATGTTTCTGTTCGGTCTGTCCCCGCCCTGATTTGAATTACCGCGGCCGGAAGAATTTCTGGGTCTCCAGTAGGAGTCCGGATCGTTCTTCTTGCTCTGGTTGTCCGATTTCTTATCGTCTTTTGAGGGTCCAGCCTCTATGCCCGCAAAGCTGTCAGGTTTGACGTGCTGCATCTCATCGAAAGGTTTTTCCTTCCAGAATGACTTGGCATCTTCATTGCCAGCGGGAGTCTGGCCTTCCTCTTTCTTAATCTCGGGAGTTTCGTTTCCGATCTCCCTCTCTTTGTCGTTCTTATCCATAGAAATTCAGCCTTTAGTCACAATATATAAAGGAAAATCGTTTGGGGCAAGAGAAGTTCTGAACTTCACACAAATTCTATCTTTGCCTCCGAAAACAGATCCGAAGACCGCACACAGCTCTTTTTCATCTTCGATGACAGGCACATGTGTTCTTAAATGAGGCGGAATCTTCATATCCTGAAGTAGCCTCAGAACCATCTTTTTTCCATCCTTCAGGCGGATAAAATCACCTTCTTTGGCAAACCGGACTATGGGACGGCCTTTGAACTTTGCGCTGTCCATCCTAAGGAGAAGCGGGTTTTTATCTTCTGTTCCTATGCTCAGCTTCATGTTCCCAGGAAGGCTGATAGTCTGTTTTTCACAAGGATTCAGCTCTTTTGAGAAGTCACTGTAGGCTTTGTCCTTTTCGGGATCCTGAAGATAAAGCCTTCCTCGATAGATGTGAAAGACCGCCAGATTGGAACCCACGCTGCAGTCCCTACCCTCACAGACCGCATCAAGGACTCTGTCAAGAAGCGTCATAGGAAGGTCCTTGTTGCCAAAGACACTGTCCCACAGGTTGTAGAGGGAAAGGACTCTGCCTGTAAGGTCTCTTTCTCTAAGCTCATCCAAATTGATTGAAGCATCTTTTGCAATTACAGGCTTAGCTTCTTCAAATGCCTTCTTTGCCTGGTGCTGCAAATTTAATATCTCTTTCTCAAAACCCGGCCATGCTTTTTCTGCTTTGGGAACGATTGAGGATCTAATCTCATTTCTTCTGAATCTTTCATCCTCATTGGTGGAATCTTGGCTCCATGAAAAGCCGAGCCGTCTTAGATACGACTCCAGATTCTGTCTTGATAAACCCAACAGCGGTCTTAGAAGAAATCGTTTTTCATCATAAACAGAGATTCCCCGAAGCGATGTCATGGGAGAACCGCTTCGAAGATGCATGACTACAGTCTCAACCTGATCGTCCTTGTGATGGGCTGTGAGAATCAAATCACAGCCGTTTTTTCTTCTCTCATCCTCAAGAACCTCATACCTCAGAGCCCTTGCAGCATCCTCGGTTCCGCCCTTTCTGATGTCACTAAGACTTCTGACCATACCCGGGTCCAAGGTCCTTACAATCAGTTCAAGGCCAAGCTTTCTGCAGTTATCCTTATTAAGTGCAATCTCCTTTTCAAGTTCCGCACTTTCTCGGATGTTGTGATTCACATAGACGGGGAAGATTCTGTCAGCGCCAAGGGCCTTTGAACACAGAACCAGAAGTGCCAGAGAATCGCAGCCTCCAGAGAATGCCACAAGGACCTTAGAGTCGTCATTTAAGTACTTAACGATGGCCTCAGAGAATACCTTTTCTATTGAATTCAAGCTGAACATCCCCCACTGAGGCTCCGTTGATGAGTTTGACTATGGCTTTTGCGGCATCATCGACGGAGCTTTCCAGAATCTCTTTTCTTTCTGTTTCAGTCTCGCGTCCCAACACATGGTCTACTACGCTCACACCATCTTGAGGCCGTCCGATTCCGATGTAGATTCTAGTGAAGTCGGAAGTTCCAAGGTACTCGGAAATGCTTTCAAGGCCCTTCTGTCCGGAAGACCCTCCGCCCTGACGGATCCTAAGGCCACCCAGGGCAAGATCCATATTATCGCACACAACCACAAAACGGTCAGTCTTTGAGAAACTTTTCATGATTTTGCCGCTTGCATTCATGTATGTCAGAGGCTGGACCAGTACGGCTTTAGCATTTTCAGTTTCGACAACCGCCTGCCTGTATAAACGCAAACAGCGTTTTCTCAGTTTTACCTGAAAAAACGCTGCAGCTCTTTCAACGGCGTCAAAACCGACGTTGTGCCTGGTATGCTCGTACTTGGATCCTGGATTGCCCAGTCCAATTACTACAGTCATACGACCTTCATTCAGCAGATCTGGAAATCAGCATGGACAAGTGTTCCATACATGATGTTTTCCTGAAGTGCCTTGAAGATGCACTTGTAGTTCTTGCCGTCAACGGCGACCTCGCACTCCTTACCGACTGCAAGCTTTCTGAGCTGAAGACCGAAGTCATGTGCATCGAGTGAAATGTGGATGTTGCCGTCCTTGCCGTACATCTCTGCGGGGACTCTGCCTGCGCGGACAAGTCTTCTTGCTCCGGCTGAACCGAAGTCCTCTGTTCTGAGTGTTGCGTTGATTCTGATCATTTGTTTTCTCCTACTCTCATTGGCTCAAGGCCAATTACCATTGTTGTTTGCGTTTCGGACTATAACACAGTTTGCGATTCTTTGTCCACACGCTTTGCTCATATGTGTTGTTTGTGTGTTATTTTATTCAATCTTTGCTCTATGTTTTGTTTTTTGTTAAACTGTAATCATGAGAATAAAACCTTTACGGGCCGTTTTACTTCTTCTGGTCCTTGCACTGATTGCAGTCCTTGCTCTGGACAGCACGGGAATCATCAGTCTGGATGACCTTTTTTCGGCCTCACATAAATCAAACTACGTAAGCTATTCAAAGCTCACAGAAGCCATGAAAGCTGGTTCTGTCACAGAGGCCGTGATTGAACCGTCTTTTGTCACCTTCACAACACCTTCGGGCACATTTGTGACAGACAATCCGGATTCGGCTGACCTCAAGGAGCGCCTGCTTGAAAGCGGAGCCAAAGTCACGGTAAAAAACGAGGTTTCCGTCACATCCGTTCTGGATGTCATCTTTGATGTGATTTTCTTCGGCGCAGTGGCCTTCGGAATCTTCAAGCTTCTTGATTACAGCAGAAAGACCTTCAAGGTAGTCCACGGCACCGGGGTGCGCTTTTCAGACATCGCCGGAATGGACGGCGTGAAAAAAGACATGGCATTTCTTGTCGATGTCCTCAAGAACCCCGCAAAGTACTCGGCCAAAGGCCTGAGACCGGTCAAGGGCGTGATTCTGGAAGGCCCTCCCGGAAACGGAAAAACGCTGTTTGCCAAGGCCCTTGCCCAGGAGACGGATGTGAATTTCATTGCGACAAAGGGTGCGGATTTTCAGAGTGCCATGATGAGTATGGGAGCGCGTAAGATCAAGATGCTGTTTTCCAAGGCACGAAGACGCAGGCCCTGCATCATCTTCATCGATGAGTTTGACAGCATCGGCGAGCGCAGAAACTACGCAGGAACGGGCATAGACAAGGAAAACAACCGAATCATAACCACCATGCTCAACGAGATGGACGGATTTCTGCCGAACAACGGCCTTCTGGTGATTGCAGCCACAAACTCCTATGCGTCACTGGATCCGGCTCTGATCAGACCGGGAAGATTTGACCTCAAGTACACAATCGGAAATCCTGACGCAGGAACTAGAGCAAAACTCATCGAAATCTACACAAAGGGCAAGAAACTTTCTTCTGAGGTTGACACTCAGATCCTTGTTTCAGCCTTCGACGGGCTTTCATGTGCCGCAATAGAAGCGATTCTCAATGAAGCACAGGCTATCGGAGAGCAGCAGGAAGGCGAGATAAAACTCAGCCATATCCTTGCGGCTGCTCAGAAAACCGGGTGCAAAATCAATATCAAAGTTCATAAATAAGGAGCCTATCCATGAGAAAACATTTCGGAATTATTCTGATTCTTTCAGTATTACTGGTTCTTCTTGCATCATGCGCCACAACTGACAAAAGCACCAAGACAGATCCCACCGTCATCTCCGTTTCCGGTAGCGGTGTAGTCTATCTCGAGGCCGACATGGTCAAATTCAGCATCAATGTCAGCGAGACAGCCGACACCACAGGCGAGGCCCAGCAGAAGACAAACAAGAAGATGGCCCAGATTCTGGATCTTCTGAAAAAGCACAAGGTTGATGACAATGACATCTCCACAACAGCGTTGAACTTCAACACCGAATACAACTGGGACAACGGCAAGCAGACCAAGGTCGGAGAGTCCGTCAGCCAGACTGTGTACGTGACCATGAAGGACATCAACGAGTTCTCCCCTCTTGCCGATGACATCGGAAGCAAGATCTCGGGAATCTCGTTCTACAACGTAAGCTTCGATTCAACTCAGAAGGTCGTTGCAGGCAACACAGCAAGAGAGCTTGCATACAAGAATGCCTACGAAAAAGCCCAGCTTTATGCAAAGCAGGCAGGCCTTGAGGTCTCAAGACCCATTTCTATCAACGAGGGCTACACATCGTATGCAACAGCAAACTACAAGCGCGCCTATGCTGAGGATTCCATGGTTGTGATGGCAGCCGAAGGGGCTGCAGCCACATACTCAACCCAGGCACCTACAGGCCTTCTTTCGGCAAGCGTCGATGTCAACATAACTTTCGAACTCAAGTGATGTTGTTGACTTCTCTGTGTTCAAAATTGTAGTATTTGGGGCTGTAGATCACAGGCCGTTAGCCCAATGGTTAGGGCACCGGGTTTTGGCTCCGGTTATAGTAGTTCGATTCTACTACGGCCTGCTTTCAGAAGCTCACCTTTATGGCAACCTGATTGTCTGTGACGGTGAGCTTCTTTCTTTTTGTCAGAAGCACATGGCAGCTGCCGCTTCCTGTAAGAAGAAGAACCTCCCCCTCTTGTGTCTTTATATCCGGTCTTCTGTTGACCATGTCAAAGTCATTTCTGAAAGTCCACTCAGCTACGGGCTTTCTGTAAATTCTTTCAAGCTCTCTTGGGTTCTCAAAGTCAGGAATCACAGCTCTTGTATCAAGCCTATCGTAGGCTTCTTTTGTAGAGACCTTCTGTGCTTTTTCAGAAATAATAAAGCCCTCAAGATCAGTTCTTGCCTCAATGGGCACGACAATCTCGCCGAGTCCGCTTACAAGTGCAGCCCTGGTTCCGCAAATAAAAAACGGAACATCGCAGCCTACTTTCATGGCAAGGTTTATCATTTCTGACATAGTCTTTGGTTTGGAAAGAAGGCTGTTCAGATAAAGTAAAAGCGATGCCGCATCAGACGAGCCTCCGCCAAGCCCTGCCTGTGACGGAATCCTCTTTGTCACTTTTATTATCAGCTTCCCGTCAAAACCGGTTTCTTCATGCCAGACTCGGGCGGCCTTATCCAAAGTGGACTTTCCCTTCTCACAAAGGCCTTCAAGGCCTGTTACCTCTGTCTCAAAAGGACCGTCTTTTGTCTTTACCTCAATTGTGTCATAAAGACTGCATCTTTGGAAAACCGAGACAATCGGATGATAGCCGTCAGACCTTCTGGGCCCCACGGCCAAATGCCAATTCACCTTTGCATAAGCTTTCAGTTCCACAGTCCCAGCTCCTTCATCTTCTCTTCAGTCTTTCCGTTCCAATCAACATTCGCCTGAGGATTGCCTGGACTCGGATGGATTATCGAAGACACAATCCTTGTTTTATCATCATTTACGGCCTCGAGCTTGGCCTGGGCATACTTTCCTATCCCAATCAGTGCCTTGGGATCAATGAGGTCAATAATGTCCCTAAGATATGAATCGCATACATCCTCAAGCGCCTTTCTTTCGTCTTTAGGAAGATGGTCCGGCGTGAAGTTCTTTGCAGTCTTTCCGCAATCCAGAAATCCCAGCGGGCAATAATTGAATATGCAATGATCCTTGAAAAAATCATCAGGATCTGGCCATCTTTTCGAAATAAGACCCCACAGCCTCTTCCCGCTGCCTTCAGATCGCTTGATATTCATGCCTTCTACAGGTCTGCCCGGATGCTCATTTTTAGGCTTCTGCACAGGAAGCGACAGTTTCAGATAGGAGCGCACAGCATTGACTTCACCGAAAGGAACACCTGTCTGCATCATGCCGAAGGGCCCGGGATTCATCCCTAAAAACAGCACGGAGGCACTCTGTCTGACATAGCGCTTAAGATATGCCTCATGCATAGTCCAGGCATAATCCAGAGGATTGTAGATATATCCGTCATATGAGAACGAAAGCCTATCAACCTCATCCCTGAGGCGTCTTGTTCTTTCAATCAGAGCTTGTGTGAAGTCCATATAGCCCTCAAGTAGATAATCCAAGGCGCTGTTTGAGCGCATTCTGAGTAACTTCAGAGACATTTATTTTTTCACTGACAGCCATTTCATCCAGCCATTCCGGTAAGGAAATATTACGTCTTACATATCTGCTTTTGTTTCTTCGTCTGAAAGAATCGACATCTACATCAACAAGGAAGACAGAGGATTTACCAGCAGATGCAAATACGCTTGATTCAGGAACAACCTCCTCAATTGGAGTTGGAACTGGAAAACTAGAATCAGCCTTAGTACAAAGATAATTGCCTATATAGTCCTTTGCCATAGAGAACGCATCATATATACCGTAACCTTCTGTCATACCATTGATATCAGGGATATAGACAAGCACGGTTTCTTTTTCATCTTTTGTTTCTGTAAAAATAACCGGATAAATCTGCATCATATCCTCCTTTTATTATACACACTGAATACACATCGTCAAGTTACATATGAATCGTCAACCAGCCTTAACAAGGTCAGGATTGTCAGGAGCCTTATCAACCTCAGCAACCGGAGGAGCTTCACTATCTTTATCAAAACCATCCAATTCGAAATAAGTGAGTGATTCGACCATGTAGACAAAACAAAGCAACTAAGTTAACATCTTATTCGCATGGGCGTGTAACTCAGCGGGAGAGTGCCACCTTCACACGGTGGAAGTCGTTGGTTCAAACCCAATCGCGCCTATTAGGGCTAAATCCTCTATAGTAAGGATTTAGCCCTTTTCTTTTTTGCTGGGTGAGATTACAATATAACCCAAAGTGCGATAAAAAGTGCGAAAAGATTGCTCTTTTTAATTTACTACCTCTACTAATAATAGAAGTGAGAGGTGATGAGGATGGTTGAAATGTATTCGCTATTCAAAAGGAAAAAAGGAACTGAAAACTACTTTTATGTTCAGTTCAAGAAACGGCTTTTTCTATGGCGATATCCTCAACCTTATCAAACCTCCATTCAAGGTCGTTCCATTGCGGAACCACACGGTAAATAATGCTGCCGAAAGTGGCTTCATTCTGACGGGGTGATAGTGTGTTCCACTTGTATTCTATACCCCGTTGAGTCTTTTCATCCTCCCAGCTAATACGCTTAAAACCATCGACATCAAACCCTGAGTTCTTGAAAGCAGCCATCATTGACAGCCAATCCTCATAGTTCTCTATGAGCCCAGGTTCTTCTTCAAGGGTTCTGAGAATCAATTCCTTCTCATAGATGTTCAGACAGACTTCTTTCTGCTGCTTCTCCATGGGTTCTTTGACTATTTCAAGGTTCCTTCCTCTCTTTCTTTCTTTTTCAAGGAGGTAGAGGTCAATTACTCTGTCCGAGAAAGGAGCTGGTTCTACCCAGTTCGTTATAGTGTATTCCTTGCCATTCACCACCGTCTCTGGAGTACAAACGTAATACCTGTTGCTGTAGAACAGGTCAATGGCACAGTTGTCGAAGTTATGGGAACAGTTTTCCTCTAACTTCCTGAGCTGGTCAGCAGTAGCAAGGAAATACAAGTGAAGCCCATCTCTTGGGGTCTTAACAGTAATGGTATCAGTAGGTAGCCCTTGTTCTTTCCAATAATCCACTCCAGAAACCCGGTCTTTTTCTGGATGATTGTCTAGATCGACTACAACTATGTAGCCGTCTTCATACTTCCAACCCCGGCATAAGCTCCGGCATTACCCTTTATCTCTAGGTTGTCGTTTGCTCCTTCAAAACCGCCCTTCTGAGCTGGAGTTTTCCCTCCATCCACAAGCGGAATGACTGGGAAATGAAACTTCTGTAGATACAACTCTCGATTTGTCATCGTGAAAATCCTTTTCTTCCACCATTTGTGGAAAAAGAACACAGCAAAACACGATTTCAGCACTGAAAATAAAAAAAGAGAGGCAAAAACTGGTTTCTGCCTCTCAAAGTTGAATATATGTTGATGAATGTTGTATTGCTACAGTTCTATATACGTTCTTGAGTCTCAACATCAACAAATTCAACCGAAAGGAATCTCACCTCTCATAATTATCTTTACGATTTCGGATAACTATATAGGAATTCTTCTAATTTCTCTTATATAATAATTTTATTTTGTTTTAAGATTTTTGTAAAGCAAAATATAGGAGAGTAATCCGACAGAACAGTGAACCATTATTGTTAAATTGTTTGTATCATTTCTCTTCTTATAACGCTTACCCATCAAGAAAGCGTTTCAGGAACGCTAATTGTATTTTACAGGGCTTTTGTTTGCTTGTTTTCTATTAAATGCTGTATTACTCTTTAGAGAAAGGGGGGGGGTTACATGTTCAAAAACAAAACAATAATACTCTTACTCGTTTTCTTTGTGTTCACACCTTGCGTCGTTTTCGCATCTTGGAGTTTAGGAGATTATGTTGATGATTTTGGAGATGAGACGGGGGAACACTTTATTTTTACCACAACAGAAGGGATATTCAGTAACTCAGCGACGAGTAACTCAACTTCTCCTATGAGAATTATCGTCGAAATCTCGGGTGCTATTCCTCAAGCATATATTGAATTTCAACCACATGCTTATGGCTGGAATAATCCAGTTGAAGAATTTTATAATAATTCAACAGCAGTTTTCAAATTTAAAGATGATTCAGGCAATATAACAACGATAAATACTTCCAACTCTGAATATGCTCATAATTGGAACTTGATTTCATCAGAGGACGCAGTCAAGATTATCAATCTTTTTAGAAATAACAAGACAGTCAAGATATCAATTAAAATTGAATCTTTCTCTTTCAACTACACCATAGATTGTTCAGACTTTATGAGAGCTTATTCTGACTATTTTCCATCTGGTACAAAAGTTGAAACAGGAAAGTGGAGTTTAGAATACGCTAACTCATCTAATTCTAGCTATGATTTCTGTTCTGCGAGTATAAGTCTTGAAACATCATTTAGGAAGAATGATGCTATATGTACTTATCATGTTCAAGGCCGTCCTGATGATCCGTCCTCGTATCCTTCTCTGTCATTCACTATGACTGTCAAAGACTTAGAATCAGGATTGTATTACACACCAAAAAACATTCCCGGCTCAGCATATGGCATTGAGTGTGACAAAATATCTTTTACCGTTGGGAAAAAGAATTATACGTTTGAAAGTAGACATTCTATTATTCCATACTATGGGATTAGAGAGGACAAATACGGTATTTACTTGAACAGTACCAAATTGTATGAAGTACTAAAGTCAGGAGAGACTCTAGTGGTTGATTTGTACACAACTGAAGGCGACTGTATTACTATC
>ONWV01000060.1 GCA_900321635.1 uncultured Spirochaetaceae bacterium | reverse complement strand
TCGCAATCCGTTTCAGTTTCTGGTAAGTGTGATACTCAGCGCGCAGACTACGGATGCCATGGTCAATCAGGTGACACCTGAGCTTTTCAGATGCTATCCCGGACCAAAGGAACTATCTGAAGCTGATATTGAGGATGTTAAGAGAATCATTCATCCGACCGGGTTTTTCAACTCAAAGGCCAGACACATCATCGATTGTGCCAAGGCAATTGAAAAGGACTTCGGAGGTGAGGTTCCGAAAGAGATGGAGAAGCTGCTTTCGCTTCCCGGAGTTGGAAGAAAGACTGCCAACTGTCTCAGATCCGATGTGTTCGGCCTGCCGGGAATCATTGTGGACACACACTTTTCAAGAGTCATCAACAGAGTGTTTGCGCTGGGAACCAGAGAGCCTTCTGTTGTGGAGGATTTTGTCTGCAGCAACCTTGAGAAGGACAAATGGAGCCGCTTTTCAATGACAGTTAATCTTTTCGGACGGCAGGTTTGTCATTCTTCCGGCCCAAAGTGTGAAGGCTGTCCTGCAAGAGGGATCTGCGCGGAAATAAATAAGGAAACAAATAAAAAATAAGGAGCCGCCAAATTCGGCAGCTCCCTGAGTCTGAATCTGATTCAAATCACAGAATGTCAGATATCTTGCGGAGAACCTTCAGATAAATGATGTAGGCGATAATAGCCAGAACAAGGGATGCGATTGAAAGGATACCCTCGACGACTGTTCTGCTATCTGCCGGGATAAATGTCGGTACAATCTTAAGAATGGCTGCGGCAATCCATACAATGAAAACCAGTGTCATGGCTGTTTTTCCGGATTTGACAATCTTTTCATCCTTTTTTTGCTGTGCCAAATTGATGCATCCGCGGATTATGTAGTATGCGGTGAGCAGTTCGGTGATGTTGTTTGCAGACTCAAAGGCATTTGAAAGAGAAGGTCTGTTTTTCGAAAAAACACCGGCAAGGATTGAGGTAAGCAGTCCCAGAATAACTGCAACCAGCGCATCTTTGAATGCAGGTTCGTCCTTGGAGGCAAGGCTGATTCCTCTGAGATTTAGGACGAATGCGATAATTCCCAGCACCAAAGAAACCAAAATGACGATTAATGAAATGACATCAGTATTGTTGACGGTGTCACCATTTGAAGAGACGGCTTTTCCGAATACAATCATTACAACTATACCGGCAATTGAAATGATTGAAGCAATGATTGTGAGGATTTCGGCTCTATAGATTTTCCCGATTCCTAATTTTGCGTTTTCTGCTTTCATGTTTAACTCCTATCTAGGCACAAATAATAGTTCACCTGGAAGAAAAAGTAAACATAGAGGACGAATGAGGATAAGGACTTTACATAATTTCAATTATTTGATAAGTTCCTAATGTTGCACACTGCACACGGAAAGATATTTATTTAAGGTGGATATATTATGGCACGTAGATGTGAGATTTGTGGAAAGGGAACAATGTCCGGTAACGTTGTTACCAGAAAAGGTCAGGCTAAGAAGAAGGGTGGTGTCGGTCAGCACATCGGTGTCACAACAAAGAGAGTGTTCAGACCAAACATCATTTCAGTTAAGACAGTTATTGATGGCACCCCGACAACAGTCAAGGTCTGCGCAAGATGCCTCAGAGCAGGTAAGATTCAGAAGGTTATCTGATTTATCAGATGATGTTCTAGAAAAGTCCCGACTTCGGTCGGGATTTTTTTTGCCCTTTTGCCAAGTACTACAGAACACGCATGGTGGGCAGGTTGCGGATGGCCAATGTTGTGCAGCAGTCCTTTCCGAAGAGCTTTTCCATGTATCTGAAGTAATCGGCTGTGCGATCAATCGGGATGTAGGCCTCAAGAGTTCCGGCAAAGCCGCCGCCCTGGACTCTAAAGGCGCCGTCTCCGTCAAGGAAGGACTGGGTCATGGCATAGGCCAGGGCGATTCCCTGCTCAGTGGCAGCTTTTGGGCTGTAGATGTTCTGAAGATATCTGAAGGACGAGCTTCCGCTTGCAGTGACGGTGCTGAGGTAGGTCTTGAAATCGCCCTCGCGCAGGGCGTTTATCATGACATCGACCTTGTGGTTTTCCTCGAAGTAATGGAAGGCACGAAGGATTGCCCTGTCATTGGAGAGCTTTTCGCGAAGGGGGCCGATGTTCTCGAAGAACTCGGTTTCGGAGACTTCGCGGAGGGCTTTCTTGCCAAAGAATGCTGCCACGCTTTTCATCTCCCGTGGGATGGAGGCGTAGTCGTCGGTCAGATCGGCGTGGTTGCCGCCGGTTGTGGTGATGACAAGGTTGTACCCGTAATCGGCGAAGTCGACTTTGATGGGGGTGATGACGGGGTCCTTGGGGTCCTTGAAGTCTATTCCGACTATGCCGCCGTTTGCACAGGCAATCTGGTCCATAAGGCCGCTGGGTTTTCCGAAGTGGATGTTTTCAGCCTCCTGACCCATGATTGCAAGCTCGGTGGTTGTGAATCTGTCGTTGTTGTAAAGGTTGTTGAAAATCGTGCCCAGAAGGACCTCGATTGATGCCGAGCTGCTCAGGCCCGAGCCTTTGAAGACTCTGGAGCTGATGTTGGCCTGAAAGCCGCCGATATTGCCGCCTCGCTTTACGATTGCTGAGGCAACACCTTTTATCAGGGAATCTGTGGTTCCGAAAAGAGACTCCTTGGTGGAGAGGTCCGAAAGGTCCACTTCAATTGCCATATAGCCTTCGCTGTTGAGGACGACTTTGTTGTCCTTGGTGGGATGGACCGCGGCTATGGTGTCCAGGTCGATGGATCCTGCTATGACCTTTCCGAGATTGTGGTCGGTATGGTTTCCGCCGAGCTCAGTCCGGCCTGCTGTCGAGAAGATTGCCTTCGCCTTTGTCCCGAAGAGCTCCTGATGCTTCTGCTCCAGGTTTTGAAAGCGTCTTTCCATGAGCTCTGCGTCTGCGAGTTTTCCGTACAATCCAGCTATATCCATCGTCGATTCTCCTGAGTATTGATGCAATGAAATTATATAGTAAATTGTTTGCGGGGTATAGCAATTTGCCCATTTTAAGGAACCGGATGCTTGTGATGGCCATTTCCTTGTCGGCCAGAGTCTGGATTGCAGTGCTTAGCCGTTTGGGATTCCAATGAGGTTTTGAGGTGTAAAGCGGGTTGAATCTGGCTTCCATGTTGTTTGTAAGGCGGTTTCGGCTGCCGCAGAGCAGGTTCGAGGCTGTCATGGAGTTGAATCTGAAAGGCCATAGCTTCACCAATGTGGTAATGGCCTTCTGCGCGTCAGGCTCTTTGATTACAGTTCCAAGGCAGACATCGCATCCTGTGCACTCGGTTTTTTCCTGCCCCAATGCCTGAAGAAGAGCTTTTCGTCTGCACAGATTGCTCTTAAAGATTTCCAGAAGAGGGGACTTGTCATCTTCATCAGTAAGATCCACCAAAACCCATGCTTCAGACAGATTTCCGTCTCGGCCGGATCGTCCTGATTCCTGAAGATACTCCTCGATATCATCGGGGAGCCTGTGGTGGATTACAGTGCGTATATCGCTCTTATCAACACCCATTCCGTACGCTGAAGTTGCTACCAGAACTCCGTCATGTGATTTCATGAACCAGTCTTCAAGCTTTTCCCGCACGTCTTTTGAGAGCCCTGCGTGATAGTATCTGACAGGAATTGCCGAGGCCTCTGCGCACAGGATGGTGCACAGCCTTTTTGTATCACCTCGGGTTCTGCAAAATACTATGGCAGGTTTTCTGCATGTCCTGACAAGGTGAATCAGAGCCTGCTCGCTGCAGATTGTGGGGTATGCTCTGTAAATGATGTTTGGTCTGTCAGCATCTCCTCTTACCACCAGGGGCTTTGTTGTGAAAAGAACCTGTCGGATGTCACTTATAGTCTGTTCCGATGCGGTTGCCGTGAAAGCCAGTATCTGATTCGGTCTTAGCGTGCGGACTATGGTCCCCAAGGCAAGGTAGGACGGTCTGAAACCTTTGCCCCAGCGGGAGATCACATGGGCCTCGTCAACCACCAAAAGGCTGACGCGAAGCCTCTTCAGGTGCGATATGACAGTTTTGTTCTGAAGGCTTTCCGGGGTGGTAAGGACGATTTTGGCTGTTGTCCCAAGTTTTTTGAAGATTGCATCTCGCTGCTTTTTAGTCTGACTGCCTCTTATGCAGACGCAGTTTATTCCGGCCTTGGAAAGCTTTGAGAACTGGTCGTTGATCAAAGCCAGAATGGGGTAGATGATTATTGTGATTCCGCTGCACAGGTGCGCCGGAATGAGGAAACACAGCGATTTTCCCATACCTGTGGGAAGGACAACTATCTGGTTTCTGACAATGCCGTTTTGCTCCTGTTCCATGATCCTTGAGATGACAAGAATCTGGTATGGTTTGAGCGCGGAAACTGAGAATTTGGATGCGGCTGTGCTCACAATGGTGTCAAGAATGTTCTCCATACTGACATATACATTTTTTTTGCTGTTTTTATTGCGGTTTCTTGAAAAGATTTTTCAGTTTTTTTGTTCCTACTGTTGTCAGATGTGTTATACTCAAATTGCTCGTTATACTAAAACAGAAAAGAGTGGTTTCAGATGCCTGTCAGGCTATGGGGCCGGGAAGGGAACTCAAGTCCAAAGACTTAAGTTCCTTTTTCTTTCACATTTTCCGCTTCCCGATCAGATTCCGTCTTATATACCTGAAGGTTTCTTTCTCTCCCTTCTCAGAGAGCATTGTGACAAGCTCCTTTAAAAGAGCTGCTGTCTCAGGATGCATCTCTTCTTCTGCGGCTCTGTCGTTGAAGTACTGAAGGGGATGGCTATCTGTGTATTTTTCCTTCATGTAGACCTTGCTTGCAGCCACCCTGTCGCAGAACATCTCAATCACATAGACCAAAGGCATTTTGATGGGAACATATTTCTTCTCTAAAAGAGAGTAGTCCCTCCAGTATTCGTAATGATGCTTGTTTCTTCCTTTGTGGTGCATCCAGGCCTTGGAGAATCCCTTGTCCTTGCGCTCGTCTGCCGTGGGGCTGTGCTTTCCGCTGTAGTATTTTACACCCGGAAAGAACTCGGACGGGCTGTACTTGGAAAGGTCATGAAGAAGGCCGCGCCAGGGGATTCCTGCCTTGAAGCAGTGAGCCATGACAAGATGTCTGTGTTTTGTGATTGTTCTGAAATGTCCTATCAGCTTTTTCATGACTCTTGCAATTATAGCTTCAAATACGTTTTTATAGTAAGACATAGGAGAACATAAATGACAGAGAAGACATTCATTGCCATCAAGCCGGATGCAGTCCAGCGCGGACTGATTGGAAAGATTATCGCAAGAATCGAAGACAAGGGTTACAAGATTGTTGCCCTGAAGATGATTCAGGTCTCGGACGAGCAGGCCGCAGCACACTATGCCGAGCACCTCGGAAAGCCATTTTATCCGAACCTTGTCAAGTTCATCACAAGCGCTCCGATTGTTGCCATGGTTGTTGAAGGCGAAAACGCCATCTCGGGCATGAGACAGATCATGGGTAAGACCAATCCTGCAAATGCCGAGGTCGGTACAATCAGAGGTGACTTCTCCCCGGAGATGAGCTTCAACGTCATTCACGGCTCAGACGGTCCTGAGAGCGCGGAAAGAGAGATTGCCATCTACTTCACTAAAGAGGAAATCTGCGACAAGTGGCAGACAGCCTTTGAGATTCTGAAATCCAAGATGTGAGCTTCAGAAGCCTACGGTGCTCCCGATAATCACGAATGTCACAAACATCGTGACCATGCTCAGAATCGAGGACATCACAACAATCTCATTGGCAAGGTCGGCATCTCCACCCATGGCTACGGCCGTGGTGTAGGAGTTGACCGCATTCGGTGCTGCGGCATAGATTGCAACACCGACCAGTCCGACATGACGAACTCCCAAAGCGATTGCCAACGGGATGAGGATTGCCGGAAGAAGCACAAGCTTTCCGAAACAGGCCCAGAACAACTGGGTCTTATATTTTTTGATATAGCCGAACTCAAACGAAGCACCCAAAGCTATCATAGAAAGCGGGGTGGCAAGGTTGCTGAGCTTGGAAATGATTCCTGTCATTATCCATGAAGGAATCTTCACTCCTGCAATATTGAGGAAAAGTCCTGCAAGGCTTCCGACTACCAGCGGGTTGGTGATTATCTTGTAAATCAGCTTTCCTACGGAAGTGGCGTTTCCCGTGTACTTCTCAAAGATGAATGCCGAAAGGGCGTTGTTAAGAGGAACGAGAACGGCTGCTATGATGGAAACAATTCCGATGTTCTCGGCGCCGCAGATGCTTTGGGCAATCGGAATTCCCAAAATTGCATAGTTTGCCTTATACAGACCTTGGATCATTACAGGAATCTGAGTCTTGTCCTTGATGAACCTGGGAACGATGATCCAGGACAGAAGGAAGACTCCGATTATGCTGAAGGCGACAATCAGAACTGGAATCAGCTCCACATCCTCTCTGAGGTTTGCCTTGTAGATTGTCTCTCCGCACATCAGTGAGAGGAAGAATCTGAACACAACAATGTTAAGCTGCTTTGTAGTCTGTGCGTTCAGGTAGTTGCGCTTTTGAAAGAAGTATCCTATGGCCATGAAGACCATGAGGGGAGTGATGGCTATTGCCGAGATTCTGATTACGTCCATTCTTTAACCTATGACTGTTCCTTCGAAGGTTCTGCCTTCAAGGATGGAAAGAGTGTTGTCTGTTTTTCTGCCGTCTGCGCAGATGACCTTGATATCGGATTCCTGAGCCATTTTTGAGGCGATGGGATCAAACGGGGCGTTCTTTCCCGGAACCCATTCATCTCCGACCATCTTCCTGAAATCTGTCCAGGAGATGCTGTCAATCGGCTTTGCATCCGGATTCTTTCTTGGGTCATCGGTATAGACCTTTGCGATATTGGAAAGATTGATGACGGTCTTTGCCCCGAATCTTCTTGCAAGATAGACTGCATCAGTATCAGTGGAAAAACCGGGCTTCCAGCCACCTGCAACAAGAACACGGCCGCTGAAGGTGATGTTTTCGTCTGTCGGGTTTGTCACGACACTGTCGTTGCAAAGCGACCCGAAAATTGCTTTGACAAGCTCTGCATTCAGATGTGTGGCCTTGATTCCCAGCCAGTCCTGAGCGTTGGCATCCTGATCGGCGGGGTCTGTGACAACAGCCCTGTATGCCTGCTGATAGACTCTTGCAGGGGCACCGCCTCCGCAGACGAAAATCAGTTTGTCCTGTGGATTCGAAGCCAGATACTTTTTGATTTTTGACAGGAAATCGGCGAGAAACTCGCTGTTGACCTTGTCGGGCGCAATGATTGAGCCACCGACTGAAAGAACTGATAATTTCATTGGATTCTCCTTTCCCTGTGTGATTCTATCCACAAGAACTTTATAGTTTCAATAGCTTCAGCCTACATAAATCAGCTTGACAATCCAGTTAGCAGTGCGGGCAGGAAGGATTTTGACCAAAAAGGCCAAAAGCTTGTAAACCATGCCTACAGCCACCCTGACAGGAGGATTCTTCCTATAAGCAAGCTTCAAAAACACTTTGGCGACGGAGTCTGCCGGTTTTCCGTTCTGCTCGTCATGGGCCATGTGCTCAACTGCGGCCACGCACTGCTTGTAGTAGGGCGAGTCCTTCGGCTCATCGCTGCTTCGAGCCTTTGTGAAACCGGTTTTTGTATCTCCCGGCTCGACAAGGCAGGCGCGGACTCCGAATCCTGATGACTCGATCCTCAATGCCTGGCAGTATGCCTCAAGGGCATATTTGGACGAGCTGTAGTGGCTCTGATAGGGGATTGCGACAAGACCTGCAACTGAGCTTGTTATCAGGACAAGAGATCTTTTGTTCTTTCGAAGAAGCGGCATGAAAGCTGAGTTCACGTTCAGAACTCCGAAGTAGTTTGTCTCCATCTGGGCTTTGGCCCTGTCCAGCGGGGTCATCTCGGCAGACCCGCTTATTCCAAAGCCTGCGCAGTGGATGATGATTCCAAGCTCATCAATCTGTTTTGATGCCTTTTTCACCGACTCAGGATCCGTGACATCCATCTCGAGCGGGATGATGGAAGGATTATCCGTCTTTGCCGGATGTCTTGATGCCGCGTAGACCTTAAAGCCTCTTTTTGCAAAGAGGTCTGCAGTCTCTTTTCCTATACCGCTGGATGCTCCGGTGACCAGAACCGTTTTCAGATATGGACATTTGTCTTTCATGAAAGTCATTCTACAACATTTATATACTTAGCACAAACAATGTCCCTGCATGGCACAGGCGAATGCAGGGACGCACTTTCGGTGAGAATATTTGGAAAGAAGCACCGTCAATGCTCAAAACTAGGAATCAGACAGCCTCGCCCAGATTATCATCGAAGCTTTCTTCATCGTTTGTATCAGCTTTGGTTTCGGGGTTCTCATTATCCTCCATCTGACACTGAGGGACATCGGCAGGGATGATATCCGGAATCTGAGCAGCCGGCTCCTGGGCCGGAGTTTCATTCGAAGCGGCCAGTTCATCGAGATTCGAGGACCTTGTGGCAAACTCTCCTGGAGCAAGCTCTACCTCTTTCAGCTGTTCGGTTTTCTTGGGCGGCTGGAACTCGATATGCTCGGCAAGGATTATGATCTTCTCCGATTGCAGGCCCCCTGTGCGCCATGTAAGTTGCTTAAGCCTTCCGACAATTCTCACGCCTCTGCCTTTCTTGAGGTACGTTAGGCATGCCCCTGCAACCTTGCCGTAGACATAGACGGTGAAGTAGGAGGCCTCCTGTTCCCACTTCTCCTTTCCCCTGAAGTAGCGGTTGTTCGCAAGCGACAGTCTGCACATCTGAACCTGTGCAGGAGCGTTTCCCAGTTCCGGGTCTCTGGTAAGCAGACCCTCAATCAGGACAGTGTTAAGGTTGTTCATACAACACTCCTTTTTTCAAAGGCGGGCCCGCGGGGCTCCTGAACTCAAAAGCCTTGCCCGCTCGGCCATTTCCTTTTCACTGTCCTAATAGAAAAAAAGTGTCGAAAATATTTGGGTTTTTTCGACACTTTTTTAAAAAAATTAGAAAGAGTGGTTTTTTT
>ONWV01000026.1 GCA_900321635.1 uncultured Spirochaetaceae bacterium | reverse complement strand
TTTTTGTACATTTCCGACTTTTTTGATGACCGCAATTTGCTCGGACTATAGCCTCTGATCTTCTTGAAAACCCTGCAGAAATAGGCCTGATCCTGGAATCCGGTGGCGATTGAGACCTCGTTTACGGACATTCCTGTGTTGCGCAGCAGACTTCCTGCAAGCCAAACCCTGTAGCGGTTCAGATAGTCCCACGGAGACAGTCCCAGCTCCTTCTTGAAGACTCTGGTCAGATAGTCCTCGGACACGTGGACATCGTCTGCAATCTGCCATCGGCTCAGGGGCAAGGTGGCATGTGTGCAAAGATAGGCCTGAGCTTTCTTGACAATGGCCCCGGTGTGGGTCGCAAGCATGTCGGAGCCTCCCAGAACGGCCCTCACACGCATGGCAAACTCCTCGCTTTCAAGCATGCAGGAGTTGACCACCACGACGTTCGGGATGTCGATGAGAGAGCCCACAAGGTTTGCATCTATGAAGTCCGTAACAACAATAGCCGGAATCTGAGAGTTTCGCTTCATACCACGCATGTTGTTCAGAAAAGCAACCACCGCGGGGGTTTTGTTCGAATACTCGTCCATTGTGATGAAGACCATCTCCGGGTCGTGGCGGCGGACCATTGAAAGAGCGATTCCTATGTCGCACGAAATGAACTCCGGGTCTTGGAGCCAGCGGTAAAGGTCCTCCACGGGAGATCCGATCTGAAGGACGCTTCTGCCCTTGGCCTCGATCGATGTGCGGATCGAATCCTCAAGCGTATGTGAATAAGGGCAGTCGAGGCAGATGAACGGGAGGTTCATGTAGATTTCGTTTGAGACAAGGCTCAGAAGACCTGTCAGGGCATTATAGCCGTTGAAACCAGTATCCCAGAAAATGGCCTCGGTGTATGCAGGAAGCCTCTTCTTCTCTGCGAACCTAGTTCCGCTGACTTCCTCAAAGACCACATCCTCGATCTGGAAATCAGGAGTCGAGTTGATGCATGCCAGAACGCCGTCACTCCACTGGGTGGGCGGGTTCCCGGAAAGCGTCGGATAAGGCAGGACGAACGAGAACGTTGAATTTTCCACATGACACGATCCGCCGTGCAGAAGGATTATCTTTCTTGCAAGAAGAAGGCCCGGATCCTCGGGTTTTTCCCTCCACATTCCCGTTCTGTCTATGAAATCAATCTTAAGACCGCGCTTTTGGGCATAGGCCTCTATCTCCGTCCAGTCCCCCATTGATGAGATGAGAATCTCCATGGTCTGCTTCATCTTCTCGGAGTCAATCAGAAGACATGGAAGAGACCTTCTTCCGCTGTAACATCCGAACTCATAAAGCATGTCGCCGATGTTCAGGATGTGACGTTCAAGTTCAAGTTCGCCTGTACTGCTCAGAGCCAGGTCTATCATCTGGTTTACACCTGAAACCTTGTCTATGATGGCCTTCTTGGTCCTGGAATCCAGAGCCGAGGCCGATACAATCTCTGAGATTTCGGATAGAGGATCCCTGAGGTTCTCACCTACGTTTGCAAAGAAGTTGGTTCTGGCTGTTTCGGCATCCTCTGCTGCCTTCTGGGCCTTTCGGGTAGACTCGAAAAGCATTGCGCTTCTGAGCGCTCCCGAGACCATGTTTCGGATTTCCTCGCACAACGCTCCGTCGAACTCGACGGGCTTCATCAGCAGATAGCCCATGAAAGATGTCTCCGAACAGAGCGGAGAGACTATCCACACACCCTTATCAAGGATTCCCATGTCGTTTCTCGGAATAATCAGATTATCCGGAAACACCATATCGGTTCCTATCAGATGCGAGTTATTCTCTTCCATCATGACAAGATGAATCTTCTCAAAACCAAGGGCCTGGGCATTTTTCTCAAGAACCGCGGCAATATCGCTGACCCTGTTGGATTCAATCAGCTCATTATTAAAGACATTGAAGCTGCTTCTTCTTGTGCGCTCCTTATAGCTCTTCATCGCCGCATTGCGGTCCAGGACGGAAGGAAGAATAGTTCCGGCCAGAGCAACTATGAGATCCTTTTTGGACTGACTGAGAGACGTCACTTTTCCGAAGCTGCCCAGGACATTGAAGATATCAAAGACATCCAGATTGATGCTGCATAGGAACTCAAGAAGGGCTCTGATATTGGCCTCGCTCTGGACACCCACAACCCTCTCCACAAGAGAAACTGCCTCGGTTCTGGAAACCGAATACTTCTGAACAAGAAGATCCGATATGTCCGAGCTGTTTCTCACATTCTCCCAATCGGATGAGCTCTTACAGCCGCAGCTTTCTCTCAGAACATGTGCCATGGGAAGCTGCTTGTCCCCTACCTTATCGCCGCTACTGATTTTCTTCAGGGCCTTCACGGCATCAAGACCTACTCCCACGTAGGGGAATCTGACTGTGGAGACAGGGACATCGAGAAGCTTTGCCTCAAGAGAATCATTAAAGCCGCATGCCCTGACATCTTTTCCTATTGCAAATCCATGCTCCGAAAGTACCTGCGATGCCTTGTAAAGCATAAGATCACTGGCACAGATCAGGGTGTCGAAATCCTTTCCGGGAACAAGATGCCGCTCTTCTATAAGCTGCCTCATGGCATCATCGCCGCTCCACCACGACACAGGATCGGATACCAGATTCATATCGCATGGAAGATTATTGCTTTTCAGCTGATCAAGATAAGCCTGAAACCTCTCCTCTGCGGCCTTGTGGGTCTTAGGACCTCTGATGTAGGCAATCTTTTGAGATCCATGCTCCTTGATGCAGTGTCCGACCAGAAAGCTTGAACCTTCGTAGGAATCAAACCTTACATCGGGAATCTCAGGGTGGGATTCCGTCTTACCGTCTATGGTCACCATCGGACGTCCGAGCATGTCCTTGAAAGTCTCAAGAACATCCTTGGATCTGACGTTTCCCGTAAGCGTCGAGCACCAGATTATCGAGGCATCCAGATTCTCGGAGTTGACGAACCTGTAGATATTGTTCTTCATCTGCTCCAAAGTCGAAGGGTCTTTGAGTCTTCCTCCTGGAAACAGAACAAGGCAGTCTTCCTCACTGTCTGCATACTTTTGTGCGACTGAAGGCCAAAGAGAAACAGCAGAACCTGTGAAGACATCAGCTAGAACAAATCCAATTCTCATGCCGATAATTATATACCACGTTTTACGCGCAAGCAAGAATTTGTACAATTCCGACATTCAATGTTCGGTATTATACTAATCTCACATTCTGTACTTGCTGTTATCCTGCCTGTCCAATAAAATATCCGAAGGAGGAAGACTATGTCATTCAAGATTCCGCTCTGGCTGAGAGTCTCCGTTGCAATCCTTCTTGCCGCACTGCTTGTCGCCGTCATCTTCATAGGCGGAGGAATGATTCTGGATATATGGTCTCAGAATCACTGAGACCTGCCCGTTCCTATATATAAAAGGTTACCCGTCTTGACTAAAGTCCCCGTATTCAGCGATACTCTCTGCAAGAGTTTCAATATGGATTTATTTGACAAGTTTAACGATACCACAAGCAATTATCATCGCTCACTTGAAGTGAGATCACTTGGTTTGTACCCCTATTTTCACTGCCTCGAGTCCCGTCAGGCCCCTGTGGTCACGATGGAAGGCAGACGCATCATCATGCTGGGGTCCAACAACTATCTGGGACTGACATCACAGCAGGAAGTCATCGACGCAGGAATCGCCGCACTTCAGAAGTACGGAACAGGCTGCTCGGGTTCAAGATTCCTCAACGGAACACTGGATCTGCACCTGAAACTTGAGAAGGAGCTTGCACAGTTCCTCCACAAGGATGCAACAATGACATTTTCCACAGGTTTCCAGAGCAACCTCGGAATTCTCAGCTGTATCTGCACAAAGGGTGATTACATCATCTGCGACAGAGAGAACCACGCCAGCATCTATGACGGTGCAAAGCTCTCCTATGGAGAGATGAAAAGATACTTCCACAATGACATGGACTCACTTGAGCGCGTTCTCAAGAAGCTCGGTCCGGATGCTCCCAAGCTCATCGTCACAGACGGCGTCTTCAGCATGAGCGGAGATATCGCGAACCTTCCTGACATCGTGGATCTTGCCAAGAAGTACAAGGCCCGCATCATGGTTGATGATTCCCACGGAATCGGAACAGTCGGTGAAGGCGGAAGAGGAACAGCATCCTACTACGGTCTTGAGGATCAGGTGGACATCATCATGGGTACCTTCAGCAAGTCCTTCGCAAGCCTCGGAGGCTTTGCGGCTGCAAATGAGAAGGTCATCGACTACATGCGCCACATGTCACGTCCGTTCATGTTCTCCGCAAGCCTTACCCCTGCAAACACAGCATCGGCCCTTGCTGCTCTGGAGTATCTTATCGCTCACCCGGAGCTCAAGGACCAGCTCAGAGAGATTTCTGAGTACCTCGAGTCCGCTCTGGACAAGCGCGGAGTCAAGTACAAGAAGACCCAGACTCCTGTAATCCCCATCTACACCACAGACGGCAACACAACACTCAAGATCGTCCGCGAGCTGTATGATGAAGGCGTGTTCGTAAACGCAGTCCTGCCTCCTGCAACAGCCGAGAACGAGTGCCTTATCAGAACAAGCCTTATGGCAAACATCACAAAGGAGCTTATTGACGAGGCAGCCGATAAGATTGCCCTGGTTCTGAGCAGAAATCTTTAATCAATATGAAGATACAAAGACAGCGGCTTGTTTAGGCCGCTGTTTTTTTGCGCTTTTTACTATCAGATGTTCTTTGTTCTCAGGGCGCGGATTGCATTCAGGACCGCAATGACCATGACACCTACATCCGCAAAGATGGCAGCCCACATGTTGGCAATTCCCAAAGCTCCCAGAACAAGGCAGGAGAACTTCACAAAAAGCGAGAACGCAATGTTCTGATGGACGATTCTGATGCACTTTGCAGAGATTCTCACAGCCTTTGCAATCTTAAGAGGGTCATCATCCATAAGAACGACATCAGCAGCCTCTATTGCGGCATCGGATCCCATGGCGCCCATTGCAACTCCTATATCTGCACGTGTCAGAACAGGAGCATCGTTGATTCCGTCACCAACAAAGGCAATCACCTTGCTCGGGTCCTTCTTCTCGCCGATAAGACGCTCTATCTGCTCCACCTTCTGCTCGGGAAGAAGCTCGCTGTGAACCTCATCCACACCAAGGTCGGATGCAACCTTCTTTGCAATCTTATCCGCATCACCTGTGAGCATGACGGTCTTTGAGACACCTGATGCCTTAAGAGCCGAGATGGCCTTCTTTGAGGTAGGCTTTACCACATCGGATATGACTATATGACCGCAGTACTTGCCGTCCAGAGCCACATGGACTATTGTCCCTATGCTGTGACAATCCTGTGCCTCGATTCCGATGCTGTTCATCAGTTTGAGGTTTCCGACGGCTATTGTATGTCCGTCAACAATGCCAGTGACACCGTGGCCGCTGATTTCCTTCACATCGCTCACGCGTTTTCTGTCAACAGGCTTTCCGTATGCGCTGAGAAGGCTCTTGCTGATCGGATGGGAGCTGAAGCACTCCACAAGTGCAGCATACTCAATGAGCTTATTCTCATCGATGGTCGCATGGTGAATATCAACGACCTCAAAAACTCCCTTGGTCAGGGTTCCTGTCTTGTCAAAAACAACTGTATCTGTCTTTGAGAGAATCTCAAGGAAGTTGGAGCCTTTGACCAAGATTCCTTCATGGCTTGCACCTCCGATTCCTGCAAAGAAGCTGAGAGGGATGCTGACAACCAGGGCACACGGACAGCTGATTACAAGGAAGGTCAGGGCTCTGTATATCCAGGTGCTCCACATGGCGGGACCAAGGGAGAATACAATCTTTGCCAGAGGTGGAAGCACTGCCAGAGCAATTGCGCTGAAGACCACAACCGGGGTGTAGACACGGGCGAATCTTGCTATGAACTCCTCAGAATGTGACTTTCTGGAACTTGCGTTCTCCACAAGCTGAAGGATCTTTGAGACTGTGGACTCTCCGAAGGCCTTGGTGGTTTTGATTTTCAGAACACCTGTCATGTTGATGCATCCGCTGACAATCTCATCGCCTTCCGACACATCCCTGGGGACGCTCTCACCGGTAAGGGCTGCGGTATTGAGGCTGGAAGATCCTTCAACCACGACTCCGTCAATCGGAACCTTCTCTCCGGGCTGGACAATTATCACGGTTCCTATGGCAACCTCATCAGGATCCACCTGTTTAATGCTTCCGCCCTCTTCTATGTTCGCATAGTCGGGACGGATATCCATAAGATCTGAGATGTTCCTGCGGCTTTTTCCGACTGCATAGCTCTGAAACAGCTCTCCGATCTGGTAGAAGAGCATGACAGCTATGGCCTCGTTGTAGTCACCGCTTTTCTCATATAGGGCAAGGGCAAATGCTCCGATTGTGGCAAAGGCCATCAGAAAACACTCGTCGAACGGACGACCGTTTGCAATTCCCCTGACTGCCTTGAGAAGGATGTCATAGCCTATGACAAGATATGTGACAAGGTAGAATGCCAGGTAGAACACAAAGCCGAAGGTACCGCCCTGAGGCACAAGGCCTGTTTTCTTTGATATGAATGCGAATATCAGCATCACTGCCGAAATGCATATTCTTATCAGCATCTTCTTCTGCTTTCTGTTCATATTAAGCATAAGCATTCTTCCTTTTCAGAACTCGATTTCGCAGTCCGGCTCAACCTTCCTGCATGCCTTGAAGACGTTCTTCATGACAGCCTTCTCATCAGCACCCTCTTCGAATTCAACATTCATTTTAAGTGCCATGAAGTTCACGCTTGCATCGGCGACTCCGGGAGTCTTCTTTGCAGCCTGTTCCATAAGGTTAGCACAATTTGCACAGTCAACATCGATTTTGTATGTCTTCTTCATGGTGTTTCCTCCATTAATCACTTAAACATTTAAGCAGATTCTAAAATGTTTGTCAACAACACTCCTTCTTGAATAAAAAAAGCAGTCCACGAGGAAAAAAATTTCTCTGTAGACTGCTTTCGGCAGTCTGTGGATTAAAAATTTTCAATTCAGACTGCTTTTCTTATTTAAGAACCTGATTTTCAGATCATTTTTGTCTTTGACTCGTCAATCTCACCGATCTTGAATCTCTGAATCTTGGAAGAGGATGAGAGCGGGAACTTCTCCTCCTGGATTGCAAGCTTACGGATCTTCTTGTAGCTCGGAAGTGTTGAATTGACTTCAGTGATCAGGCTGCCGATGTGATCCAGAAGACCCTTCATGTCGCCCTTGTACTTTTCAGCACATGCATCAGAAGGATGAACAATGGCCATGATGCCCTCGACCTTCTTGGCTGCATCGGCCACATAGCCGCGGACACAGATCTGGTCAATGTCATCATAAAGCTGGAAGCTGTCCTCAATCTCCTCGGGGAAGACGTTCTTTCCACCCTCGGTGACGATGATGTTTCTCTGGCGTCCTGTGAGATAGAGGTAATTTCTGCTGTCAAGATGTCCGATATCACCGGTGTTGAGCCAGCCGTCCTCGGAAAGGATCTCTGCTGTGGCCTCGGGGTTCTTGTAATACCCCTGCATGACCATGGAACCCTTGATGTAGATGAGTCCGTTGCCCTCTGAATCAGGATTGACGATCTTTTCCTCGACACCAGGGATTGTCTTTCCGACGCTGGTTTCAATGTAATCGAAGACCGGGTTGAGGTTGATGATCGGGCTTGTCTCGGTAAGGCCGTAGCCCTGTACAAAGTCAATTCCGAGCTGGTTGTAGAGCTTGAATGTTGAAGCCGGAAGCGGTCCGCCGCCTGAGATGCAGATTCTGATCTTGTCCAGTGAAACCTTCTTCAGGATGAATCTGAACATCTTCTTTCCGCCCTTCCAGTTGAAGTGCTTCTTCAGGAATCCGCTGATGCCCATCAGAGCGCGGATAAGGCCGTTGACAATCGGTCCCTTCTCCTTAAGGCCCTTCATGATTCCGGCGATGACCTTGTTGAACAGCATCGGGACTCCGAGGAACATTGTGACGTTTCCTTCCTTAAGGTCCTTGAAGATCTGCTTAACGACAAGCTTCTTTCCGAAAACACAATTGGCACCGACTGAAACAGACTCAATGAAGACGGCCAGCATTGTGTATGCGTGGTGAATCGGCAGAAGTGCGTAGAAGACATCGTCGCTGTAGATGTTCATGTTTCCCTGTGCCTGATAGCAGTCGGAAACGTAGTTCTCGTGTGAGAGCATGACGCCCTTGGGTGTTCCGGTTGTTCCGCTTGTGAACATGATTGCGGCAAGCTCTTTGCTTGTTGCGTACTGGATGTCATGCTTTTCAGAGCTCTGCATCTTGTAGATGCTGTTCTCGCCGTCTCCCTCAAGAGCAATCTTGGGGATGTCCAGCTTGATGTTGTCGATCTTCTCATGGTCTGCAAAAAGGACCTTTGTGTCGGCAAAGCCCATCAGATTTGTGATGACTTCCTCTGAAAGTGAGTAATCGACAGGAACAATGATTGCACCTGCATACGCGATGGCAAAGTATGCAAGAGCCCACTCCGGGCTGTTCTTACCTGTAAGACCGACCTTATCACCGTGTCTGACACCAAGCTCATAAAGCTTGTTTGCAACCTTAACGATGATCTCTCTGGCCTGTGAATATGTATAGACCACATGAGTCGGAGCAAAGGCCTCGAAAGCCTTGTTGTTCGGATATCTTGTGGTTGTGATATCAAAAAGCTCTTTCAGAGTCGGCCACTGTGCGTTGAAAAGCTTGCCTTCTCCTCTGAATTCATCAAGAAAATCCCATGGAATAGGATTGTGTTTTCTCTTGTCAACCATAATTCCACCTTAATTCTTCATATGTTGTAACATCGTATACTATATTGAATGCTACGGAATTTGACAAGTTAGTTGCAACTGTCAAATTAAAAATAGAGAAACATTCAGCTCAAAAAGTCAGTGAAATCTCAACCGCGTCTGGAATAGGCCTTTGCAAGACCGCCTTCCGAGGTCTCTCTGTAGCGCTGGTTCATATCAAGGCCGGTATAATACATGCTCTTCAGGACCATGTCATAGCTGATATTTCTTGTTCCAGTCAGGAAGTATGCTATATTTGCAGCATTGATTGCCCTCATAGCGGCAACAGCGTTTCTTTCGATACAGGGAATCTGGACAAGGCCGCAGATCGGGTCACAGGTAAGGCCCAGATGGTGCTCAAGGGCAACCTCTGCGGCATACTCGATCTGTTCTGTGTTGTAACCGAACGCATAGCCTGCGGCGGCTGCTGCCATGGAACATGCAACTCCGATTTCAGCCTGACATCCGCACTCTGCACCGGAAACCGATGCATTGCGCTTGGCAAGTTCTCCGAAAAGTCCTGCAACTCCCAGTGCTCTGACAATCTTATCTGTAGAAAGTCTTCTCTTGTGCTTCAGATAATACAGAACAGCAGGAAGAACTCCGCAGGAACCGCAGGTCGGGGCGGTAACTACTGTTCCGTTATCGGCATTCTGTTCGCTACAAGCATAGGCATAAGAGCATACAAGCTGCGATTCCACAAGCTCGGCGTGCTTATTCTGGGGAACCTGCTCATGAAGAAACTTGGCCTTTCTCTGAACATGAAGAGGACCTGGAAGCTCTCCTGTCTTGGAAAGACCCTCCTCCACTTCCTGCTCCATGGCCTTCCAGACTTCGCCAAGGAAGTCCCAGATCTCCTTACCTTCGCTAAGCTCAATATACTCGGCAAGATTCACGTATCTGAAGGCGCAGAACTGCTTGATTTCGGCAAACGAGTTTTCAAGATAGACATCCTCTTCCTTTTTGACAGGACCTCTGTGTCCGTCGACGATTATGTCGCCGCCTCCGATGCTGATGTAGCGCTGTCTGGCAACTTCTTCACCGTTCTTTATGGCTATAAGGTCCAAGGTATTGGGATGCTTGAGATCTTCTGGGTCCTCTTTGGAAATGACAACCTCAACAGGTATCGGACTGAATGTGTCTACAAGAACTCTGTCTGTTCCGTGCCCCACTCCTGTTTTTGCGAGACTTCCGTACAAAATTGCCTTGAAAGAGTCCGCATCCTTGTGGTGCTCCTTGAAGATTCCTGCGGCGAACCCCGGTCCCATTGTGTGGGAGCTGGAAGGTCCTTTTCCGATTTTATATATGTCTCTGATAGATTTCATAACCCGATCACCTCTGAATATTTCAATTGCAGTTCGCTTTATTGTATATCCATAAATGCAATTAGTTAATAATATAGCAAATACCATGAGAATGAAAGACACGGACCTGCTTCACGGTCCGCTTTTGGGGAAGATATTCGCATTTGTATTGCCTCTCGTACTGACAAACCTCCTGCAGAACCTGTATAACGCTGCGGATATGGTGGTTGTCGGACTTTCCAATGTCGAGGGAGCAATAGGCTCAATCGGAACCACAACGGCCATGGTGAACGGAATCACCCATCTCTTCATGGGCTTTGCCGTAGGTTCCAGCGTCATGGTCGCCAGAGCCATCGGAGAGCGCAACGAGAAAAAGACCACTCACGCCGTACACACCTCAATGATGGTCGGAATTGTTTCAGGTATCATCGCCATGATATTGGGTCTTTTTCTGGGAAGGAGAATCCTCATCCTTCTGGGCGACAAGGGCCACATCCTTGAACTGGCCACCCTGTACACAAAAATCTACTGTCTGGGCGTCCCGTTCATGTCGGTCACGAACTTTCTCATCTCAATCTTCAGGGCAAAAGGCGACACAAAAACCCCGCTTGCCGTTCTGACCGTGACAGGCCTTCTCAACGTCATTCTGAATCTCTTCTTCGTGCTGTCTCTGAAGATGTCCGTCGAGGGCGTCGCAATGGCGACGGCTATTTCAAATCTGGCATCGATGCTTGTCCTTGGACACATTCTCTACAGGGACCAGGGCTGGTGCCATCTTGAGTTCAAGAAGATAAAGATTGAAAAGTATGCCTTAAGGGGAATCATCTACAACGGACTTCCTGCGGGAATCCAGGGCCTTCTGTTCTCGCTTTCCAACATGATAATCCAGAGCAGCATCATCAGCATAAACAACACAGTATGCCCGGGAGGATCAGACATAATCGACGGAAACGCTGCGGGAGCCAGCATCGAAAGCTTCGCATATGTTTCTACGAACTCCGTCTGTCAGGCTGCAGTTACATTCACAAGCCAGCACTACGGTGCACACATGTCAAAAAGAATCAAAAAGGTCATCAGGGACTGCTATTTTGTGTCATTCCTGGTAGCAGAGACTCTGGCAATCCTGATTCTTGCTCTCAGATATCCTCTTGCCTCAATCTATGTCAGCTCTCCGCTTGCCATAGAGACAGCGGTGACAAGACTGTTCTACATGCTCTTCCTTTACTTCACACTGGCTGCGATGGACACAGGTTCAGGAATTGTCCGAGGTCTGAACAGGTCGATTCTTTCCACAGTGGTCACTCTTTTAGGCTCATGTGCCCTGAGAATCCTGTGGATTGCAACCGTAGTACGAGCCAACCCCACACTTCCTCTGGTCTATCTGTCTTATCCGATTTCCTGGGCAGTCACAGGCCTGTGCCACCTATTGGTGACAATCTATGTTACAAGAAAGATGAACCGCCTCTATCCGGAAGAAGCCTGAAATACTTCAGGCCTTCTCGGAGTCCTCGGCCTTGGCCATTATGCGGACTATCGTGGGCATGAGGTTTCTGCGGTGGACCGTTGAGATTATGGCAGCGACCCCGAATGAGATTGCCATGGCGCAAAAGCCGCCGAGGGCATGGATGATTTCGGAAGATTTCGGAAAGGCCGCACGCATGGCAAGATATCCCAAAGGAAACAGAAGCAGTGGCAGTGCGAACACCAGTGCTGTGCTGAGAATCGTCTTTCCTGGAGGCATGTAGAGCTCGACAAGATCGCCTGCCTTGACCTGGACCTTTTTGGGATTCAGTGCGAAGAACTCGCTGACATTCTTGTTGTTGCAGAACATGGAGGCCTTGCAGCCCTGGCAGGCAGATGTCAGACATCCCATTCTGACCGTCCCGTCGTTTTCAAATCCTTTGACCTGAGATACTGTGTACATGGCTTAGTTTCCCTGTTCCGTCTTCTGTGCGGGCATCTCAACCTGAACATCCTCAATCACAGGAGTTATGGAGATGGCTTTTCCGGTTTTTTCGTCTATTTCAACAAGAACTCCCTGCATCTGGGGTTTTTCCCAGCTTTCGTGGGACCTTGTCAGAACCTGGGTTCTGAACTTGCGGATCTCATGTTCAGGCTCAAAGCCTCCCACACTGACAGAGGCTCCGCAGCGTCCCAAATCCGATATGAATGCAGTTCCGCCGTCAAGAATTGATGCGTCTGCCGTAAGGACCTTGCAGTGAGTACCCGCCATGATGCTGACTTTTCCGTTCAGAAGATGGCCCATCGCAAGTTTTTCAGCACTTGCCGCCGCATGGAAGATGTAGATGACAACAGGTGTCTCGCTTTTTGCCTTCTCCGCCATGGCCTCTGCACTAAGAAACGGATTGTTCAGATGAGGGTTGTTGCTGAAGCTGAACATACCAAGTGTGTTGATGATGCAGACCTTGGTGTCACCGACGTTCATGTAGCGGATTCCGCGGCCCGGCACCGTCTCAGGATAGTTAGCAGGTCTGAGGATGCTGGAACGTTTTGCGATTCCCTCGACCATATCCAGCTTGAAGAAAGATTTTTCTCCCATTGTGAGAACATCCACACCCATATGATGGATTGAAAGCGCATTCTGAAAACCCAGACCATAGCCGCTGGTGGCACCTTCGCCGTTTGCAATGACAAGATCCACCCCGTTATTCTGGCGGTAAGTCTTAAGCGCTTTCTTGATGACGCCGATGCCGCAGCGACCGACGATTTCTCCCAATAGCAGAACCTTCATAGGTGCAATTTACCTTTCTTTGAACTACTTTGCAATAGCACCTATTCGTTGTATATTAGACCCATGAAAGCCAGAGACATGGCATGCTTATTGCTTGTGGGACTCTCAGTTCTTTGCATATCCCTCTGCATTTCCTGCAGCAGGGAAAGCTCGAACCTTCCCGAATCGAAAATTGAGATTCCGGAGATGGAGCTTCACGATGCGGACTACACAATGGGACAGAACGTGGCAGGTGCAAGCTCGGACAATCCCATGGTGATGCATGCTTCTCTGATAACAATCTACGGAAAAGGACAGGACACAATTCTGACCGATGTATCTTTCAGACAGGGCGACAACCTAAGCGGAAGCTGTAAAGAGGCCCATGTTTCATCGGACAACAAGAAGGCTGTTCTTTCCGGAGATGTTCAGGTCCGTATGGTCAACGACGGAACAGAGGTGACAATAGAGTCGCAGCGCGTAGAATGGGACGGCGATGAAAACACACTGCTTTGCAATTCGACTGTCAGTGTTTCATACGGAGACGGAACAAAAATCAGAGCCGAAGGCTTCAGCGCATCGCTAGACGAAGACAGATACGAATTCAGCAGAATCCTGGAGGGGACGCTTTGATAAATATGGGAAAAACAGTCCGTGCAATCCTTTGTGCGTTTGCTCTCTTTGCAGTTTTCTGCGCACACGTCTTTGCTTCTTCTCTTGAATTCTCAGGCGGACATACAACCATAACAACCCAGGGCGGCTCAAAAAGGGTCATGCTTTCAGGCGGTGCAAAAGTCGGTACCGACGATGTTGTTCTGACATCTGATTCAATCGAGCTTTACGGTGACGACTACAGCTATGTTCTTTGCACAGGTAACGTAACTGCCAGTGAGAAAGACAGCGGAATAAGCTTCACAAGCCCCAATCTCTTCTATGACAGGACTGCGGGCAAGGTCTCTTCTGACAGCTGGATTGAAATCCAGGACACAGAAAACCAGGCAGCCCTTTCAGGCGGATGGTTCGAATATGACATGGGCAAGTCCTCCATGGTGCTTCAGCTCATGGCCAAAATCATCAAGGAAACGGATGAAGGCCTGATGGTCTGCAGGGCCGACAGAATCGAATACAACGGCAAGGAGAATACAGTCACCCTCAGGGGCAAGGCCTCAGTGAACTGGAACGATGACACTTACAACGCCGCCATGATAGTCGTGGACCTGAAGACCAACGAAATCAAGATGTACGGTACAATCTCGGGGGCTTTCAATGGCTAACACACTTAAGATCGAGCACCTGAGAAAAGTCTACGGCAAGCGCGAGGTCGTAAAAGACATCTCCTTCAGCATGAAAGGCGGCCAGATCATCGGCCTTTTAGGTCCCAACGGAGCCGGAAAGACCACCACGTTCTACATGATTGTGGGCTTTATCGCAAACAACGGCGGTCGCATTGCAATCAACGACATTGACATCACGGATCAGCCCATGTACAAGCGGGCCCGCATGGGAATCTCATACCTTCCCCAGGAGCCGTCAATCTTCCGCAAAATCAGCGTCAGGGACAACATCCGTCTGGTGGTCGAATCCAGAACAGACATCGACGCACAGCGCAAGGAAGAGATTACCGATGGCCTTCTGAAGTCCTTCGGTCTGACCCGCATCGCCAAGCAGAAGGGCTACACCCTCTCAGGAGGCGAGCGCCGCCGAACCGAGATAGCCCGATGTCTTGCCACAAGCCCGAAGTTCCTCCTTCTGGACGAGCCCTTTGCAGGCATCGACCCCAAGGCTGTCTTTGAGATCAAGCAGATAATCAGATCCCTGGCAAAGTTCGGAATAGGAATTCTCCTTACAGACCACAACGTGCGGGACGCACTTTCCATCACAACCTGCTCACACATAATCAGCGACGGATCCATTCTGGTTTCCGGAACAAAACAAGACCTTCTTGCCAACGAGATTGCCCGAGACATCTACTTCGGCGAGTCGTTTGAGGAGCAATGATGGACGCAAGCCTCGGACTGAACCAAAGCCTCAGGACAGAGCAGAACCTCTCTCCTCAGATGCTGCAGTCCCTTGCGCTGCTTCCCATGCCTATACTGGAGCTCAAGGCCCACATTCAGGCTGAAATAGAAGCCAACCCGGCACTGGAGATTCCAGACTCAGAATTCTCAAATACATTGCAGGAAGGCCCCGAACAGCGGACTTTGGATGACCGCATGGACGATGCCGATGCCTCCGACTATGAGAACATGTCATACTCAGATGGAGGCTTTGATCCCGAGGCATCTGACAGAAAGCAGATGATGATAGAAAACTCAAGCGCTCCGTCACAGACGCTGAAAGAGCATCTTACAGAGCAGCTTGGGGAAACCCAGGTTCCGCAGAACATCAGAACCCTGTGCGAGGCCTTGATCAGCAATCTGGATCAGAACGGTTTTTTCATCCTCCCCTTGGATGAGCTTACTGAAAAACTGAATCCGTCAAAGGAGGATCTTGAGAAGGCCGTCTCTGTTGTACAGAGCTTTGACCCTGCAGGAGTCTGCGTGAAGGATTTCAGAGAGTCCTTGATTCTTCAGGCAAAGATGTCAGGCATGGCGAAAGAGGATCTTGAGCACTTTTCAGAGATGGTCAACAACCATCTTGAAAAGCTCAAGGCCGGAAAGTTCAAGGAAGTAGCATCAGCTCTGAGAATCCCCGAAGAAGATGTTCAGACTCTGTTTTCGATTCTCAAAAGCCTCACACCCTATCCCGGTCAGAACTTCTCATCCGAGGCTCTGAATGCAGTTGAACCTGATTTCTCAATCAGAAACAAAAACGGAAAGCTCGTTCTTGAGCTCAACCGCTCGGATATCCCCGATCTTGAGATTTCACCCGAATTCGAAAGCCTTGCAGACGACCTCAAAGGTCCCGAGGCCAAGGAAGCCACAGCATACATCAGAGACCATGTAAGGCAGGCAAAGACCCTGATTACCCAGGTAAACCTCAGGTTCCAGACCCTGTATAAGGCCGCTGCCGCAATCATGGACTACCAGAGCGAATTCTTCCTCAACGGTCCCAGATATCTGAAGACCATGACCTTAAAGGACATTGCCGACATAGTAGGAGTCCACGAGACCACAATGAGCCGCCTTGCCCAGAGCAAATGGGTGGACACAGACTGGGGAATCTTCCAGCTCAAGTACTTCTTCTCACAGGGTGTTGCAAGCACCTCAGGCGATCAGAACAGCGTCTCCAGAAACGTTGTCAAAGACATGATTGCCGAAATAGTTGCGGAAAACGGCTCGCTGTCCGACCAGAAGATATCCGACCTACTTCTTTCCAGGGGCATCAAGTGCGCCAGAAGGACCGTGGGTAAATACAGAAGCGAGCTGAACATAGACTCATCCTACACAAGGTGATTAATTCCAATTTGTTTTTGACATTTAGTAATACTGCCTTTATCATTAAATTAGATAATTATACCCACTACATCAAGGAGGCATAACATGAACCTTAACGTCAGAGGCATCCACTATCAGATCAGTGACGAAACAAGGGAATTCCTTGACAAAAAGCTGGCAAAACTCGACTTCGCAGACAGCTACCTTCACGACCTGGATATCACAATGAAAAGAGAGACCCTTGGACAGGGCTTCCACATCGATGCGAAGCTCCACTTCTCATGGGGTACTGTAAAGGTCGTCAGCTACGACTGCTATGAGCTGTACGAAGGAATCGAGATGATAGCCGACAAAATCGAGGCCGCAGCCCGCAAGGAAAAGGGCAAAGTAATTGAATAATACGAACCCTTAAGGGGAACAAAAGCTGAAGGGGCTGCCATTAACCGGCAACCCCTTCTTTTTTTCTGTTGGTGCAGCTTCTCAGGCCAAAGTAAGAAAAGCCTTATAGCACAAATATGCCTGCTCGATATCGTAGGCCGATGTAATCTCCCACGGAGCATGCATGCTTAAAACAGAGACACCGCAGTCAAGAACGGACATTCCGTACTCTGCCGCATAATGAGCTATTGTTCCGCCTCCGCCGACATCAACCTTGGCAAGCTCGGCATTCTGGAACTTGACATCGTTTTCATACAGCTTTGCGCGCACCTTGGCGATGAACTCGGGATTGGCATCCGAAGCTCCGCTCTTTCCGCGCGATCCTGTGTACTTGTTGAACACAACTCCACGTCCGAGGAACGATGAGTTGTCGCTGTCGTACAGGTTTGCGTTCAGAGGATCATATGCTGTGTTTACATCGCTTGAGAGCATGTATGAATTAGCCAGTGCACGTCTTATGACAAGCTCGGGATTATCCTTCACATTCAGTCTTGCCACAACCTCGGCCACGGCGTTGTCCAGAAGATGGGAGTTCATTCCTGTAGCTCCTGTACTTCCGATTTCCTCCTTGTCCGCAAGGATGCAGCATGAGGTTCTTCCCTCAGACGATCCTTCGACCATGGCAATGAGTGATGTGTAGGCACAGACTCTGTCATCCTGGCCGTATCCCAGAACAAGTGTCTTGTCAAATCCGAGATATCTGGCTCTTCCTGCGGGAACAAGCTCAAGCTCGGCTGAAGAAAAATCATCTTCCTTGATTCCGTACTTGTCCTCAAAGAACTTCAGAACCTTCTTCTTGCCTTCTCCTGCTGTGTACTTGTCCTGGTCGGGATTGGGATAGCATGCAAGAACTGCATCAAGCTTCTCTGCCTCGATGAATTCGGATGCGGTCTTTTTCATCTGCTCCTGGGCAATGTGAGGCAGGATGTCAGAAATGCAGAAGACAGGCAACCCACTGATATTTCTTGATTCCGCCGTAGTAATGCGTGTTCAGATACACGATTCCCGTCTTGTGCGCTGTGTCCTCATAGATCGGGCTCTGCTTGGCATCCAGTCTCGGGGAGTCGATGTGGGCACCCAGAATGTTCATTCCCTTGCTCAGGTCCTCTTTTCCGATATTGAAAAGAATCAGGCTCTTGCCCATCTTGTTGTAATAGACCTTGTCCCCGCTCTTGAGGCTGCTGACACTGTTTATGTCCTTGTAGCCGTGCTTTTCGGCGATGCGTACCGACTCTTCGGTGCATTTGCGCTCGGTCTTGTTTTCACTTATGAAATCAATATAACTGTCAATGAGATGATCCATATCAACCCCCTTCATAGCTTTGCAAATTCCGGACTCTTCTGATGCCGGCCCTTGTTGCAGATGACATCAACTATGCAGCGTTCCATCATGATGCTCTGCATAGTCGTCCCTGCTTCCTTTATCTTCACATCGTATTCCGCAAGGGTAACAAGAATACGCTCGAAATCAGTCTGTGAATAACGTCTGACGCACTCTCTGAAGACCTCACGGTCCCGAGGCATTGTCAGAGGTCTGTCTGAGGCAAAATACTTTGCACCGAATGCGCTTGAATCCTCATCGCGCCTGAGACTAATTCCCATGCCTTTCTGGACATTTATCTGAAGAGACAGAGCCCGTCTGAAATAGGTGGAAAGCCTTGATGCACACATGGAGGCAACAGATGCCGAATCCTTGGTTCTGAGAAGAACATGCAGACAGTCCAAGGCACTTTCAAGCTTTCCGAACGCGATGTAGGTAAAGAGACTGAACTCATCCTCCTGCCTTGTGTGGGTAAGAAAGTCCTCCACATCGTCATATGTGACGGTGGTCTTCCCAGGTATAGTTTTTGCAAAGACAACCATCTGGGAACAGGTGTTCTCAAAGTCCTGGATGTTGTTCTCCACCTTCTCGATTATCGCGGAAATTGCCTTTGCCTCTATTGAAAGACCGTTTCTTCTGAAGTAGGAGGAAAGCCATTCGTTCTTTCTGCTTTCGAACATCTCATAGAACTTTTTTACAAAGTCCTTTCCCTGAGCCTCCACAGCACCCATTATGGAGGAATTGATGTAAAGGTCGGTGCTTGTCATCACGAACGTGGCACACTCTGACGGATTCTGGATGTACTCCACAATCGGTTTGACCTTGTCGGCGGTCTTGATTTCCTGTGCCTCATCCAGAATGACAAGTTTGTGGTCTGCAAAGAGGTCGTTGTTGTTCAGCTGGGCAAAAAGCTCAGCCTCATAATCTTCGAATGAGTAGAATTTGGAGACTTCACACTGTCCGATGTCGGAACGCAGCTCTTTGATGAAATCCTCTTTCAGACCCTTTTCAGGACCCAGAAGAAGATAGGAATGACCCACAGTCACCTCCCGTACTGTCTGATTATCATCAAAAGCTTACCATAAATCTCACAATGTGTGGACACCATAACCTTGTACTGGGAGTTTGCAGGATGAAGCTCATATCTGTCGCCGATGTGGTAGAAATGCTTCAGTGTTATGCCGTATTCCTCATTCTCACCGATGCTGGCTGCGACAATCTCTCCGTTTTCAGCATGGTTGGTCTTTTTGATTATGGCAATGTCACCGTCATTGATTCCGTCCTCAATCATACTGTCTCCGCGGATGTTCAAGGCATAGAGCTTGTCTGAATCAGCGCATCTGACAAGATCCTGAGGAACAGAGATGAAGCCGTCAAAGACCTCCTCCGACATGATCGGAGCTCCGGCTGCCGTTGTACCAAGAAGAGGAACCTTGATGATGGTACCGCTTTCAGGCGTGGTTCTCTTTAACAGAGCCATGCCGCGCGGAAGGTTGTCCGCCGTCTTGACTATGCCTTTGCGCTCAAGCGCCCTGAGGTGGTCGTATGCGGCTTTAGGGGAAAAACCGAAGTGATTTCCAATGTCCCTGAGACTGGGAGCATATCCGTTGTCATCAAAATACTGCTCGATGAAACGAGCAATTTCCATCTGTCTTTCGGTCAGTCCTTTCATGCATTCCACCTCCGTTGCGGTACTACTTAAGCTATGATAACATGTTGCTTATCAAAAGTTAAGATGCAATCTGATGTTTTTTTTGACATTTTTTCTCAGACCTTAAGACGTCTGAGAAGATTCTCTGCGACCTTGACTGAGATTCCTGATCGCTTTGCAATTTCCTCTGCGCTGCACACCATCACATCATCCAATGTGGTGAACGCGTTCATTATCTTCTCGCTGGAAGCTTTTCCGATTCCCGGAACGCTCTGAAGGAGATGGAAGCTGGCTTCCTTGCTTCTCATGGCCTGGTTCGCACCTGTGGCAAAGCGGTGGCACTCGTCTCTGACGGCAATCAGGACACGAAGAGCCTCGTTGCTGTGATCCAGTCTCAGGTCAGGTCTGTCATCATCAAAGACAATTGTCTCATAGCGCTTTGCAAGACCCACAACAGGGACATCGGCAAGACCCAGATCATCCAGAACCTCGCGGGCCACATTGACCTGGCCCTTTCCTCCGTCTATCAGAAGAAGTCCGGGCCTCTGGAGGTTCTCATTTATGACACGGCTGTAGCGCCTGTAGACGGCCTCCCTCATGGCTCCGAAGTCATCGATAGCTCCATTTAAGGATTTTATGTTGAATCTTCTGTATCCTGCGGGATTCGGGTTACCGTTTACAAAGGAAATCAGACTGGCAACCGTGTACTTTCCGTTAAGCTGTGCAATATCAAAGCCCTCGATAAGCTCAGGCGGCTCCTCAAGGTTCAGAATGTCACGCAGCATCTCCAGAGCCTTGCTGTTGTCCTTGCTCTTGAGCCTCTTTTCCACATCACGGGAGGCGTTTTCCGCCGCCATGCGGAGGATTCTGTAGTCACGGCCTTCTTTCGGAACAAAGACTTTGACATCTTTGTGAAGAAACTCGTTGAAGTATCTTGAAATCAACTCAACGTCTATCTCATGGGAAACATAGATTTCTGACGGAATCTGACGCCCGTCCTCATAGTACTGGGTAAGAAAGTTCAGAAGGGTCTCAGACTCGTCTCCGAAAGTCTGTGCCCTGTACAGGGCCCGCCCTATGAGCTTTCCGTCCCTGAACTGCATCAGAGCCACAGTACAAAGCGGGCTTCTCATCTCTATGGCAGCATAGTCGCGGCTTTCCGTGTTGGCGTAATCTTCTACCATCTGGGCCTTGGAGACGCTTTGCACTGCCAGAAGCATATCGCGCTTTTTGGCCGCCACCTCGTACTGCATGGCCTTTGATGCTACCGTCATCTCCTCGCGAAGCTGCTTTTCAAGGTCATCGTTCTTTCCCGAGAGGAAGCCGCGGATCCTGTCTATGCTCTTTGAATACTCCTCGGCGCTGATTTTTCCGCAGCACGGGGCGCTGCAGCGTCCTATGTGGTAATAAAGGCAGGGCTGAGTCCGCTTCTTAAGAGGCGTGGAACATTTTCTGAGAGAGAATAGCCTGTCTATCAGCTCCATGTATTGGTTGATCTTGCCTGCCTCGGGATAGGGGCCGAAGTACTCGGAGCCGTCCTTGATTATCCTTCTTGTGGTAAAGACCTTGGGAAAGGTTTCCTTTGTGATTCGGATCATAGGATAGCTCTTTCCGTCCTTGAGAAGGATGTTGTAGTGCGGATTGTATTTCTTTATCAGGTTGTTTTCCAGAATCAGGGCCTCGTAGTCATTACCTGTTATCACGTGGTCTATGTCACGGATCTTTTCCACAAGGGCCTGGGTCTTTCTGTCTCTGTTTGGAAGAAAATACTGACTGACACGGCGTCTGAGGCTCTTGGCCTTTCCAACATAGATGACAGTTCCGCTTTCATCCTTCATCAGGTAGCAGCCTGGATTCAGCGGAAGGGCGTGTGCCTTGGCCTTCGCAGCCTCGAAGTTCTCCCTCCTCTGTCTGAGTTCACTTTCTGTCACCTGCCTGTCGACCTGGTAGCTCAGACCGACTTCGAATGCGTCTTTATCCATCTCTTCCCCGACAGGGCAATTCTACAGCATCGATGTACTTGTTGAAAGTATCAAGGTGCATTAATCTTTCCCCATGACCAGAGAAGAAGCCTTTGTTCAGTCCATCCCCTTTCTTTCCTTCCAGCAGCGCAGAATCCTGCGCGAGCAGGCCCAGGACCTCGCCCTCTGGAATCTTCCGGGAAACGACGGCTCCATAGAGACTCTCTGGCCAGAGGACTACGACAGGACATCCAAGAACGAGGTCCGAAAAATCTACAACACCTTCATGTCCCACATGGAGAACCTCAGGAAAAAGGAAATCGACTACAGCACCTTCAATCCCGATTATGACTTCAAGGGAAAAGGTGCCAACATCAACACGGATTTCAAATCACCTGAGAGAATCATGGGAAAATGCCCGTGTCCCCGTGACGGCGAGCAGACAAGATGCTGCAACCTCAAGACGCTTGATGCCGTTCAGCAGTGCGCCTTTGCCTGCTCATACTGCTCGATACAGAGCTTCTATTCACAGAACGAGGTCCGTGTCCTTTCGGATTTGGGCCAGTATCTGGACAAGATGGTCCTTGAGGAAGGAACCTGGCACATCGGAACTGGCCAGAGCTCAGACTCCCTTCTTCTGGGTGATGATTACGGGACTCTCAGCGCCCTGAAGGCCTTTGCAAAAAAGAATCCCGATGTGGTCATAGAGCTTAAGACAAAAAGCTCCAGAACAGACTGGATAAAGGACGATATTCCGTCGAACATAATCAGCACCTGGTCTGTGAACGCAAAGACCCCAGCCCAGAAGGAAGAGCATCTTGCAGCAAGTCCCGAATCAAGAATCAAAGCAGCCGCCGCTTGCGCCCAAAGCGGTCATCTTGTGGGCTTTCACATCCATCCCATGGTCTATTTCTCCGGATGGCAGAAAGAATACAGCAATCTTGTGAAGACTATCTGCGACAGCGTTGACCCGAAAAACGCCGTGATGATAGGAATCGGGACCCTGACTTTCACAAAGCAGAACCTCAGAACCTTGAGAGAATCGGGTCGCCCCACACGGGTCACACAGATGAGCTTATCCCCCATCGCAGGCAAATTCTCCTATGATACAGAGACAAAAAAGAAGATGTTCAGCCATGTGTACTCATGCTTTCCCAAAGACTGGAAAGACAATGTCTTCTTCTACCTGTGCATGGAGGACCCACTTCTCTGGGAACCGTGCCTTGGCCGCTCCTACAGCTGCAACAGCGACTTTGAAAACGACATGAAAGCCTTCTATCTTTCCAAGGTCCGCCGAATGGCCTCTGTAAATTGATTTTTTATTGACATTAGGATATTATTTGTCAACATGAAACGAAACGATGCCCGTCTTTGCTATGACGTACCGATGTATAATCAGATCTTCCCGTTTCTGATGAGACGAAGAAGTGATTCTCTTGTCTTTCACACAATGACACTTGATGTCACTGAGTGCGCAAATTACATCAGGGCCTACAATGCCACAAAACCTGAACTCAGACTGAAGTTCTTCTATGTCTTCTGCGCCGCTGTCATGAGAATCTTCGTTCTCAGACCGGAGCTGAACAGGTTCATCGCAGGAAACAGATACTGGCAGCGTAACGAGCTTTCAATGAACTTCGTCGTCAAGGAGAACTTCACAGACGATTCTCCCGAGACAAGCAACCCGCTGAGATTCAAGCCCGAGATGACACTGCTTGAATATGCGAAGATCATCGACGACTACATCAACGATGCAAGAAGGGTCTCACAGGATTCGAACTTCACCGATGACACTATCGGACAGTTTCTGCGCTTTCCCACATGGATGGTCTCACTTGCACTCAGATTTCTGGGCTTTTTGGACAGACACGGCCGCTGCCCTCAGTTCGTCCGTGACGCCGACGGTCTTCATACATCGGTTTTCATCGCCAACCTGGGCTCGATAGGCATCGAGGGCGGAAGCCCGCATCACCATCTTTATGAGTGGGGAACCACAAGCATGTTCATCACACTTGGAAGAATGGAGAGAACCCGTGAATTCGACGACAACGGAAAGGTCGTCTCAACCCGTGAGACCCTCCAGATCGGCTTCACTGTCGATGAGAGAGTCACTTCCGGATTCTACTTCATCAAGTCCATGGCCATGCTTCAGGATTTCATGGACGATCCGTCTCTTCTTGAGAAGGTTCCCGAGATTCCCAGGGACACAATGACAAAGGCCGAGTTCAAGGCCCACATGAAAGAGCAGAAGAAGCAGAAGAAACTTCAGAAAAAGGCTGCCAAGAAGGCCTCAAAGGAAGCTCATTCTTGAAAGAAGAACGGCAATGCCTGTGCTGCAGGCGGTCTCCGTTCTGAGAACTCTTGAACCTAAGAGCATAGGACTATACCCGTTATCGGAAAACAGCTTTCTCTCCCTGTCCGACCATCCGCGCTCGGGTCCGATTGCCAGAACCGCATAGGGTCCGATTTTGGCCTGACTTAAGGCCGTGGCTCCCACAACGTTATCCAGCATTACAAACGATGTTCCCTCAGGACTTGTCTCGGAAGCCATCTTTACAGCTCCGAATGCAGTTTCTGCGAACATCACCTCGGGAATTCCTGCATGTGAGGACTGCATAGCCCCGTCAAGAAGAAAATCCTTGTACTCACCTGTCTTGTAAAGGTTGCTTGAAAGATAGGATTTCTCGCCCGTGTCAGAACCGCAGAGGATTATCCTTCCCACACCCAGGCTCACGGCCTCACGCAGGATTCTCTTCATGCAAATCGGCCTTACCTGGGCACAAAGAAGTGTCACAGGATACAGTGACGGGACGCTGCTTTGGACATAGTCAAAATGAACACCCTCGCCGTTTATGGATTTTATAATGGCCTCGCCCTCGCTCTGATTCACTATGCCCATGCGGAAAGAAGACCCCTCCTTGAGCTTGAGAACCGAGACGATGTGCTGTGCCCTTTCATCAGACAGAGGAATCAGGCCGCCTTCAGGCATGCTGTGAAACAGTATGATGTTCATGACAAAGATGATATCACAAAGCACACGTGTTGATAACTAAGTCTTATTGTTATAGAATCCAATAGATTTATGAGAAAAATGCTGCTTACGGTCACGGCCGTTTTGGCTCTGACCTTCCTATTCTTTCCGCTTGCTGCTCAGTCCCAGGGCGAGAAGCTTACAATCCTCATTGACCCGGGAAAGGATGCGATAATCCTCAATCCCTATACTGCATCGGACAGCAACAGCATCATCATAATGCAGAACCTCTACGACGGTCTGTTTGAGTATGACCCCATAACAAGCGAACCCCGTCCCGCCCTTGCCTCTTCCTATGAGGTTTCACAAGACGGCCTTGAATGGACATTCCACATCAGGGATGCGAAGTTCTCGGACGGAAGCACAATCACGGCAAAGACATTCGAAGAGTCATGGAACTACATGTCAGGCGGACCGCTTTCAAGCAACCTTGATTTTGTAGCCCGCCTTTCCGACGGAAAGCTTGATATCAGTACTCCCGATGAAATGACCTTGGTAGTAAGGCTCAGATATGCGGTTCCATATCTTCCCAGCCTCCTCTGCCAGCCCTGTCTTGCAGCCATCAAGGACACCACATCCTACAGCGGAGCATTCACGCTCTCAAGTCAGTCGGATGAGGAGATAAAACTCAGACGCAACCGCAACTATTGGGACACTGTCAATCTGGAGCTTGTGGACATAAAGCTTGGTTCTGCGGATTCAGAAGCATTCCTGGACGGCAAGGTCCAGTGGTCCATGGCACCGATAGAGAATGCCGCAGACTACATGGTTCTCTCAAAGCTCTATGCCACGACATTCTTCTACTTCAGCTCCCAAAAAGGCGCCTATTCTGACGAGAACATCAGAAAAGCCCTTATAGAAGTAATCCCATGGGACATTATCAGAGGTCTTCAGGGAAGCCTGATGGAAACTTCGTCCATTGTCCCGGACAGCGGAATCTCCGCAAATCTGGACACGGACATTCTGGATCTTCTGGAAAAAGGCGGCTACCCCTACGGAGAAAAGCAGCTTCCGATGATATCCATGGCCGTAACCCGCGGTGCCCAGAATGCGGCTGTCGCCGAGTTCATTGCATCACTTTGGTCAAAGACACTCGGAATAACGGTGACTTTAAACACGGTCCCCATGACGCTGTTTGCATCCATTCCGCAGGAAAACCCGTACGACTTCTGCTCCATCACATGGATCGGAGATTACTTTGACCCCATGGCCTTTTTGCAGCTCTTTTCCACAGACAGCTCCTTTAACCTGGCCAACTTCTCAAACCAGAGTTACGACAACCTGCTGAAGCTTGCCGCAAATGCAGCTGATGATGTCTCAAGAAAGGATATCCTTCTTCAGGCAGAGCAGGTTCTTCTGGACTCAGGTGTGGTAATTCCAATGTCCACTGCCTTTGCAACGAACTTCGTAAGGCGTGACATGATAGCCGGCTGGGAAGCAAACCCGCTGGATATCCACCTTTTGAAGGCAATTTCATATATTCATTAATCAATAAGACAGACAGCCTGACACACAACGGCATCGCCGCTTCCAAGCTCACCCAGCATGTGCTCGGCCGTCTTGGCCTTCACGCTGAAGCAGTCCTCTGCAATGCCCAAAAGATTTGCCATGCAACGACGGATCTCGTCCTTGTAGGGACCGAGCTTGGGACTCTGAAGAATCACTGTAGTATCCACATTGACGATCTTAAAGCCCTTGGATCTGACTTTTTCCATGACTTCAGACAGAAGAGTCTTTGAGGAGATTCCCTTGTACTTGGGATCCGTATCGGGAAAAAGCGTTCCAATGTCACCAAGGCAACATGCCCCTAAAATCGAATCTATGACAGCATGAATCAACGCATCTCCGTCCGAATGCCCCAGGCACCCTTTTTTGCTTTCGATGCTGACTCCGCCCAGAATAAGGGGCCTTCCTTCAACAAGGGCATGGATATCCCAACCTGTTCCGATTCTGCTCACAAGCCCTCCTTGAGATCCGATGCATAGGTGATCTTCCTGTTATTGGCATCGCCTTGGACAAAGCCGACCTTGCCCCCTGCGTCCATAAAGATTTCAGTATCATCCGTGTAGGCCTTATCAGCCTTGGCTTCTAGATGTGCTTTATAGATTTCAGGGAATCTGAAGACCTGCGGAGTCTGTACCGTGCACACCCCGTCACGAGGGATTCTTCCGCACATAAGGCCTTTTTCATCAACTCTCACAAGAGTATCGGTTACCCTGATGCAGGGGCATGAGCCTCCGATGTCCTGTGCGGTTTTCAGACAGCTTTCAATAAGGTCCTTTGTGATAAAGGGCCTGGCTCCGTCATGGATGCTCACAAGATCAATGTCGGATCCGCTTTCATACAGATACTTAAGCGCGTTGAACACTGACTGCTGCCTGGTCTCTCCGCCCCGGACAAAGACAATGTCATAATCAATGTCGGAAAGAAGCTTTTTTGTCGCTTCAAGATCGCCCTTTCTGTAGGTCACAACAACGGATACAAGGCCATCGATCTTCAAAAAGGGTCTGACGGCACAGCCTATGACGCTTGAAGAACCAAGGGCCATGAACTCCTTTTTGAGATTTGAGCCAGAGGACATGTTGAATCGCTGCGAGGAACCTGCTGCCGTGATTATGGCTGAAAAGCGAAGTGACATTTACTTCTCCAGATGGGAGAAGATGGTCTTCTCTATTTCCTTCTTGTCCTTGCCGAGCGAATATGAGCACTCGTCTATCAGAAGGCTCAGGGCATTGTCATAAAGCTTTCTTTCCTGGACGGGAAGCTCCTTGACCTTGCTTCTGTGATACAGACCCTGCACAACTTTTGCGATTGAGAAGATGGAGCCTTCCTTAATCAGATCAACGTTCATCTGATAGCGTGCCTTCCAGTCAACGGACACAGGCTCATACTTGCTGGAAATGCTGTCCAGAGCCTTCCTGGCGTCGCCGTCGGAAACAATTGCACGGACTCCTGATTCAGAAACCTTCTGTACCGGAATACTGACTGTCATATCCGACATGTCAATGTAAATCACGTAATACAGAACGGGTACATCCCTGACTACACGCTCCCTGATGTCCTTAATGACACCCACTCCCTGCAGGGGATAGACAACGTGTTCACCTATGTGGAACTGCGCCTTTTCTTCTGAATTCATATCTTTATTATAGCCGAAATTAAGCCTGTGAACAAGCAAGGATTGTAGAAAAAAAAAGCTCCATGCGCTATAGTATGTCGGAAGGTAAGCAATGACTAAAAAAATATTGGAAACAAGACACTGCGGTGTATTGATGCACCCCACATCATTTCCGTCTCCGTTCGGAATCGGAGATTTGGGTTCTGAGGCAAGACAGATTCTGAAGATGCTTGCAGACTCTAAGGTGACCCTTTGGCAGATTCTGCCCCTGGGACCCACTGGCTACGGTGACAGCCCCTACTCGGCAAGATCCACCTTCGCAGGAAACGAGCTTCTGATAGACGTCAGGTCTCTTGGAAAGCTCTGCGGCGAGCAGGCTCGGGCAAAAAACATCTCAGACCCCGAGAACAGGTGTACAGGACGTGTCGACTATCCATGGGTATATGAGAACAAGATGCCGCTTCTGAAGGAGTTTGCATCTTTATTTATCAACGGCAGCAGCTCAAAGACAGATTATGATGCCTTCTGCAAGAAGAATGCCTGGTGGCTTGACGACTATGCCCTCTATCAGGCTCTGGTTCACGAATTCAATGACTCGCGCTGGTATCTGTGGGAAGACGACCTCAAGCTCAGAAAGAAGACAGCCCTTAACAAGTGGACCAAAAAGCTTTCCAAGGAAATTGAAATCTACAAGGTTCTCCAGTTCTTCTTCTACAGCCAGTGGGACGACCTTCACGTGTATGCCAACTCTCTTGGCATCAGCATCATCGGAGACATCCCAATCTATGTCGCAGGTGACAGCGTGGACGCATGGACGCACAAGGAGCTCTTCAAGATTGATGAAAACGGCATGCAGACAGCACAGGCAGGCTGCCCGCCTGATGCATTCTCCGAGGACGGACAGCTTTGGGGCAACCCCGTCTATGACTGGGATGTCCACAGAAAGGACGACTTTGCCTGGTGGAGAAAGCGCATGGAGATGACCCTGAATCAGGTCGATATCGTCAGAATCGACCATTTCAGAGGCTTTGAATCCTACTGGGAGGTCCCTGCAGGCGACAAAACCGCAAGAAACGGCAAGTGGGTTCCGGGCCCAGGCATGGATCTATTGAAGCACTTCCAGAAAATAAACGTCATAGGCGAAGATCTTGGAGTCCTGACACCTGAGGTGAAGCTGATGCAGAAGAAAAGCGGCTTTCCAGGCATGAAGGTCCTTCAGTTCGCCTGGGATTTCAATGACGGCAAGTTCAATACGGAAAACGCCTACCTTCCGCACAACTACGAGAAAAACTGCGTGGCATACACGGGAACGCATGACAACCAGACCTCACGTGGTTGGTATGACAGCCTTCCTGACTACTACAAGGACTATGTCAGACGCTACTTCCAGAGCCCTGATGATGACATTGTCTGGCAGATGATACGCGGTGTCATATCAAGTGTGGCAAACACCGCCATCATCCCGATGCAGGACATCATGGGCCTTGATGACAGTGCCAGAATGAACCTTCCGGCATCAGTTGGAAGCGCAAACTGGTCATGGCGTTATGACCCCTCGCAGATGCAAGGCTGGATGATGAACAGACTGCGCGAGATGATTGAAATCTATGGCCGCTGAGTTTGTTGCCTTTCGTTGCAGAGAGGCAACAAATCGGACTATATTTTTCAGTCACCTTGATTGACAAAAAAAGCTAAAAATTCAAGACTAAATTATGGACGAACTCAAGACACGAATCCTGTCAGAAGGCAAGGTCCTTCCGGGAAACATCATCAAAGTCGGGTCATTTCTGAACCACAGAGTAGACACTAAGCTCATGGCCAGAATGGCAGAGGAATTCGGAAAGCATTTTGACATCAAAAAGGTGAATCTGGTTCTCACAATCGAAGCAAGCGGCATTGCGCTGGCAACCATGTGCGCATACACATGGGGTGTCCCTCTTCTGTTTGCCAAGAAGGCCAAAAGCGACAACATCGAAAACGGCCTCATCTGCAGTGAAATCTACTCCTACACCTACAAGAAGAATGTCACGGTCATGGTAGAGTCTGACTATCTCAAGCCCGAAAACCATGTCCTGATAATCGATGACTTTCTTGCAAACGGCGAGGCAATCCGCGGCCTTACAGACCTTGTAAGGGAAGCAGGAGCCACTCTTGAGGGAATCGGAATAGGAATTGAAAAAGGCTTCCAGGGCGGCGGAGACAAATTCCGCAAGGCAGGAATCGATATCTACAGCCTTGCTGTCATAGAATCCACAGAAAACGGAATAATCAAATTCAGGGACTGATATGGACGCACAACAAGAGAAAGTTCTGATTCTGGATTTCGGCAGCCAGTACAACCAGCTGATCGCAAGACGCGTCAGAGAGATAGGAATCTACTGCGAAGTAAAGCCCTTCTCCATGCCCTATGAGCAGATTCAGCAGTTTGATCCAATTGCTGTGATTCTCTCAGGCGGACCTTCAAGCGTCTATGACGAAAAGTCCCCCAAGATTGATAAACGAGTCTTTGAGATGGGCATTCCCGTTCTTGGAATCTGCTACGGAGCCCAGCTCATGGCCTATACCTTAGGCGGAAAGGTTGTTCCTGCAGACAGTCTTGCAAACAGAGAATACGGGCGCACCGAAACAGAATTTGACACCTCTTCTTCCTTATTCAGAAACATAACGGCCAAGAGCATCACATGGATGAGCCACGGAGACAGCGTTCAGAAGCTTCCTGAAGGTTTTAATGCAATAGCACACTCCTCAGGCTGTCCGTTCGCAGGCTTTGAGAATAACGATAAGCGTTTTTATGCCGTGCAGTTCCATCCTGAGGTACACCACACCCAGAAGGGAACGGAAATTCTCAGAACCTTCCTTGTAGATATAGCAGGAGCCAAGGCCCAGTGGTCAATGGCCAACTACAAGCAGACAGCAATAGATTCAATCAGATCCAAGGTCAAAGACGGAAAAGCCCTGCTTGCCCTCTCAGGCGGCGTAGACAGCTCAGTTGCCGCAGCACTGATGAGCCAGGCCATAGGACAGAACCTGACCTGCGTCTTTGTCGACCACGGCCTTATGAGAAAGGACGAAGGCGATCAGGTGGAGCAGATTTTCTCCAACTACCCCATCAACTTCATCCGCGTCAATGCCCAGAAGCACTTTCTTGAGAAGCTCAAGGATGTAAGCGAGCCCGAAAGAAAGAGAAAAATCATCGGCGAAGAGTTCATCAGGGTCTTTGAGCAGGAATCAAAGAAGATTGGCAAGGTGGATTTCCTTGTCCAGGGCACAATCTATCCAGATGTTATTGAGTCCGGACTCGGAAGCAATGCCGCGGTGATCAAGAGCCACCACAACGTAGGAGGACTCCCCGACTACGTGGACTTCAAGGAAATCATCGAGCCGCTTCGCTTCCTCTTTAAGGACGAAGTGCGACAGCTCGGCCGCGAGCTGGGCCTTCCCGAGTACCTTGTAAGCCGCCAGCCCTTCCCGGGCCCGGGTCTTGCAATCAGAATCATCGGCGACATCACGGAGGAAAAGCTTTCAATCCTCAGAGAAGCCGACTACATCTTCCGTTCAGAAGTTGAAAAAGCCAAGGTCCCCGAGGCAAGCCAGTACTTCGCTGTTCTGACCAATACAAGAAGCGTCGGCGTCATGGGCGACGGAAGAACCTACGAGTACACCCTTGCCCTCAGGTGCGTCAGCACAACAGACTTCATGACGGCAACCTTCACCAAAATCCCCTACGAGCTTCTGGAGAAGATCTCCCACCGCATAGTCAACGAAGTGCCCCACATCAACCGCGTTGTCTACGACATCACAGCCAAACCGCCTGCAACGGTGGAGTGGGAGTAGTAGCTACCTTTCGCAAAAACCCCTAAAAACCGCATTCTAGCCCCAAAAATAGAGGTTTTTCAGCCCACGGAGACGAAAATAGCTGGAGAGCCCCAGCCCTTTTTCATCAATACTGCTTTCATGTTGCCTTCAATCCTTAGATTTGTGATTAATCTCAGTTAAAGAATCAACAAAAGCCCCTTGAACTCTTATGGGATTTCTCCAACCACCCATGTCAAAAAGCATATCCCCGGCTCCAAGCAGTTTTTCCGCGCCAAGCTGGTCAAGTATTATTCTGCTGTTAATACCACTGGTCACTGCAAATGCAATCTGAGACGGGAAATTACTCTTGATTACTCCCGTAATTACATCTGCAGAACACCTGTTAGTTGATATCACAAGATGGATACCGCAGAACCTGGCAACAGATGTTATCCGTTTTATCAGTTTTTCAAAACGCTTTCCGTCCTCCAACATCAGATGCGAGAACTCATCCACAAGTACCACAATGTAAGGAAGCTTCTTCTGTGACGGATCCTCTTTTTCAGAAATCAGGCGGTTGTACTCCTCAATCTTTCTTGCTCGGGTTTCATTGAATAAAGAAATACGACGTTCTATTTCCTCTACCAGATCATCGAGAAAACCGAAAGCATCCTTCGTATTTGTTATTACGGGCAACATAAGGTGGGAATCACCATTATAGACAGGGAATTCCACACCTTTGGTGTCAATAATGGCAAGCAAAACTTCTTCTGAAGATTTTGTTCTCAGTATTGAACAAATGAGCGATTCAAGAAATGTAGTCTTCCCCGTTTCAGAATTACCTCCAACCAGAATATGGGGGCACGCGGCAAGATCAATGACAACCGATTCTTCCCTCACATCCTTGCCCAATGCAACTGGGATTCTCAATTCTCTTGAAGCATCCAGTGCATCAATCAATGAATCAAATTCAACACGCACCCTCTTCTTGTTTGGAACCTCAATTCCGATGGCGTTCTTTCCTGGAATCGGAGCTGTAATCCTTACAAGTTCAACAGACAATGCCATTGCCAGATTATCCGTCAGCCCCCAAACCGGAGCAACCTTTGTTCCTTCATCAAGCCCGAGTTCAAAAAGGGTGTATGTCGCACCATGAATTATTCCCTGCAGTTCCGTCCCTATTCTGAACTTGGCAAAAGTATCGACAATCAACTTTCCCTTTCGCTTATCTGAAATTCCGACCTTCATTCCAAGCACTCCTACTTGCATATGGAGCCATAAGCACAGACAGCACTGTTGGGAGATTGCGGTATATTGTAATCATTGCATCTTTGTCCGGCATAGAACCTACAGTCCTTGCATTTCTTCAGTTCTGCCGGGTTCCTCGTGCTGTACAAGGAAAATCTATGACATGCGGTACTTGTAGGACTCTGTGGGATATTCATCTCTGAGCACTTTCTGTTTTCGTAGAATCTGCATTCTTTGCATTTCGCCATAACTGTGCCTCCTGATTATTTAACCTAACACCAAAGTGTTCGCATCCACGGAACGCTTTCCCATTACTCTTTATTCACCTGCTGAAAAGAGCTGTTAGAATCAATAATGAGAGGAAAAAAACTGATGAACGAATCTGTCCAAGCAACTCAGTACATATCAAACGAAGATCATTACGAGCAAGTCATTGAGAGAATCAAGAACGTGAAGAAGGTTCTCTGGGTCGGAACTGCTGACATCAAGGACCTCTATGTCCGCGATACCCGTGGAATGAAACCGTTGCTGAAGGTTCTTTCCGACCTTGTAAAGAGCGGAGTTGAGATAAGACTTATACATGCAAAGGAGCCCGGGCCGGCATTCAGAGAAGACTTCGACAAATACCCTGCCCTCATCAAAGGAATGGAACGAGTCCTCTGCCCCAGAGTTCATTTCAAGATAATCATCTTCGATCTCAAGACTGCATATATAGGTTCTGCAAATCTCACTGGGTCAGGTTTGGGAATGAAGGGAGAAAACACCCGTAACTTCGAAGCCGGCATCCTGACATCAGACAAAGAACTTGTTAAAGCTGCAATCAACCAATTCGATACCGTTTGGATGGGATCTTTCTGCAAAAGTTGCAGGAGAAAGGAATTCTGCGGAGATCCGATTATTTAACAACAATCTTAAAATCGAACCATAAATGTGAACGTTCCTCTTATATGTTGTGATAGACTGAAGGAGGTCAACGGAGAAAAAGATAATGGGTGAAAAAAAGAAAGACGACCTCAAGGAAGGCGTTTCAGAGAAACTCTTCCAGCTTACAATCAGCTATTTCGTGAACCATCCGGACAGGTGGATAAGAAGACAGGGAAAACCCAGGCATGCCGGTTGTTTCAGGCATTGTCCGTAATATCCTGCCTCGACAATAACGAAGAGGATGGGAAACCAGAGAACAGTCCGATTATGTACAGGCTCAGCAGTGAGAAACTCAAACGTGCAGAACAGGAATTATATCAGATTAGCACACTTACGGATGATGACCGCACCATTCTGACAATCCTCATGGACATGGCTGACTCCACAGGTCTTTACGGAAACATGATTGGAAAGCTCAAGGAGCATCTGTCTCTAAGCCGTTTTGCGGAAAAAGGCATTATCCCTATGGTCAGCTACAGCCCGGACATGCAGATAACCGGTGACGGAAAAAAGTTTATTCCGGAGATTCTGAAAGCCATCGATCAGAACAAATCCGTTTGGATTAACTATAAGAGCCCGTGGTCTGAGAAGGAATCGCACTACACCATCAACCCTATTGGCCTTTTCTCCCAGAATGACATCCTGTATCTGTTCTCATATAACCCCTACTTCGACCACACCATGATCCATGCCCTTTCCAGAATCAAGAACATAGAGCTGTATGAAGAGGTTGTCACGCCAGAGAAGTACAAAGATCTGTCGCTTGTGATTGACCCGTTCGGAATTGCAACAGATGATGAAGCCATCACCGTTACGGTATGGATTGACCCGGAACAGGCCATCTTTGAAAAAGAAGCTGCCCGCTCAAAGAATGCTCAGATTATAGATAACGAGGACGGTTCCATTGTCATGACTGTTCAGACACGTAGTCGCTATGCCTGCAAGAAATGGATACTCAGCCTTGGTTTCCAAGCCAGATGCCTTGGCCCGGAGGATCTTGTTGAAGAGATAAGAAGCGAGCTGTCCGACTTAGCGGATCAGTATGAGAAAGAACACATCAAGCGCAAGGCAGAGAAGATTACCAAAGAAGATGCCAGACAGGCATTATAGGAAGCTGGCAATCCCGAGCACCCCATCAGTTTCCTGATGAGGCATTTCGGGATTGATTATGAGGATGCAGAGGCTTTAATATTGCTTAATGGGATGGTTAACAATGATTAATTGCAGGTACTTTAATAAAATAAATAATACATGTTCCTATGAGGTTGCAGATGGATGTTATGAAGTGTTCAACTGCACCCATTTCAAAGGTAATCAAAAAGGAATTAGGACAGAGAATTTCTCATCTGATGTGTTTTTTGTTCCCTGGATTGGTAAAAACTATGAGAAGGGTTTTTTTAATTGCAAGAGGACACTGATATTGGGGAACAGCTTTTATTGTGATTTTTCTAAATTAGAAGGACAATATGAAGAATGTAAAAAAAACAATCGTTGCATGAAGAGAGAGTATTATCGTTGTTGCTCTTATGGGATCGAATGCCTTTCTCTTGAATTCAAGGACATGTCCAGAGCGCATAAGCATCTTATGGGAATACTAGCAGGAATGGATTATCATGATACCTCCCTTCCTGAAGCCACGGAATCAATTAGGCAATCAATTGCGTTCTATAACTTTATTCAAGAGGCCTTGGATACAGGTAGTGACAAACCGACTAAAGAACAATGTATTCGTTCTGATTCTGCTTTTTTTGAAGTGCTTGAAAAACTTAGACCGGAGATAATCATTGCCTTAGGAACAAGCCATATGTGGACAGATTTGCCGGGTGATGAAGGAAGATACCATGACCGCTGGGAGTGGAGAAAACCTTTTGAATATGAGAACTTCTCATTAAACCAAGGTTCTTATAGTTTGAATGATGGACAAAAGATTCCCATACTGTTGGTTAAACATCCTTCGAGGAACTATGAACCCATATTATGGAATAGCATAATAAATAAGTGGGTAAACTCACTCTAGTTTTCCAACTTTCACTCAAACCAAATCTACCTTGATTAGCCATTCTCTAACAACCAGTTAGAAAAATGCATCGGTCTTGCTATAATGATCTTGAGAATAATCACAGAAGAAAGGATGTTGTTACTATGAAGGGAAAGGATACTTCACTACTATCTTTGATGAAAGGAAACTATGTTTTCTCTATCCCAATTTACCAAAGGAAATACTCCTGGCCTCAAACTCAGTGTCGAACATTGTTGGATAGCATAGTCAAGATATCAAACGACACATTCAGAGAATGGCACTTTTTGGGTTCCATTATTTACCTATCAAAAGAGGAAGAAATGCTAGCCGGCACTAATGAATTTCAGATAATTGATGGGCAACAACGATTAACAACAATGTCTCTTTTGCTTCTTGCCCTTCTTGATATGCCAGACGCATCTGACCACTTAAAAAAAGAAATATCTCGGTACCTTTTCAACCTCGAAGAGTTCTCTTTCTCAGACCCCGAATACATAAAACTACATTTAAGGGAAGAGGATGATCTCGTTTATAGGCGACTACTAGAAGACAGAAGCCTTCCCAGCGAAGTAAAAAGCAGTAAGATATACGACAACTACCGTTTTTTTATACGAACAATATCTCAGGAATCTATTCCAGTGGATGTATTGTTCAATGGCATACAAAAATTAAAAATAATCAATTTTGCCCTTAAAAAAACTGACAATGCTCAATTTGTTTTTGAGACGGTAAATAGTACAGGGCTACCACTATATGCCCATGACAAAATTAGAAACTTCATTTTTATGGCAGAGAATGATGAAGAAAAGCAAATCAAGCTTTATAAGAATTACTGGCATCCTATGGAGAAGATGCTGGGATTAACAGATGGAGACGGGAGGATTTTTAACGATTTTTTTTGGTACTATTTAATTGTTGTGACACAATCTCCAATAAGTACTGATCTATATGAGGTGTTTAAAGATTACTATTATGCAAACAGCAAGAATGGAATTGAGAATGAAGTTCAATCCATATATCAGTTCTCAAAGTACTTTCATCTATTTGTTTCCGCAGAACAAACGCAGGACGAATTGATAAATTACTTAGTAAAATTAAGAAATACAAATCTCTGGTCAATGACCCCTGTTATACTAAAAACCCTAGATTTACAAAACAGTGAAGCTCTCTCGAGGTCAGATGCAATAAGAATTCTTAAGACTTTGTATTCCTATGGAATGAGACGAACTATTTGCCAATGCCCAACAAACTCCTTAAATGGAGCCTTTATTACGCTACTAAAAGATTTGAATATGAATAGGTCCGCCAACTCGTTTGTAAAAACAATTACCTCAACGGAAGGGAATCCTTTTACATATGCTCAACGTTTTCCGACAGACGAAGAAATGGTTGCCCATCTCAAGACAAGTCAGTTCTATATGGACAAGGTCCATGCGAGAAAAATACTAGATCTTTTGGAACAATACTTCAATAAAGACTACGCTCATAACGACAAACACTCCATTGAACATGTAATGCCAGAAACTATTGAATCACATGACTCGTTGTTTGCAAGGAGCGATTTGTCAGATGAGATTAAAGAGATGAAAGACTGGGCGAAAGACTTGGGGGAAGGATGGGAAGAGACCTATTCAAAATACACTCATACCATAGGGAATCTTACATTAACAGGCTACAATTCCGAGTACCAAAACTATCGGTTCAAATACAAACTTGATATGCAAGAGGATGCAGAAGATGGGAAGAAGTATGGGTACCGGTATTCTCCGATTAACCTAACTACCTCAATTGCACAAAAAACCAAATGGGGAGAATCAGAAATAATTGAACGGTCAGAATATCTGGCAACAATATTAACAAAGATATGGCCTAGGCCATAACATCGGTAATACTTGAACAGGGCCAAAGCAGGCAACATGAAACACCCATCAGATTTTTGATGAGGCTTTTCAGGATTGAATATATTATGAAGCAGGAAAGTTAATTTTTGCCAAGAAATATGAACAAAAGCCAAAGCCTACCCATTCCTGCTCGCAGGTCATTGTCCTTCCATCTGCCTATCGATTCTATTCAGCTCCTGCTGAGCTAAAACTCTTAAAGCATCAAATCCGAGTCCCTTTTCAATCTCATCTCGGACGAAGCCATAAACGAAGTTATCAATAATATCGTCAATGCTATGGAAATCTGCTCCCTCTGTATCTCTGGGGCTACGTTTGTTGAGCATTACGCCAGCACTAGAGTTCTTCCCAAGTTTCACATAGAAATGATTAGGACAAGAGTCCTGATTCAAAAGGATTTCATCATACGGAAACCATGCTGACAGGTTATTATGAGCATCTCCCATATAGAATGAAGCACCTGTATCCGAAAATGTTATTCCAAGGTCTCCGACATTCCATTGAAGGCCAACCTCATAATCCGTTGTAACAATAAATCTCTGGCTGAGAGCCATTAGTGTAGCTAATAAATGAATCATAGCAAAATCTCCTTCATCTTTTCTGTATTATCGCTGATACTCCTGTGTTCCTGAGTTCCGTTTATCTTTAGGCTATCTATCATCAACTGACATTCCAATTCATTATCAAAAGTCATATCCCCCTCCTGTTCATTCACATCCTGAGACTTCTTTCAGTCTACCCCACATCTTGACCATAGCATAAGTATCCAACCCGCAGTATTTATTAAGTTCCTGACATTTCTTTGCTATTTCCTCATCTGTCATCTGCCACATGGCAAGATAGGTTTCTGAAGCGTCGCCGCCATTGTGGATTCCTTCGAGCAGCGAGTAATCAAGCTCAGGGTCATCGGGATAGAGAGCCGGAAGGACTGATTTGAGAGAATAAGATCCTCTCATGGCATCGGTGTAATACCATTTCCTCCGAAACGGCAACATCATGTCATTCATGTTGTCGTGGATGTCCATGAGGTGATCTGCAAGGTCGGGAAACAGCTCTGCAAGATCCCTGATTCTTGCCTTCTCGAAGCACATGTTGTAAGCAACGGTACAGACCCCTTTGGGAATATCAGCGCATAGTTCCTCCGCTATGGCTCTGCGTGGGTCCTTTCCAGGATAGGAGAAGAATACGGTATGATGCAGTTCTCCACCCTCCTCTTCAATCCAATGTAGCGAGTACATGAACGGAATCTGCTGGTAGGGCCGCACCCCATCAAATAATGGCTCTGCGGGATAAATGGTCTCGAAATCCAGAAAGTATAACGGATATGAAAGCTCAGCTAGAAAGTTCCGGATGTTTTCGGTATCAATAATGTCGTTCATTGGGCTGTTCCTTATGCACACATATCTTCTTTAACAAGCAATGTCAGATCATAATCGGAAAGGTTATTCATGTTGGCTATTCGCTGAGCCTGGTTCATAACTACATCTTCAAATAGGTTTCGCATCAGCCTGGCATTCGCAAACGGTTTTCGTGTCATTTGAAAAGAGATTACAATCCTTGGGATACTCGCATAAGCCTCTTTTTTTATCCTGAAGCCGTTTCGGTTACAGAATGACAGAAATATCAGAGACATCTCATCCGATGAATAATCTTCAAACCTGATCTTGAACCTGAATCTGGACTCCAACCCCGGATTCATTGAGATGAAATCATCCATGAGGTCTGTATAGCCGGCAACTATGACAATCAAATCATCCCGATGGTCCTCCATCTCTTTCAGTAATGTGCTAACCACTTCTTTGCCATAATCTTGAGTACCTGCGCTGGTTCTTACACTCAGTGAATAGGCCTCATCAATGAAAAGTACTCCACCTAAAGCGGCCTGGATAACCTTTTTGGTCTTTGTAGCAGTCTGGCCGACATAGTCCGCGCAAAGGCTTGATCTATCCACCTCTACAAGATGGCCTTTGGAGAGAATACCTAGCCCCTTGAAGATTCTTCCCAGAAGTCTTGCAACTGTAGTCTTTCCTGTTCCAGGATTACCGCTGAAGACCATGTGAAAACTCATATCTGCAGTTTTAATACCACGTCTCCGTCTCATGGAATCAACTTTTGCCAGATTGATGATTCTGCCAATTTCCGTTTTCACCGACTTCAGACCCACCATAGAATTGAGCTCTCTAATTGCGAGCACTAAGTCCGATTCCTGTTCATGAGATACTGATGATACTGTCGCAGATTCCATAGTCCAATGCCTCCTGAGCACTCATGTAGCGGTCATTCTCGATATCCTGCTCTACTGTTTTTATCGGCTTTCTGCAGCGTTCTGCCAAGATTTCAGACACCATCCGTCTGGTTTTTGTAAGGTCCTTTGCCAGTATCTTGATGTCGGTTTCCTTTCCTCCTAGGTCTCCGGAAACAAGAGGCTGGTGTATCATAACCTTTGTATGCGGAAGAACAGAGCGAGTGTTTCCGGAAGCCAGAAGCAAAGCACCCATCGAGGCTGCAAGCCCGATTCCGATTGTATGGACCGGAGCTTTGATGTATCTCATGGTGTCATGAATTGCCATTCCCGCAGTAACGCTACCGCCTGGGGAATTGATGTAAAGACTGATTTCCTTTTCCTGATCCTGAGAATCCAGAAACAGCAACTGGGCAATAACACTGTTGGCGGTCAGATCATCAATCATTCCGTTGATGAAGACGATTCTGTCGCTTAAAAGCAGCGAGAAAATATCATACTGCCTTTCCTGACCGTCTTTCTTGGTAATTACAAATGGTAATGTAGTCATACTCTTTCCTCCATGTTTGTGTGCTTAAAAACTCCTCGTAGAAAAACAAGAATCTAGGCACAGGTACAGAATCCGATTCTGGAACCCGTTGAGCTGTCTGAGATCTTTTCTTCAGAACAGAGTTCCTCAAGCTTCTCAAAACAAGGCACCTCACCTGTGAGTATCTCATTCATAGTTGCCTTTCTCACAATGTTATCTATCTGTCCTCCGGACAGCTCATATCCTGATAATCTGTTTAATGAAGCCTCCGGTAAGGTTTTGATTCTACTTTCCCAGATGGCGAGCCTTGACTCTGCAGATGGATTATCAAAGCGTATTTTGTAAAGAAAACGTCTCTCAAAGGCACTATCAAAATTGTCTGTCAGGTTAGTTGTTGCTATGAGAATGCCTTCAAGGTTTTCCATCTCATCAAGGATAATGTTCTGAATGGTGTTTTCCGTCTGAGCTACATTTCCTGTTGCGACATCCTTTCTCTTCGAGAATATAGCATCAGCTTCATTGAACAGCAGAATCGGAATGTTTTCCCCAGCTCCAACAGCCTTTTTGCAGACAGCCTTATATCTGTCAAAGATATCCTTAACGAGTTTTTCACTTTCCCCAAACCAGCAACTTTTCGCTTTTGAGACATCAACCTTCACAATTCGTCTACCAGTTTTCTTTGCAATCTGGTATACAGTCTCGGTTTTTCCTGTTCCGGGAGCTCCGTGAAGGAGAACAGAAAAACCTATCTTCATGCCCCTTTCTTTAAGGTTGTCCTGAATGCTCTTGAAATGGGCGGGAGAAAGATACTCAGCAAGTGTATCTACCTGTTTCTGGTTCTCTCTGCTGTAAAATAGCTTTACCTCATTGATCATCTCTGGTTCAATCATATCTCTTGCAGAGAATTTCTTTTCGTATAGACACATGTCTTCACCAAGCAGAATCTCTTTTGCCTTGTCGGTCAAATCAAGACGAGAGTCAGAGATGCTTTCACCTTTATCAACCTTCAGAAAATCTTGTTCGATGAGAAAATGATTGCCGTCAGCCATTGCCTTGGCTTTTCTTTTGGCCACTATGTCGTTGTAAATATCATTCACGGTTGCTATAAGTCCGCTGATTCTCCCTTGAAGAAAGTCACCACAACAGTCATAGAACATGAATCTTTCCTCTTTCACAGGGATTAAAACTCTCATCTTCTCAACTAAATCAACACTGGAAAAACTGTCTTCCATATCGCTGAGAATATGAACCTTAAGAGAATGTGGATATGAACCTCTATCTTCGTACATATCCTGAAATCGTCTGATAAAGGCATATCTATCATTGAAATCCTCACCGACATCAGTAATGCCGGCAAAAGACCCCCTGTACAAAGCCTCCAGAACCTGATCGTTAATCCTGAAATTCATATTCTCATCGAGTGAATACTCACGGAAAAAGAAATGTTTCTCTATCAGGGACAGTATCTGATTCTTGAATGGAAGAACTTTCATTACATCACAATCAATTGTCTCCCTTATTTCCCTAAATCCTACAATGTTGTGAGTGCTTTCCGATGAATAATGAGCTTCAATTGCAATTATAAGAAGGACCGCTTCATTTTCACTGATTCTGTAAAAGTCAGATAATCTATTGATTGCAGCCTTTGCGTCTTCCGAAATCTTTTCAAGATTCAATTTGCATTTCTTAAGTCCATTGAAAGCGAAAGACAAACAGTCACAGATGTTGCTTTTAGTAATGTCCATGGTTCAACTCCTTTTTGACAGGTTTCAATTGGAGAATAAACATAGAGCGTTCGGTTTATGTGTACACTTTAAGAAAATGTTCACTTTTTTCGTACACTATCAGATTAAGCAGGAGACTTTATTCCAAATACACATCCGCAACACCATCCAGTTCCTTGAGTTTTCCGATAAGGTCCTCCGACGCATCCACATTGAAACGTCTTGCAGTTGAGATTAAGGTCGGCCTGTGGTGGACTTGTTCCTCCATTTCCATCTGTTCCCGTGTCCCATATACAGCGAACTTAATGGAAACCGAACCAGGATTGGAGACAATAATCCTTTTGGTTTTTCTAACGAAATTCTGACAGATTTCATCACGGATAACCTCAATGACCATGTTGCTGACCTTTGTCTCCTTCATCTGCGAGATGTCTCCGTAAACCGTAGATGCACTGAATGACATTGCTCCGTTGTTCTCACGGAAACTGCCCCTGAAGCCCATAATTCGTCCCGGTGCAATTCCGGCTTCATACTTTGCCCAAGCTTCCGAAAAGAGCGTGATATCAATGTTGCCGTTGTAATCCTCCACGGACACAACACCCATCCGCTTACCGGTTCTGGTCTGAATTGCTCGGACTGACTTTACTATTCCGACCGCTGTGTATGACACTCCGGCAAAGATTCTGTCTGGCTTTGAAAGATCCAACCTGACAAGTCTTTTCCAATCTTGTCTCTGCGCATCCAAAGGGTGCCCTGAGACATAGAAGCCCAGGACTTCACGCTCCTTATCGAGTTTTTCAGTCAATGGATACTCAGGGTATTCATGCATCCGGTATTGTGTTATTGCCTCCATTTCACCACCGAACAGAAACCCCTGACTGCTTTCCCTGTCCATCCTCACGCTCTTTGCATGTTTTAGTGCATCTCCCAAGTTTGCAAGTAACGTATGTCGGTTGTAACCAAGAGAGTCGAAAGCCCCGCCCAGAATCAGGTTAGTCAGAGCAGTTATATTCAGAACCTTGTCATCACACCTGACAAGGAAATCATTGAAAGACTGGTATCTGCCGTTTTCACTCCTCTCTTTCAGGATTGATTCAGCTGTTTTCTCACCCAATCCACTGATTCCGGCAAGCCCGAACAGGATCTTTCCGTCCGAGACATCGAAATAACGGGAGGAGCTGTTGATATCTGGGTGGAGAATATCAATCTTATGGCTTCTTATATAGTCCAGATACTCCCTGAACTTCTTGGTGTTCCCTATCTCGTTGGTCAGGTTGGCGGCATAGAACTCAAGCGGATAGTGACATTTCAGATAGGCTGTGCGGAAAGAAAGTACTGTATAGCAGACGCTGTGGCTCTTGTTGAATCCGTATTTGCCGAACGGCTCCATTATCCTGAAAATCTCCGCAGCATGGTCCCTGTCCCTGCCCATGGCCACAGCACCGTCTATGAACCTGCGCCTCAGGGCGGGAATCTTCTTCACCTGTTTCTTTCCCATGATCTTGCGCAGCTCATCGGCCTGTCCGAGCGTGAAACCGGCTATAATCTGGGAGGCTCTCATGACTTCTTCCTGATAGACCATCACCCCGTAGGTGGGTTTGAGAAGTTCTTCCAAGTCCTTGTCTGGGTACTTGATATTGGAGGCATCGTGCTTAGATGCAATGTACTGAGGAATGAAATCCATAGGACCGGGGCGGTAAAGGCTGCACATTGCATTGAGCTCCTCAAACTGTGTCGGACACAGTTTTCTGAGGTTCTCCTGCATGCCCTTACTCTCGAACTGGAACACCATGGTGCTGTCCCCGCGGGCCATCATCGCAAGGGTTTCTGAATCCTCCATGTCGATCTTCTCCAAGTCGAAATCAGGGTCCTTCCGCCTGATCATGTTCTGACAGTTCTCAAGAAGGCTGAGTGTCTTAAGCCCCAGAAAGTCCATCTTCACTAGCCCGCACTGCTCTATGTAGTTCTTGTCATACTGGGTGGCTATGCTCTTGGTTTCACGGTCGATGTACAGAGGCACATAATCCTTCAGCTCCGTCTTTCCTATTACAATCCCGCAAGCGTGGGTGCCCATGTTGCGACAAAGGCCTTCAAGTCTCAGTGCACTGTCGAACAGCAGTTCATACCGCTCACCCATGGCTCTGAATTCCTGAAGCTGCGTAATCTTCTCCAAAGCAAGCGAAAGAGTTACAGGAACATCATCTGGTACTTCCTCAAAGGTGCCGTCCTCCAGTTCCTTCTTCTTCATGATGCTTATGGTGTCGGGAATCAGAGCAGTTATCTTTCTGGATGTTTGAAAATCGAATCCAAGAACTCTGGCTACATCATTGACCACCTGCTTTGCCTTGAGGGTGTTGAATGTCGCAATACGTCCCACACGGAAGTAGCCGTACTTTCTGGTCACATAATCGATGACCTCCTCCCTTCCCTCATCCGAGAAATCTATGTCAAAGTCAGGAAGCGATACTCTCTCCGGGTTCAGAAAACGCTCGAACAGAAGATCGTACTTAATCGGGTCCACATCTGTGATGTCTATACAGTAAGCCACAAGACTGCCGGCACCGGACCCTCTGCCTGGCCCTACCGGAACTCCATGGGTCTTTGCCCAGTGGATGTAATCACGGACAATCAGGAAATAGCCCTCGAAGCCCATGCGGATTATGACGCCCAGTTCCATTTCAAGACGCTCATCAAGAATTTTTGTCTTTTCCTCGTCTGTTCCATAGTCCGGATAGCGCCTCCTCAAACCTGTTTTGGCAAGATCAGTTATGTAGGAGGCAGCACAGTCGTATTCAGACGGAACATCGATATCAGGCAGAAGCCCGTTGGGGAATTCGATTTCGAACTCACACCGCCTGGCTATGACCTCAGTATTGGACAACGCATCCGGCACATCGGAGAACAGCTGCTCCATCTCCTGTGGCGTCTTCATGTAGAACTCTTCTGTCGGAAATCTGAAATGATTCTCCTCTTCCAGTTTGCCGTTGGTTCCGATGCACAGCAGAATCTCATGCGCCTTTGCATCATCCTTTGACGGATAATGGATGTCATTGGTTGCAACCAGAGGAATGTCCAGATCCTTGGAAAGCTTCTTGAGAAGAGGAAGAACAGTAATCTCTTCCTCAATGAAATGATTCTGGATTTCTATGTAGTATCTGTCTCCGAAGACTTCCTTATACCACATTGCTGTCTTGTAGGCTTTCTCAGTGTTGCCGACCAGAAGCTGCTGCGGAACCTCTCCGGCAAGGCATGCCGACAGGCATATCAGCCCCTCGGAATGCTCCTCAAGACATTGTCGGTCTATCCTGGGCTTATTGTAGAAGCCCTCAATCCAGGCGATTGAATTAAGCTCCATGAGGTTGTGATAACCTTTGTTATTTATAGCAAGTAAAACAAGATGATAAGGCTTCTTATGCTCCTCATCTCTAAGGGTCCTTCCTTCAGGACAGATATAGAATTCACAGCCTATTACTGGCTGAATCCCTTCCTTCTTGCAAGCAAAGTAGAATTCGAGCACTCCGAACATGTTCCCATGATCGGTAATGCCCATTGCTGTCATTCCCAGATCCTTTGCCTTTTTAACATATTTGGCAGCACTGCCTGCGCCATCCAGAAGAGAATAATCCGTGTGATTATGAAGATGCACAAAACCCATGTTCACCTCCCTTTTTCCAGAGTTCCTTCGAACTCTTCCATGACATCACACAGGCATGCGGCATATGCCTTGGCCTCCTCTTCAAGCTCCTTTGTAATGAAACTCATTTTAGGCCTGGGATCGTCAACCTGCTGTCCATTTCGGACAGCAATGAAGTAATCGCAGAGATCATCGAACTCCGCCTGCCTGTAAGCCTCTTCCAGAATCTCATCCAGGTATTCCAATTTATCTTCCACAGTAACCCCCTTGATTCCGTGCGAGGAATATTAACAACAGAGCGTCCGCAAATTGGGAACGCAATCAAGAAATAGTCAAAATGTACCAAATGATGCTACTGTCATTGCATTCGCAGATATACGACGCAACAAATTGAGAATCAAATCGTTGTGACATGTTAATCAGCTGGTGCGAAAAAACCTTTCCCGGCAAAAGCAGTTATGAGATTATTCTCTTTCAGTCATAATAATTCTTGAGAATTCTTCCATGCTCGTCATATACCAGAACCTGATGACCGTTCTTCACCACATAAGAAGTCGATGAAAAACCTAGAAGTTCTCCGCTCTTGTTCGTAATCTCATTATTCTTTTCATCATAGACATAGACCCTGTTTCCTTTCTGAATTGCATACCCGATCATACTTTTCCTCCTTGTTAGCTGATCCTGAATCCCATTGGTCTTCTCTTCTTTCCCCCGCGCATCTCTGCAGAGCGGAGGAGTTCCTCCACTATGAAATCAGTGGAGATCTCATCCTCTTCCATATATCCACATGTGTCCCATAAGTTCGCGAAATCCCCCGGCCCCACCGCCTCGGTCATGGCAATGGATTCAAGACTTTCATGTGAAACGGCATATTTCGGGAAATAGTCATCCCACAGTAACCTGACAGCATCAGTGTCCGGGTATGAGAAATCCACTATCCGGTTGAACCGCCTTATGAAAGCCGGATCCACATTCTCCTTCATGTTCGTGGTGCCTATCATGATTCCGGAGAAACGCTCCATCTCCTGAAGAAACGTGTTGGCGATTGTCGTCCAGTGCTTCTGGTTCACCTCAGTGACATCACCCCGTCTGCCCAGATATGTGTCTATCTCATCGAACAGGAGTACGGAGCCCGATTCCATGGCCGCCTTGAACAGATGTCGAATGTTCCTTTCCGTGTTGCCCCACCACTTCTGAAGAATCTGGGACGGAGTTGCGACTATGATACGTCTCCCAAGTTTGCAGGCCAGATAATGCGCGAATGCGGTCTTTCCAGTCCCGCTCCCACCTGTAAACAGCAGTGACAACCGTTTCTGTCCTGCCTTTGAGGCCATCCTTACAATCACATCAACAGGAAGAGTTGTCCTGAGAACCCTGATGTCAAAACAATCCGACACCTTCGGATCCTCATATTCAATAACCTCATCCTCCTCAAGATGAGCAGGCGGGGGTGCCGTCTTAGCCTTTCTCCTTTCAAACCCCTGCATCTCCATGAAGCTGTTGAGTCTCTCAATCCGCTTGTCCGGGTCCTCCTCCGCAGACAGAACCGCATTGATTTCGTTGACCTGCAGTAAAACGTCATTCTCAAAAAAGCCGTGACTTATGGAGGCATCCAAAACAGCTTTGGCGTTATCTCCGAATGCACCCTTCATTGCCTCTATCTGGGATTCGACATTGCAGAAGGACATCTTGATTGTTATCTTCAGGCATTCACGGTCAAAGAACGGAACCGGCTCATGGACTTTCATCTTGTTCACGACCACGGCAAACGGTGTCTTCTCAGCAATGAGATCGTCCATTGTGACATCCATGCAGTCGGGCACAAGAAGCAGTCCCGAACCATCCTCGGCCGCCTCCCTCTTTGCCTCATCAAGATCTGTATTCGCATCGAAAGGAATCAGACTCACCCCGTTTTCTCCGAAAATCAGTGGGGCAATGATGCCAAGATCCGCAAAAGGACTGCCGTCTATCAGGAGCATGAAGAAACAACCTGCTTTCTTGAGGGACTTGACGATCTCAACCATCTCACTGTCGACCTTGATATCCAGCTTCAATGCCTGCCTCCTCTAAGCTTGATCTCCTGCCCGTCCGACAGTACAACCGGCTCAGTGCAATCACCGATAAGGCCTGCGATTCTCATCGGGTCCCCGCTATGCATCAGGATGGTTCTCTCCAGATGCAGCTCTCTGATGAACCGGACAAGGTCTCTCTCATAGACATGCCCGCTGGCATGGATGCACCGAACCTCATAACGGCTGCAGAGCTTCTCATAGCAGGGATAACCCTTCCACATGGACCACACCACCCTGTTCACGAGGTTTTTCTTTTCCAGGAAATCCTGCATCCCGTAATTTGCAACGGCGACAACCCTGTCAGACATGGACTCGAACTGATCTTTTGTGATCTTGATACGGCCTCCGAACTGTTTGAGTTCTCCGCTCTCAGCCAGACGGGAGGTCCATGAAGACTGGATGTTGAACACCTTCCAAACTTTTCCATCTGGCTTGATGTCAAACGGTTTTCCCGCAAGCTCTCCCGCGAGATTTCGTTCCTGTTTACCGAGCTCAAGGGCACAATAGGCTGTATAGGGTTCTGTGACCATGATTCTTCCGCTTCTCTTGCAGGCGTTATATACACTCTCGATCCTCTGGAGGTTCTGATTGGCCATCTTCACCATCACCAGACCCGGCTTCTCGAACTCCTTTGCAAGTTCATCCTCAACATCCTGTTCAGATTGACCCATCTCTTTTCCGACATTCGTGGCTTCCGTTATGATGGTCAGGGGCTTTCCTGCAAAATACCTATGCTTCAGAACACCCTGTATCCTCTGGGTGTAATCATCCGACCTTCTTCCATGCAGTCTGAAGTCCCCGGTGTAGAGAAATGTATTCCTCTTTGTGGAGATGATGAGGCTGCATGCATCCGGAGCGCTGTGATCGGCATATACGAACGTGTACCAGAATCCATGCCAGCCCCATATCAGATCGGGACATAGCGTCTCAATATCCCGCAGCTGGACATCTGGATTCTGGAGTTCCATCGCTCTGATTGTCCGTTCTGTAGCCAGGACCCTGATCTTCTCGTTTATTGGGTACTGGTACTTCGGAATCTCATTCACATACCCGCAATGGTCAAGATGTGAATGAGACAACATGAACTGATACCTATGGAACCGCTTCTTCGGAATCTTAAAAGGCACTGGCCCTTCCCCCTCCAAGGGCTTTCCATAATCCAGAATCAGATGATCTCTTCCAGATGTGAGTTCAACACAACTGGAACCGATGGAGCGTGCAGCTCCGTGAATACAAACCCTGTCTTTCATACGCGTGACACCTCTTTTCATTAAGTTTTCTCTTCGGGTCTGATTCATCGAATTTCTATATCTCATTCAATTGAATCCTTTTTCAAAAACCGCCTCTTGCGGCTTGGGATTCGTATGCTACAATATTGTCAAAACCATAGACCTAGTAGGTGTTTTGACAAAGGCGATTAATTTGATCTGCACATGGCAGATTTAGTGGAAGAAAACTATATGAGACACTTATTGTAGTGGGTAATCTTACAGAAAAAAATTTTTCTGATTAGTTTTGTAGGGGTTCAACTATTTAATGAGAGAAGAATTATATGAAATATACGCTACTGCAGAGGGTTTAAAGGTAAATCCAGAGTCATTCAACAAGGACACAACTCGGGAAAAATTGTTCGGATATGTTCTTCGCCAAATTAAGTTTAACATTAGAGTTAATGAGACCTTTCAGATAAAAGACCTCTTCAAAGGCTACATCTGGAAACGTCTTAGCCAAAACCAAAAGGCAGAACTTGGAAGGCTGATAACCGATTATATCAACGATTACATCGGACACGATAGTTGCAAGGGTTTCTGCTATGAAGGGAAAACCCAGCAAAAGCAAATCATCTATAGGAGAACAAACAGCATAGAAGAATGCGGAAGACCGGTACCAAGAAAGATGAGGATTTCGTATCCCAAAACGAGCAAAAAGTTGCATTTCAATTAACTAGTGCTAATATATCAATATGGATAAAAAAGATTTAGCAGATATTTACTACCAACCAATTGTAGATTATTCTTTGACTCTTCTTGATTGCAATACAAGTAATTGGGAATCAAATTTCACTAAGTATTTAAGCAAATGGGCCACTCTCACTGAAGAGTCAAATTTCAATTCAATGAAAAGGGTCATAAGAAATGTTTATGTGAAACAAAACCAAACAAAGTTTTTCGATACTAACTTTGGGTTTTATACAAGCGTTATGATGAAAGATGCAGAACTTGATCTTAGATTTAGGGGAAACTCTATAGCGACTATTCATTATGATGCTGATAGTCTTGTGTACGACCGCATAGAGCCCAGGAAACAGAGAGGAGCAGTGCCTCCGAAACTCTGGAGTATTATCGGAAAAAAGAGGACCAGCGAATGGGCTACTGGTAAGAAGAATTGTACAGATTTCGACCTTTTCTATTCTTACTATTCGCCGGAAACAGTTAATACTGATCACGTTGTAGAATGCGATGTTGAAAGCACATTATTAAAACTAATTAACGGAAAAGCCTTTAGGTTCATGACCGTCATTACCAGACCTGAAGACAACGGATCCTTTTTCCAGTTTCCAACTCCTCTCAAAGCAAGTAAAGTTCATGAGGTTTACAGAGATGGATTTGATAAAAACAGATTGAAAGAAAAGCTAAGCTATTCAAAAAACGGTGTAGGAGGAAGAATTGATATTTTGGGAAGGCGGGGAAGAGGAAGATCTTCTATAATACAAGTCTTCGAAGTTAAAGACACCTATGATGAAAAGGAGCAACCCGCATATGCAATTGCACAAGCCATTGCATACTCAACATTCCTCTTGAGGCTTATCCGAAATGATAGTATTAGTTGTAAAGAAGATAATGAACTTTCTTGGTGGAAAATCATAGTTGGTGACAAATCCCCAGAAAACGAACTTAACATAGAAGCAGTGGTTGTTGTTCCTAAAAAAGAAAAAGGTGAAACAAATACCGATTTTGTTGACTGTAAGCTCTCAGTACCTTGGAAAGAAGGAACAAAGAAAGATACAATATCCCTTAAATATCTTCCCTTCGAACAAGGCAATCTTGATGCAGATTCTTTTGATTTGAAATATATGCGATACTAGGTCCTAGTATTACCTGAGTTATAAACCCAATAAATCAGCTCCTGTGTCTTTTCTTAGACAAATAGCGGAATAGTAAAAAATAACAGAAACGGTTCAGATACACGGTTCTCTCACACAGGTATGATTATAGCGCTATTCCTAAAAAATGAAAATAACTCAACTTTTAGGAATTACCAGCCACATATCTGTCCGATCCTTGTCCGACAAACATGATAGTATCATGAATAATATGAATACAATTAGCGTTATATATACAGATAGAATAATGTAGGACACACTAAATACGTGGAATCAAATTGCCATTATTGAGTGGGAATAATTGCCTTTAAACGACAAATCATTATAATGCCGACAGTTATGTGTCGGCATTATTGTGTTTTAGCATGCCCTTTTTTGAAAAAAAGAACAGAAGAAATGCGTGGAATAAAAGCAATGAAAAAGTCTAATTTTACATAAACACATATGCAAAAGTAATTGGAGAAAAGACTATTTTTGTATATGAGTCTTTGAAATTGACTTATTGGTAATCCTATATGCCCGGTCCATCACAATATCACTTGTAGATGCTTGACTAAGAGCAAATGAAGCTCCTTCACTCATTATTTCCTCATCGTTCTGAACGAAACACGTACCCCATATAGTAAAACTCCCTCCATTGCAATAATTACCGGCAAGATCAAAGAGGGATCCGATATAATCACTGACATTCTGATCAATTCCGCCTGAGAGAGTAATTCCCCTAGGAACAATACCAGATTCAGTGATGGCATGTACAAGTTGGCTACAAGAATCAATAATGAGAAGAACGTCCGAACCATCATCAAAAACATCTGCAAGGCACTTCTCGAAAATGCTCTGAAAGCGTAGTACCATCTCTCTAATTCCAATTGAGAATCTGCATTCTTTCGAAAGATTAATCACTTGATCGGAAGCATCTTTCCAAAAGTTCTGTGCCTCAACATCACGCGTATCGAAAACAACTACTATAATCTTAATATTTCTTGGCAATTCTCTAGCCATTTTGTGCAGCAGAGTTGTTTTGCCTGAAAAACTCTGTCCATGAACAATTAGACAGTTCCCTTTGTATTGTGGCGCTTTATCATTGATTCTTGAATCACCGAACTTCCAATAATCGTTTTCATCAGCCAGCCGGCGATATGAAGCAGCCATTTCAGCATATTCTTTCAACTCTTTGTGAATCATAATTTCTCCTATGCTTTTTTTCTTTTAAATCCATTAATACCTTTTGCCAACAATCTGTTTTGCATCTCTTGCTGTATTCAGAATACTGTCTTTTGCACCTTCCAAGGCTTCATCCATTTTCTTTCCCCAATCAGTATTCTTGAATCCTGCTCCGATTAGAGCGCTGACTGCCGCACCTGCCAAAGTTATTATTCCAATTAACATTTATTTACTCTCCTATTTTTCTTAGTCAACCTTCACAAGGTTTCTGTACTTCTCAATCTCATCAATTGAAGACACCGTAGATTGCTCAAGCATGCGCCTCATAGGTTCAAAGTTGACGCGATTGCTTTCCACAAGCCATCTTGCACCTGCCTCAATACTTCCGAACAGCAATTCCATCAGTTTAGGTAGCTGTGAAACCATAGCAAGAAAGCAATCACATTTGTCTTGATCAAACTTCGGTTTAACGGCGAAATATGCCGCAATCTGATTATCCGGTTTTCGTTTGAACTCAACTGATATAACCATTCTGTCTTTCATTCTTCTTCCTTCCTTTTCAGCCGTGATTCCACAGCAAAACTTGAAGTGAAATCACGGCCAAATCCCGCCAGCCTCAGCTGGGATTTCCCGACTTTAGAATAGTCTCGAGGGTCTGAACATACTCCTCGGTCATACTGTCGTCCTTGTGACCAGTCGCTGCATTAGCAACAACAACCATTGTGATGATGTCTTTCAATAAACTTAAGAAATCCATCTTTTCCTCCAATGCTCCATCAGGAGTAATTAGTATTCAAGGGTACTTTCTTTCCCCTTACACTTATTTAATTGGGGCAATAATTATCAGAATTAACACTTCCACATCAGATTTTCAGTTTTTTTCGTTCGTGTTGAGATTACTCTTGTTTTTAAATCTTATCACACAAGCTAACATATAATTCTGGGTTAGTGTATTTTATGATTTCCATATACCGTGAGATATAAAAGCAATATCTACCATAATCATCCAAGTTTAACAGACATATGGCACAAGAAAGATACGCAGTTTCTAACACAGGATTATCTTCATTCCCTAATTCTAGGGTTTCAATTGCGCCCAGTAATATCGGCGCCGCTCTGCTGTAATCCCCAGCCAGACAAAGAACATGCCCCAAATCAACATATAGGAGCGTCTTATCTCCTTCAGTTTCAGTTATGAGTTCAATTATTGAATTTGCAACATCTTGATACTTGCAGTTGTTGTATCTGTCCAAGACGTTATCAAAAAAAAACGGATCCTCAATCATCAAAATCCTCAAATGCGGATTTATGCTCTTCCCAATAATCACTAATACTCCTCTTGAGTGTCGTAAGAGTCCTAGTAAATGCTGATGGTATAATTCCTAATCGTTCACAGATTTCTGTTTGTTTTAAAGCCTTTTCACCAAATACCTGATCTTCATAATACCAGTCAATGTTTGATGAGAAATGTTTTGTTTTAGATAGAATTGATTGAATCTCTTTGACTGAAATACCAATTATTGTCTTATTTAGCCATTTAGTTATGGACAAGAGATTGCCTTTTTTATCATTCCAAGGGGCTTGTCCGGTTTTAAAAGGAGACGGGATTAGCAACCCTATAATGAAAACAGTGGCTGTACCTGAAGAAACTGTGCTATTTAAAAAACAATCAAAACCAATTATGAAACGCTTCAATTGTAATATGCGATTTTTTTGATTTTCTTTTCTGAAAAACTCTTCTTCAGCTGAAGGGGTTTCCTCGTCTTTTAATTCTACTGGCTGTTTTTCTTCAGATTCTTCCTGATTAATGGAAATGAGCGAACTATTTCTTCTAATAAATTCTTCTTGGAAAAAGCATTTTAAGCTCTTTTATACACCCAACTTTATTATGCAATGGATCCAAATTGGCTCCACCTTGTGCATCATAATAGTCAAACACTTTCTTAATCTCTTTGTACTCTTCATATTCCCAATAATCATCCATAGCTGATCTGGCATTATACACTTGATAATCCAGATACTTTTGTGGGTTATCTTGTTTGAAGAAATCCCATGTCTCCAGTTTTTCAACATAGTATTCGGGTAATGAGATGCTTCCTATCATTATGGCGTCATCAGAGTATTGAAGACCTTTGTTTTTTTTCAACTTTTTCTTTATTAATTCTTCAATTAGAAGTGGTCTGCTGCCTAAGACATTGCTCAATGCTTTTGTTGTTGTTCCCTTGATGCTCTCTGCAGTTAATGGATCATCTTTAGTTTCCCTCATCTTCTTCTGAATCTTGGCCAAGATAAAATCTGTCTTGGGGAAAAAATCCGAACTAAGTAATGAATGGACATATTGAGGATTTGAGTATAATTGCTCGATATCAATCAACCTTAACTCTGTTATTGAATCCAAAACCATCGCTTCATTAGGACTTATTGATAATCCGTTGTATAAAGCCTTTTTGTAGTAAAAATCTCCATCGGTTGAGTTTTTATTGATTCCTTTTCCATGATAATATGCGCTTGCCAAAATAAAACAACCAAGAGCATCCCCTGCATCTGCAGCTTTCTTTGCCCACTCAACCCCTTCTTGATTTCTTTTTTCAGCAAAACATAAAACCGACAACCAGTTGCATGAATCAATCAGCTCGTCCTCTTCAGAAGCCTTCATAAAGAAATCTTCAGCTTTCCTCCAATCATTCAGATAATAGAGATAAACCTTTCCAAGAATAATATCCACATAAGCGTTCTCATCACTTATTGCTCTTTCAATCCATGTCTCAACTTCATTCCTCTCACATTGAAATCCGTATTTATCATCAAGCAGGAAAAAAGCGAGACTCGCCTGAGCAAGTGAGAATCCATTTTCAGCAGATTCCCTAATCCATTTATATCCTTTAGCTATGTTTTCGCGTTCTTCCTTCCAGGAATCCAGATACAGTACTCCAACCATAAACTGGGCAATTGAATCCCCCTGCTCAGAAGCTTTCAACAACCATTTTATAGCCTCAGCATCATTTTCGTCAGTCCCAATTGAGTAGATATAGCAACGCCCAACATTTCTCTGGGCTTCTGCCAAATCTTGCTCTGCAGCCTCCACATAATATAGGAATGCTTTTGATGGATTAGTTTCGGTTCCATTACCATCCTCATACCGTTTACCAACTTCCAACTGTGCCTTAGGATTTCCATGTTCAGCAGCGAGCAAGTACCACTTAAAGGCATTTGCTTCGTCTTTCTCTGTTCCCAAACCGTATTCAAAATAGAGTCCTACTTTTAATTGAGCTTCCTCCGAACCTTGTTCTGCAGCCTTCATGAACCATTGGAACGCTTTTTCGTCATCAACGGTAATCCCCAATCCGTTTTCATAACATAGTCCAAGAAGCAATTGTGCATTACTATCACCTTGATTTGCTGCCTTCTCATACCATTCAAACGCTTTCTCTTCATTGACATCGGTACCAAAACCGCAATCATAAAAAAGCCCGATTATGTACTGTGCTAAGCTTGATCCCTGCTCTGCAGCATGCATAAACCACATAAAGGACTCCTCAGCGTTTTTCTTTATCCCAACACCTTCCTTGTAACATAGTCCAACCTGTAATTGTGCATTGACCAGACCTTGTTTTGCCGCTTTTAGATGCCATTCGAATGCTTTTTCCTCATCAACATCGGTTCCTATCCCATTTGAATAGCATAGCCCGACTCGTAGTTGTGCGTATTTATATCCTTGAAGCGCTGCTTTTTGAAGCCAATTGAAAGCTTTGACTCCGTTGCAATCGGAATTATTTAAATAACTTATTCCAATCCAATATTGAGCAAGAACATTCCCTTGTTCCGCAGCTTTATTAAACCATTTGAAGGATTCTTGGGGTTCATTATGAAGCTGATAATAGATTCCAGCAAGATACATGGCATCAGAATTACCCTTTTTTGCAAGCTTGATAATGCGCTTAGTATTTATCTTTTTTTTCCAGGTTTTATCCAAAATCAATTCACCTATTGAAACTAATTCGTTTCGTTTTTCTATTACTTATATCCTATTTCACAAAAAAAACTTGTATTCTTTTTTCTTGCACTAATCCACTACTGCCTTATCTAGATATACCTTTAGATGATCATGTATTGTTTTCTTGGTTCTGGCATAACTGGAAGGTTTGACCCCTATCAGCTCACATATATCTAAATCACGGACATCCCCTTTCTTCTCTTTGAACAATTGAAACAATGGATTAAGATTATAATTAAATGATTCAGTCCTTCCCAAAATGCGTTTTATTTCTTCTTCAAGTTCATCAAATATCTCTATCTGTCCTGAAATCTCAAGAATTCTCTCAGCCAAATCCGTATAAAGAAAACTGGCAATTATATACGAGGCCGTAGCTTTTTTGCACTTTCGAACTCCTGAATCCTTTTCGAGCATTGCGATTGCTTTTTCAATACTGGTAATCAAATCAAGCTTCCAAGCAGTAATGTCATCTATCTTTTCAGCTCCCGTCTTTTCCTTTGAATCCATATAATCATAAGGCACCCCTTCTTCAGCATAAACATCGCCAAAAGATATAGCTTTATGTCTGATTTGATTAAATACTCTTTCTCTAGCTCCTTTACCCAAGTTAAAGCAATAGTCTTCAATCTTATTCTTGATTGTTAAATCTGAAAATGAATCAATGTATTCCGATAACGAATTGAAACTGGAACACTGTTCCTCTTCCGAGAGTCTCTTAAGAAAATGATTAACATCTTTGTCTCTCCTAAAAAGCTCAAATCCTGTGTTGATTTCATCAGCCGGATCATCTATTCTTCTTCGACGACTCCCTCCTACTGAGTTTATATCATTTCGGATTTTCAATGAGAACTCTGGTTTTTTCTCCATATCCCACCGCTCAGTTTTCAAAAACATATAATCCATCAAACTATGAAAACCAACCATTTCCTCCATTATTCTAGTCAAATTATCAGTTTTCAAATACTTTCGACATTGTCTTTCTATACATCGTCCAAGCCTTTCAGTATCAATTCCACGGTCAAACTCAATTTTGGCATCAGCCATCTCATAATCATCAATTAAGTCCGTATTGCTATAGTATTTTTTTACATCGGATTGATTGAAAGGAAAGCCATATTCTGAAGCTCTCCTTCTATAAACATAGGATAATACATTGTTTTTCTCAACCAAACCTTTCAATTCTTTGGATTGATCGAATACCCCACTGTAAATACTCAAAAAAAAGTAAGCCCAGCCCCCAGAATCTTTCTTATGTTTATTACACAATTCAACCAGTTTCTGGCATTGGTCGTACTTGGAATAATCAATTAAGAGAAGATACTCAAACAATTCAATTGATGAGCAATAGACATATGAGGTATCCTTAAATATCTTCTCAACTATTTCACACAATTGTTTAGACTTTCTTCCCAAACTTGAAAGAGTAACAAAAACCTGGCAAAACTTATAATCCGAAAGACAATAAAAGTCTTTGGGATTTTTCAAGTAATCTAGAGCTTTTTCATATTCTTTACATTTAAAAAAAAGAAGCCCCGTGTTTATTCTTCCCAGAAGGCTACCATGCTCTGATGCTCGCTTGTACCATTCTAACGCTTCTCCGTTGTTTTTCTTGACACCAACACCTTCGTAATAACAAGTTCCAATCAGATTCTCTACATCAGGATTACCTTGCTTGACAGCCTTTTTAAACAATTCAAAAGCTATAGACTCATTTTGCTCAACACCAAGCCCTTTTAAATAACAAATAGCTTCACCTATAATTCCACCAAAAAACTCTTTCACAAATGATTTATGAAACCAGTAGAAAGCATTGTCTCCATTCTTTTTTACTCCGTGGCCAAAACAATAACACATGCCAACATGGAACTCCCCCAATACATTTCCTTGGTTTGCGGATCTATAAAACCATTTGAAAGCTTCGGATTCATCCTTCTCTACTCCAGTACCCTCCTTATAGCTAATACCAACTAACGCTTCTCCATAAGGATTTCCAAAACTTGCAGACTTCATAAACCATTTGAAAGCTTCTGCATCATTCTTTTCTACACCACGTCCTTGAAGATAGCAAAAACCAATAGTGCACAATAATAACGGATTCCCATGTTCAGCACCTTTTTTGTACCATTCAAAAGCCTGGACATCATCTTTTTGAACTCCAACTCCTTTTGAATAGCAGTCACCAATACGATATTCTGCAATCGCAAGGCCTTGTTTGGCGGACTTCAAGAACCACTCGAAAGCTTTTGTTTCGTTTTTCTCAACTCCTTTCCCATAAAGATAACAATTACCTAGAGAATATTCCCCATGTGCAAAACCTTGTTCTGCAGATTGTAAAAACCACTCAAAAGCTTTGGCTTCATTTTTACCAATACCTTTTCCCCTAGAGTAACATCTTCCCACTTCATAAGCTCCTCTTCGGAAACCTTGTTCTGCAGATTTCAAATACCACTCAAATGCTTTAGCAGTATTCTTTTCAACTCCAATTCCTCCTTCAAAACAAACACCTACTAGTACTTCTCCTTTAGCATTGCCTTGTAAGGCTGACCGTAAATACCATTCGAATGCTAGCGTTTTATCTTTTTTCACAATAATGCCATCTCGATAGCAATCTGCAACCCTGATTTGCTCAGTGGAGTCTCCTTTCTCGGCAGCCTGAAGAGCTATATTGAATTCTATCTCTGTTATTTCTGTCATTGATTGTCTCCCTCATCGCTGGATTTCAGTATAAACCACTTTTTTTAGTTAGCATCCCATGAGCACCGACAACCAGGAGTTTTCCTGTTTGCTTATAACGCGGGCACTCGAATAGGCCATTATTGGGGTGAAAATCGTATGGCCGATGTACCTGTTTCCCCTTCTTTCAACAACAAGAGCAAGGTTAGTCTTATTCGTAGAAGAAAGACAGAGGGGAATATTCAGAGAAACGGTATCGAACCTCGGATAGTATCCGGCAACGGGTATCTTGTAGTCGTTCTTGATTCTGGACTTTGCAACTTCAATTGCATTTTGAACCGAAGCAACGATTTCCTGGTAATAAAACGGGTTCTCTTTGAGAAATCGTCTCAACCTGTTGAATAACGCATTTATTACAGATGGTTTATCTTCTACAGCAATTTCATCGAGAATTTTGGAAACATCAATAGACTCTCCAAGTTTTCTTCTCAGAAAATCAAGTGGAAATCTTTCAACATGATCGATGACAATATGATCCCATGAAACATCAAGATTAAGGTCAGTATCATAGTAAAGATCCTTGTAGTCTTTGATGAATAAAGCTCTTTCCGGTTTCTTATCCAGAAATCTCAAGGAGTCACCATCAGTAGTAATACCTGTAGTAACGTATTCACGCGTGTATCCGGGCTTGGACTTTTCAAGGCAAATATATACATCTTGGAATCTATCATTTACAAGCCCTGTATTGAATGCAGCTCTCTGATAGTCCTTGGAATAAACTATTTTCCCTTCTTTCCTCAACTTGTAAAATACAACTTTCAGGTAGTTCTCAAGGATGTGGTATTTGCTTTTACCATCTGGAAAATTCCAAGGTTCATCAGCAACCTCCTTTGCAAGTTTTTCAAGGAAAACCGTCTTGTTTGGGAATAGTTTCACTGAATCATAAAACACCTCCATTGGTTTTTCTTCCTTGAATCCCCATATCTTTTTCTTTCCTGTGTTTTCATTATCCATGTTCTTTATTTCACAACCTGTGCTAGCTGAACAAGTCATAGTCTTTCTTTCAGTAATTTCAACCGGACTAATCGTGACAGATTTTGTTTTTGTCACAAATGGAAGTTCTATAGGTTTTTTCCGTAAGATCGGACCTACTGTCTGCTTCCCATTGAATATTGCATTAAAAAAGGAGTTGCCAGTTGATTCGACTGTGAAGCATGGAAGATTTCTTATAAATTCCTCTACACTTCCAAATCCATAGTTTTTCTTTGTTATTCCTTCAAATTTCAGTGTCGTTTCGACTTCCTGTGGCAGATAACTATGTCCGACCTTTAGAGTATTCATTAGCACTGTGTTGATTCTGTTCATTTCGTTAATTGTTAATTCTCTCATCTTGGAATCTCCCTATTATTGAATTAAGCTTTCCTGCTTACACTTATTTAATTGGGGCAGTTTAAAGAGAAATTAACACTTGATTCATAAAAAACGTGAACAAGCTGTGACTACTACAACCCAAGGGCAGAATAAGCTCTGTAAGCAATTTCATAGTAGTAGGCAGGATGAACAATCTTCAGACAATTGCTCCTCTGCTCGAATTTGATTCCATCATTGGCTATTTCAGCAGCTTTCTCATACTGTTTTCTGAAAAGACATGCGATGGAATAGTAGAATGAGAAAATCCCTGGCTCAAGTTCCCCGCCGTGTCTGATTTTCTCAGCGTCACAGAAGTTAATCATTGAACTGGAATCTGCAAGGTTCGTGTAGCAATAGCAGATACAGTGAATCATGATAGAAGCCATTACCCCTTCGCCAATGGAAAGAGCAACGGAATATGCTCTTTTGAAGACCTCTACAGCCTTGTCGAATTCCCCATCTAAACATAGTTTCATTCCGCTAAAATAGCTTTCCCTCAGTGAAAGCATCTCCGCCTTTTTTGTAAGCACCTTTTCTTCTCCTTCAGTCATCTACAAAAGCCCCTTGTAGTCTTAGAAAACTCTTCGTTCCTTCTTCTCGAAACAGCAAATCTCCTCTACTTCCGAGTTTCGAGACATCCTTGTCTGTAATTGGACTTTCGTTGCTCGAATAGAACTGAATTTGAGATGGAATGTTGTAACTGATTTCTTTAGACACAACTTCCTCCGAGATACATCTAGTAGACAACACAAGATGTATTCCAAGGAATCTGGCTATCGCTGTGATTCTTTTGATCCAGTATCGCAATTCAGGCATATGTTCCGATGACAACTCTCCAAATTCATCGATTATCACAATGATGTATGGAAGAATCTCTGCTTCCAGTTCACCTTCAATTACCGCTTTATTATATTCTTTAAGTTGTTTTTTTCCTGAATCACTAAGGAGTGTCATCCTTCTCTCCATCTCTTTGCAGATAGTCTGGAGAACTTCAATCAATTCTTCACCTGTCGACATTATAGGAGAAAGTAAATATGGACTTTCTTTATACACGGAATACTCGACCCTGCTATTGCACACAATGACAAATTCCACCTCTTCAGGCTGTTTCGTATGAATTATCGATTCAATGACACTCTTAATAAAAGAGGTTTTTCCCGAGCCCTTGTCCCCGAGAAGAAGCAGATGTGGAAAACGTGTCAGATCTTTCACAACCATCTCTTCATCAACAGATTTGCCCAATGCAATCGGTAAGCTTGCTTTTGAGGCTCGTAATGCTGGTAGCATTTCATCAAACCAAACGGTTGTCCGTTTCTCGTTAGGAATCTCAATCCCCAAATAAGGGAAATCTGAACTGGGTGGAATTATTCTAGTGTTTCCGACCTTCAAGTTGAAAGCTAGATCAACATCAAGATTCAATACTGTTCGTCTAAATGATCCGAGCTCATAACCCAGGACATAGCGACAGAAAGTCGGACCACAGTATATCGCTTCAGTCCAAGCTTTCAATCCGTATAGGGCTAATACCTTTAGAATGATTTCGGATCTGTTATCATTTAAAACACGATGCTTGTTCTGTTTCATCTTTTTTTCCTTTCATGGACAGAGCCTTCAATCACAGAAATCTTCAATTGTTCACGGAATGTAATTAGACTAGGAAAATCGACAATTGAGTATTTACAGCCGAATTTTTCAAGAACTGGGATTACCCTATCCAAAAGGATAAGGGCTTCAGAAACCCCGTTTTCCTTCTCGTTGGCAACTACTCTTGCTTTCTCTGCAAGTACTTCCATGGCAGTAACTGAATTGCATCCGTTCACATGACATTCAAGATCGTACCACTCAGAAAGGACACTCAGCCGGTTTCTGCATTTCCCGAAATTATAGCTCCGTATGTACAGACTACATGTAACAGGATGGTAGTAAACCTCAGGGTTTTTCTTTTTATGCTCAATAACTATATTTGCAAGCCTCTGCGCCTTTCTGTTCCAGCCCCGAGCAGGATATGCGAGACAGAGGCCCGTTTCGATTTCATCTACCCAATCAGAGTTAGCACAGGTGTTCTTATACTTTTCACCAATAGTTATTGCTTCCGAAAAGCGTTTGTCCATAATCATGATAGCCATAAGCCCGCTCACGGAATATGCAAGCTCATCATAATTCTGCTTCTTCTCAGAAAGAATAATTGCTGTTCGCAGGTAATACTCTGCGTCCTTATATAGCCCTAGATCAATGCAGTTATCAGCGTATGTTGAATAAAACCAATAGTATTCATCCAAGGCCAATGCCGCTGTTCCTAACATCACCGAATCCTTGATTCTCTCTAACACAGTATGGACTTCTGCCGCTGGTTTACCATCTTTAAGCATTGAACAAGCCTTTCTTAACAGTTCTCCACACGTTCCATCTGACATTATTCCCTCTCCTTAACAATCTAAATCACCGTAATCCTGAAGATTCCAGGTACCGTCACTCCCTTTTTCAAACATAACCTTCTTCCCCTCATTCTTTCTTTTGAGTTCGTCAATGTATTTCTGTGTAATCCGACTTCTACCGGAAGCATTGAGAACATACTCTCTGATATCTATGTAGGCAACCTCTTTGGTTTCATAGATGTTTGCAACCAAATACAGATGTGTCTCAGGATACTCCATGAATGCACCATAACCGTTGTAATATCCAAACGGAGTGCGCTCATATCCTCTCCCACCTTTGATACCACCATACATGCGCTGAATGGTCTCTCTCTTAATTTCCATGATTCTACCTTTTGAATTCATTTGAATACTCCTTTGAGATTCTCAGAACAGAAGCTGAAAGCTCATATAATGATTCATGGTCTTATAAGCTAACCCATTAGAACCAATTACCAGCCTCTCAACACCCCTGTTTATACCTTTGACAAAAGGATTAACGTCGTATTCGCGATATGTCACAGCGAATCCATTTTTCATTGACTGTTGTAATGAACCTTTGTCGTTCCTAAACTGCTTTCCGCCCTTATAGCCCACAGGGGCCTTTCCATCATGGCTATTTGCATACTCTTTAACTTTATAGAACTTCAGATTTTTACAGCCGTATGCCGTACCTGAAATGAGGGTAGCAGCAATAGCGGTTTTGTCCATAATTCCGAAAGCAAGATCACTTCTGTACTGCTTTCTCGCTGTATCATACAAAGTCAGCAAACCGTTCTCCAAAAACAGATTCAATACTGCGGTCCCATCGTTCAGGGAATAAGAAATGGTTTTAATCCCAAGATAATCGACGGAATTAGTATTCAATGGCTCACCCAGAGATATTGTTCCACCTGACACATCATAGGGATACTGAGTATAAGTTCCATTCGACATATCGCAAATCAATA
>ONWV01000020.1 GCA_900321635.1 uncultured Spirochaetaceae bacterium | reverse complement strand
AGGCCCAATCGGGGCCCAGAACAGGGGGGCTCGATTAGCTGAGGTTACAGGTTCTCCAGTTTATCTCTGATGGCCGATGCCATGGGAGGGCAGCCGGGAACATTCTTGGAGCAGCCCTTGGTGCAGTTGCCTACACCGAATGCATCAAGACTCTTACCCTTAAAGCCCTGGCCGATACAGACCTTGCCGTTAGGAATCTTATCCAAGGCCTCATCAAGGGTGCGGTTTTCATCCATTCTGGCCAAAGCATTGATGAGGTTGGCATAGCAAGCCGAACAGGCCGAATCATGTTCTGTATAGCGCTCCAGAGACCGTGCACGTCCTGTGGATCTTGATGGGATGCATATGGCCTGATTCAACTCCTTAAGATCGAGCTTGGAAAGGTCAGCGCTTCCTACGCCCATCTGCTTTGAGTAGCGGATGTAGCCTATCTCGCTCGGGGAGAAACCGATTTGGGTTGCGCAGAAGCAGTCCATCAGAAGCGGATCTGTTCCTGCCATCATCCTGTAGGTGTACACGGGTGTTCCGCCTTCCTCAAAGTCCAGATCACCGTTGATGTTGTCGACCAGGATGAAGTCCTGCTTCTTTGCCTTGTTCAGAGCCGCTATTGGTTTATGAAGGCCCATGGAGTGGAAGGCCCGCTTACTGCGGTCCGAAAGGATTCCCTTCATGTTCTTGAGGGCGCAGGTCATCAGAGTCTGACAATGTCCTTTGAGAACAGGAACGTTGATCAGAAAGTCTGTGCTCAGGGCTTCTTTGGAAATCTCAATCTTGATGCCCTCGACATTGACAAGCTCATATGAGTCCTGTTTGACGTCCACAAGCGGCACGTTGTATTTGGCGGAAATCTGGTTGTAGCCGTTGACGGAAAAGGCGCGCTTGGTGTTGTCGCCCACCCAGGAGCTTTCAATTATCTTGATGTTATGAAAGCCGTGGCCCTGAAGGTACTCGATGATTGCAATCACGATTTCCGGATGGGTAACAGCTCCGTGGTCTGCTGTGGTGGATGTGATCAGGTTCGGCTTGATTGCGATTTTCTTGCTTTTGTCGCCGATCATAGATGCAAGATCACAGTCCTGCATGAGCTTTGTAGCCATCTCAAAGGGATCTTTTCCATAGATTACGCTAATTCTGTTTCTGTCCATAACCCTCTCCGTTTATATCTACCAATAGATTTACATTTCCATTAGAATGATTTCAAGACCATTGTAATGGAGATTCAGATGATCAAAGCAATAATTCTGTTCCTTATCGGATTTGTCCTTCTAATCAAGGGAGGCGACTGGTTCGTCGACGGTGCCGTAGGTATTGCACACCGCTATCACATTCCAGAAATTCTGATTGGCGCCACGGTCGTTTCAATCGGAACGACAATCCCTGAGGTTATGGTTTCATCCATAGCTGCAGCTGTAGGACAGAGCCAGACGGCATATGGAAACGCAATCGGGTCCATCATCTGCAACACAGCACTGATTTCTGCAATCACAATCGCCGCAAAGGCTTCTGCAGATGTGGATACAAGAACATTCAAGACTCCGGTCATCTTTTTCTTCATCGCAGCCCTTCTTTATTGCGGAGTGGCCTACACAACAGGTTATTTCTCAAGGGCGATCGGAATCATTCTTCTTTCCATTTTCGTAATCTACATGGCAATCACCGTAAGACAGGCTTTCAGCGGGAAGCTGGTCATGGATGCAGAGGATGACCAAGTCAAGGAAAACCCGCTTTGGAAGGACATTCTGTTCCTGATTCTGGGCGCCGCCGTTATTGCTGTAGGTGCAAAGCTTCTTGTGGACAACGGAAAAATCATCGCTGCAGGATTCGGAGTTCCCGAGTCTGTAATAGCACTGACATTCATCGCGCTGGGAACATCTCTTCCTGAGCTTGTCACTGCCATCACATCACTGGTCAAAGGCCATGCCGCCCTGTCTTTGGGAAACATCGTCGGAGCCAATTTGTTCAACCTGGTTCTTGTCAGCGGAATGGCAATCACAATACAGCCGTTCAATATCCCTGCGGACAAGCTTCTGGCCGGACGCAACGCATCGCTTGTTGTTGATATTCCCGTGATGCTGTTCGTCATGGCGTTCATGACTATTCCGGCTCTGTGCACAAAGAAGCTGAGAAGATATCAGGGCATAGTACTACTTCTGATATATGCCTGCTATGTGGCTTTCCAGTTCTTCTTCTGATTGAGGCTTATTTAATCAGCATAGAAGCTGCATCGTCGTCTATGTACAGATACCACTCGGGATGGGTCTTGAGCAGTGTGGCAGGAACCATATTGTTCACTTTCTGAGTGATTGTATCATAGACGGCCTTGGCCTTTACTGCGTGAGGGACAACCGAAACAATAGCCTTACAGGCCATAATCTGTTTAGGAAGCATTGAGATTGCCTGCTTTGGGACATCGTCTTCTGTTTTGAACCATCCCTCTCCGACCTGCTGCATGCGGCATTTGTGATCAAGGTTCACAACCCTGTAGGCCTCGTTTGCATCAAAGTCTGCAGGTGGGTCGTTGAATGCGATGTGCCCGTTCTCACCTATTCCGATCAGACCCAGGTCAATCTCATCCTTTCTCAGTTCCCTGGTAAGTTCCTCTATGTTCTTTTTCACATCGCCCTCGCCTATGACAAAGTGGGCTGCCTTGGGATGAACGATGTTGACGAACCTCTCCTTGAGGTATTTTCTGAATGATGCGATGTGGGTCTCGGGAAGATTCACATATTCATCAAGGTGGAACATCTCTACCTTGGACCAGTCGACAGGCTGCTTCACAAGAGCTTCGAACATCTCGAACTGGCTTGCACCTGTTGAGAGTATGATTCTTGCATGGCCTTTCTCTTTTATTGCCGCATTGATGATTTCAGCTGCCTTGACTGCTGCCTTACGACCGTTCTCCACGGCTGTTGATGAAACACTGATATTGATATTCATAGTATACCTCTCCGTTGGCAATAATAGCATACATCAGGCCGTAAGGACTAAACGTTAAGTAAAAAAAGTTGTGATTATCCTCAAATGTGGTAGAATTATCTGGTAAGCAATTCAAGGGAGGCTTAATTTATGAAGAAAACATTAGTAGTATTGCTGGTACTGGCAACTGTGTTCACAGCAGTGTTCGCACAGGGTGCAGCAGAAGCAAAAAGCGGAAAGATGGAGCTCGTTCTCCTCAGTGCAGGTAAGGAAGCCGAAAGCGAGAAGATTATTGAGGCTTTCAACAAAGAGTATCCGAACATCACAGTCACACACCTTGAGAAGGATTCAGGTGATGTTCTCACACTGGTTCAGCAGAAGTCTTCAGACTCTGACGTCGTTCTTCTGATCGCTCAGGACAGCCTTGTCCCGATGGAAGAGAACCTCTATGCATACACAACCAAGAACGATGCAAAGTTCAGCGCTGATTACAAGGGCGCCGGAAACAAGTGGTATGCATGTTCAATGCCGCTTCAGACATTCATGTACAACACAGACCTGCTCAAGGGCGATGATATTCCTAAGTCATGGTTCGACCTTGCAGATCCCAAGTACAAGGGCAAGATCGTTCTTACCAACCCGGCATCATCCGGAAGCGCATATGCACAGCTTTACATGATGTACAAGCTCACAGGCGACCTCAGCCTTGCTGAGAAGATTGCAAAGAACGGAACAGTCTATGTAACAGATTCCAAGAGCGGACCTCAGTCTGTCGCACGTGGAGAGTATGCACTTACAATGACAGGTGAGAGCAACGTCTCCGATGCTATCGGAAAAGGCAGCCCGGTTTCTTACCTCTATCCTGTTGAGGGAACCGGAAGAAGAATCGAGGGTGCAGGAATCATCGATGGCTGCAAGAACCTCGAGGCTGCAAAGATCTTCATGGATTGGTTCACCGGCAAGGGCGGTGCAGAGGCTATCAGAAGCTGCGGAAGAAGACCTGTTTCCACAGAAGTTCCGGGACCGGACTTCCTTCCTGCTCTCTCAGAGCTCCCGTTCTTCGAGTATGACGCAATCGAGGCCGGACAGCTTAAGAAGCAGCTTCGCAACGAATTCGCTGCATTCCTTTGATTTTTAATCTTTAATTATCAGGGCTGCCTATCTGAAGGTGGGCGGCCCTATCTTTTGTTTCAGACATTTAAGGAGTAACCGAACTCATGAGCAAGAATGTACGTTATGAGAATGTAAACAAGATTTTCGGGCTGGGAACCAAAAACGAGGTTCACGCCCTGAAGGACATTTCCTTTACAATCAACGAAGGAGAGCTGTTCTGTCTGCTCGGACCTTCCGGCTGCGGAAAGACAACTCTTCTGAGAAACACAGCAGGTCTTGATACCATCACATCAGGAAAGATGTACTACGGAGATGTTGATATCTCAACAATTCCGCCGTACAAGAGAAACATCGGTATGGTCTTCCAGAGCTACGCACTGTATCCGCATATGTCAATCTTCGAGAATGTTGCTTACGGTCTCAGAGTCAGAAAGGTTCCAAACGATGTCGTAACCAGGAAAGTCACAGAGGTCATGGAGCTTGTAGGACTTCAGGAAGAGCTCAAGAGAAACCCCAGCCCCACAGCCCTCTCAGGCGGACAGCAGCAGAGAGTCGCAATCGCACGTGCCCTGGTCTATGATCCGGATGTCCTTCTTCTGGACGAGCCCCTTGCAAACCTGGATGCAAAGCTCCGCCGTTACATGAGAGCCGAGATCAGAAGAATCCAGAAGGCTACGAACATCACAACAATCTTCGTCACTCATGACCAGGAAGAGGCCATGGCTGTCGGAGACAGACTTGCCGTTCTCAGAAAGGGCGTGGTTGAGCAGATCGGAACATCCGACGAGCTTTACAACCAGCCCAAGAATGCGTTTGTAGCAAACTTCATCGGAAAGATGAACTTCTTCAACTCACATGTCGTCTCCACAAACAAAGAGGAGACTGTCGTTGAAATCGACACTGCGGGAATCCGCGTTGCAATCAAGGCGGAAAAGAGACATGTAGAGCCCAACGTCGGAGACGAGGTCCTGATCGGAGGAAGACCCGAGTACCTTGCGGTCTCGGCAGAGTCATCCGAAAACTCAATCCCAGGCCAGGTCAAGATCATCCAGCATCTGGGTTCTTTCATCCGCTATGAGGTTGAAATCAATAAGAGCATCTCCCCTGTCACACTGGAAATCGACATGGACAGCCTTCAGAAGGACATCCATGAGGGTGACATGGTCAACGTGACATTCGACACAAGCAGGGTTGCCCTGTTCTCACCGGAGGGAAGAGAGCTATGAGCAAATACTCCATGATTGAAAATGGAGCAGAGACCAACAAGATAAAGAAGTTCTTCCAGAAAGACTTCTCCCAGTTCATAGTGTTTGCAATACCTATGATCTTCATCGGTATCTTCCTGCTCTATCCTATGGCAATCACGCTCATCAGGGCTTTCTGGGCACCTGCTGAGTACACTTTCAAATTCACAGGCTGGTCTCTTGAAGGCTTCAGAACCTTCTTCGGGACAAAGCTCTACCTCAGGGCTCTTGTCAACTCGATCATAGTCAGCCTGTCCGTAACAATTCTGTGTATCCTGATCGGTGTTCCGATGGGCTACTGCGTCGCACGTGTCAAAATCCCCGGAAAGAAGCTTCTGGTATCACTGGGGATCCTTCCGATCATCATGCCGTCGTTCGTCGGAGCCTACACTTGGGTCATCCTTCTGGGTAACAAGGGAATTGTCAGAACAGCACTGAACTTCATCCTGAAGCCATTTGGAGTGACACTTCCGAGCATCTACGGAATGTTCGGAATGATTCTGTGCATGACCCTCACCTACTATCCGTTCGTGTTCCAGATGGCATACGGAGCCTTCAGCGGCGCCAATGCCCTTTTGGAAGAGTCAGCCATGCTCATGGGTGCCGGAAAGGCCAGAATCATGAGGACAATCACACTGCCTCTGATCATCCCGTCCCTCGGAGCTGCGGCACTTCTGGTCTTTGTAAGAGCAATCGGAAACTTCGGAATCCCCGCGGTCATCGGCGGAAACAACTACGTGCTTCCGACTCTTATCAAGTTCGCATACGGCGGAGCCGGAGACATCAACCTGGCATCGTCTATTGCGGTCATCAACGTCATCATCACGGGTCTTGTACTGTATATTCAGAAGTACATCGTCAACAGGCACGAGTACGAGACGATCTCCGCATCGCATACAGACATCAAGCAGCATGAGAGCCTCGGAGCCAAAATATTTGCAATCATACTCTGTCTGATTGTTCTGATTTTCTCACTGCTTCCGCAGTTGACAATCATAGTCATGTCGTTCTTCAAGAGATGGACCGGCCTTCTTCCGTCGGATTTCACATGGACAAACTATGCGAACATCTTCAAGAAGTCCAGCCACGAGCTTTTCAACTCGTTCTTCCTCTCGATTGTCGCAACAATTATGTGCGCCATCTTCGGCTCGATTTTGGCCTACATCACAGAGAGAAAGAGACCGAAAGGCTCTGCGCTTCTGGATCTGTCTATCATGGCACCGTTCATCCTGCCGGGAACAGTTGTTTCAATCGCACTTCTTTCTGCATTCGGTGGAAACGGTCTGATGAAGCTCACAGGAACATACCTGATTCTCATCATCTCGTACATGATAAGAAGAACCCCGTATGTCTACCGCTCGGTTGCAGCAAACCTCACGCAGCTCAATCCGTCGCTTGAGGAAGCCAGCACCATAAGCGGAGCAACATGGTTCTACACCTTCAGAAGAGTCAGTGTTCCTTTGATTCTGCCGTCAATCATCTCAGGCTCGGTCATGACACTCACCACCCTTCTCCAGGAGCTGAGCACAACCATTCTGCTGTATGGTCCAAGAACAAGAACCGTACCTATTCAGATCTTCAACGCAGTCAACGAGAACGACCTTGGAAGAGCAAGCGCACTTTCAACAGTCCTTCTGATTGTTGTCTTTGCAATCATCTATACGATGAACTCAAGAAAGGGCACGGATCTTTCATCTTCGATGAAGATGTAGTTTATCTGCTTAAAAGCTCGCAGATCAGAAGAAGGTTGCGGGTGATATGAAACGGATCTTTCACAGGGAGGGCAACGACCTTTTCCTGAGGTCTTCCCTCCCTTGTGAGAATCTGGATCCACTCTCCGACAGTTTTATCGGGATTGATGAAATGGTCTTTCACATAATCCAAAGTCTTATCATGTATATCTGAAAAGACCCTGTCTCCCGTGACTCTGGAAAACAACAGCGATGCATAAAGAGTCTCCGAATGCTCCCACCAGAGCTTGTCACCCCACCCGCTTTTTACAAGCGTGATTGTCGGCTCATCGCTATCGGATTCAAACACAAGAGGGTCTCCTTCAAGATTCACGAAATGAAGAACCCCGCCGTATTTTTCATCCCAGCCTTTGAAAAAGGCTGCCTTCATGATTTTGGCTGCCGTTTGTGACATGTCAGGCCTGTTTAAAAGCACTGCCGCATCATGGATGAACCACGAGTCCTCTATCGAGTGCCCCGGGTTTATGTGCTGCCCCAGAAGGCCGCCTATCTTATGGTTGTCCCTGCCGATTACCTCATGGATCAGGTCGTTTTCATCCTTGAAGTTGACAATGACATCCTCTGCAGTCTCTTCCATGTACGATAAAAGCGACCCTTTGAAGGCCTCATCATGCAGGACCGAGGCCTCATAGAGCTCCTTTGCCACATTGGTCAGAATCATCGGAATCCCATGGGCTCTGTAAGATGGGCTCAGCGGATACGGGAGAGTATTGAAAACGCCTGTCTTCACACGGTCTTTGACAGAAAGATAGAGCTTTTTTGCAAAGTCGTAGGCCGACCTTTCTTTGCTTGAGACAGAATAGGCTGCCATGCCTATTATCACAAAGCAGTCGGCATAGATACTCATATCCAAAGTCTCGTATGAGCTAAAAGGAACACGCACCGAAAGTCGTCTTCTGCAATAAGGCAGTGCTTTCTTAGAAACTCATAGCCCTGCTTTGCAAGTCTCAGAAAAACCTTTCTCTCCTCGTCTGAAAACAAGGGAGCCTTGGTGGTGGCAAGCCTTGAGAACATCCATAAAAAGCGGCCCTGGCTCCACGTGTATTTGTCATAGCTGACAAGGTTTTTACCCAAATTGTCAAAACAGTTCAGGTATCCTCCGAACTGCGTATATCTTCGCACCTGGGAAGCCAGAACCTGAGGATATTGTTCTTAAGTTCGTCTGAATAAAAATCAAACAGTCTGTCTTTCATCAGAGGATGAACTTCTCCACAACCTTTGCAAAACCGTCCTGGTCGTAGCGGTCTGTAACATAGTCGGCAATCTTCTTAAGCTCAGGGTCTCCGTTTTCAAGAGTGACTCCGAATGCCGCCTTTTTTATCATCAGGCTGTCAAGGGCCATTCCGTCTCCGATGCTCATCACATTGTCCCATGTGACACCCAGGTGCTTTAAGAGAATCTCCATCGCAGGAACTCTCAGATCAGGCTTGTCCGAAACCTGGATTCCAAGCGGATCCGAAAGAGATACTCCTGCAAAATCCATGCTCTCATATTCCTTTTTCAGAGGTTCGAACAGATCCTTCGGAACTCCGTAAAGGTTAATCTTCTCAATTCCTATGTTCTGAGAGAGGAAGAACTCGGAAAGCTTTCCGTAGACGGTCACAGGACGGCCTGATGCATACATGTACCAGACATGGTGAGGCGGAACAGGATACTTGTAGAGGTTGTCCATAATGTCCTTCTCAAAGTAGAGCCTTCCCTCGGCTGCAACCTCACAGTAGATTCCCTTGCCCTCAAACAGACGGCAGATGCGGGCGCTCTGCTCGGGCGTGAAGCTGTGCTTGTGAATAATCTCACCTGTGAGTGTGTCCAGAATGCGGGCCCCAAAGCATGTGAACCAGTATCTGAAAGAGCCGTCCTCGAACTGAGGCGGGAACATATCGGCTGACCTTCCGGTGCACGGAACGCAGATTATTCCTTTCTTCTGACACTCTTTAAGTGCATGATAGTTTCTCGGGCTGAGCCACATCTTGTCGCTCTGAAGCGTGGTGCCGTCGAAATCCAGAGTTATTACCTTGATTTGATTTTTGTCGAACATACTTTGATTTTAGTCCAAAAACAGAGAAAAAGCTATGACAAGAAACTGTAAAAATATGCATAACTGTTTTCAGGCTCTAATCATATATTTTTGTATTTATATAGAAAATATTCACAATTATGGCCGATTATGCATTATTTTTGAATTTTTATTCTTGACACTATTTTCCTAAAAGCATATTTTATGCATACAATCAGTCTTGCCCGTCGGGCAACGGAGGAAAAAATGGATAAAAGCGCAATCGACGGAAAGTACAAAGGAAAGAGCTTTCTAAAGCTATTGGACTTCACTTCAGAGGACATCCAGTACTTTTTGGACCTTTCAGCAAAGCTGAAGGCGGAGAAAAAGGCCGGAATCTCGCACCAGATCCACAAGGGCAAGAACGTAGCCCTTCTGTTTGAGAAGACAAGCACCCGTACCCGTTGCGCTTTTGAGGTCGCGGCTTTCGACCTGGGAATGAATGCTGTGTACCTTGACCCCTCAGGATCCCAGATGGGAAAGAAGGAGAGTATCGAGGATACAGCAAAGGTCCTTGGAAGAATGTTTGACGGAATCGAATATAGGGGCTTTGGACAGGACCTGGTCGAGACCCTCGCAAAGTATGCGGGAGTCCCAGTATGGAACGGCCTTACAAACGAGTTCCATCCGACACAGATTCTTGCAGACCTTCTCACCGTGAAGGAGCACTTCGGAAGCCTCAAGGGCAAGAAGCTTGTCTTCATGGGCGATGCAAGGTTCAACATGGGAAACTCCCTGATGGTCGGATGTGCAAAGATGGGCATGGATTTTGTAGCCTGCGCACCTGAAAGCTACTTCCCTTCAAAGGATCTTGTAGCAACCTGTCAGGAGATTGCAAAGAAGACCGGAGCCACCCTCTCATTCATTTCAGATCCCGTCAAGGCAACTAAGGATGCCGATGTCATCTATACCGATGTCTGGGTTTCCATGGGTGAGCCTGCCGAGGTCTGGGAGAAGAGAATCAAGGATCTTAGCCCCTACCGCGTGACAACGGAGATTATGAAGAACGCAGGAGACAAGGCAATCTTTTTACACTGCCTTCCCTCCTTCCACGATCTTCACACCACAATCGGAAAGGACATCTATGATAAGTTCGGCCTGACCTGCATGGAGGTCACGGACGAGGTCTTTCAAAGCCCCCAGTCGCTGGTGTTCGATGAGGCTGAGAACAGAATGCACACTATCAAGGCTGTAATGGCAGCAACACTTTAAGGAGTTTTATTATGGAAAAGAAAGATATTAAGAAAGTTGTTTTGGCATATTCAGGTGGACTTGATACATCCATCATCATCCCCTGGCTCAAGGAGAACTACAATAATCCCGAAATCATCGCTGTTGCAGGTAATGTAGGACAGGCCGACGAGCTTGAGGGCCTTGAGGAAAAGGCCATCAAGACCGGAGCTTCAAAGCTCATCGTCGCAGACCTTGTGGACGAAATGGTCGATACAATCATCATCCCGGCTCTGAAGATGGATGCAAAATATGAGACCTATCTTCTTGGAACGGCATTCGCAAGGCCGATCATCGGAAAGAAGCTTGCGGAAATCGCCTTGGCAGAAGGAGCCGATGCAATTGTCCACGGCTGCACGGGAAAAGGAAACGACCAGGTCAGATTCGAGCTTGCCATCAAGCGCTTCGCACCTGGCATGAAGATCATCGCTCCGTGGAGAGAGTGGAACATCAAGTCCAGAGAGGAAGAGATTGATTATGCCGAATCCCACAACGTTCCTCTGAAGATATCAAGAGAGACAAACTACTCCAAGGACAAGAACCTGTGGCACCTTTCACACGAAGGTCTGGATCTTGAAGATCCTGCAAACGAGCCGAACTATGACAAGCCGGGCTTCTTGGAGATGGGAATCTCCCCTGCCATGGCACCTGACAAACCGACCTATGTGACAATCAGCTTCGAAGCAGGCGCTCCTGTTGCCATCGACGGCCAGAAGATGAAGGCTTCCAAGATCATCGAGAAGCTCAACAAGCTCGGCGGAGAGAACGGAATCGGAATCATCGACATTGTCGAAAACAGACTCATAGGCATGAAGGACAGAGGAGTGTACGAGACCCCAGGCGGAACCATCCTCTACAAGGCACATGAGCAGCTTGAGATGATCACCGTGGATAAGGACACCCTGCATGAGAAGCAGAAACTTGCAGTTGACTACGCCGACCTGATTTACAACGGAAAGTGGTTCTCACCTCTTCAGGAGGCACTGACAGCCTTTGCCAACGAGTCCAACAAGCACGTCACAGGCGATGTCAAACTCAAGCTCTACAAGGGTAACATCATCCCGGCAGGCATGACATCACCGTACTCGCTCTATTCCGAGAACCTCGTGACATTCGGAGAAAGCGACTACGACCAGAAACAGGCCGAGGGCTTCATCAACCTCTGGGGTCTTCCGACAAAGGTCCAGGCTCTGAAGGAAAAGGGATTACTTTAAGGACTTTCATATGGCTAAGATGTGGGCAGGAAGGACAGCAGGCAAGGTGGACAACCTGGCCGACAGCTTCAATTCCTCGATAAGCTTTGACAAGAAACTCTATAAGCAGGACATCCAGGGAAGCATGGCACACGCGGCCATGCTTTCAAAGCAGGGAATAATAGCCTTTGAAGAGGCTGACTCAATCATTTCTGCACTGACACAGATACTTTCGGACATCGAAAGCGGAGATTTGAAGATTGATCCAAAGGCCGAGGACATCCACATGTTCGTCGAGCAGGTTCTGACAGAGAGAATCGGAGTAACAGGAAAGAAGCTTCACACAGCAAGAAGCAGAAACGACCAGGTTGCCCTTGACATGAGACTCTATCTCAGGGACTTTTCAGACAAGATTACAGTCTCCCTCAAGGCTCTGATTTCACAGCTCAAGGATAAGGCAAAGGAGAACCTGACTGTTCTGATGCCGGGCTACACCCATCTTCAGCATGCACAGCCTGTACTGTTTTCACATCACATGATGGCCTATGCCATGATGCTGCTGCGCGATGTCCAGAGAATTTCTGACTGCAGAAAGAGAATAAATGTCAGCCCCATCGGATGTTGCGCACTTGCCGGAACCACATATGACACGGACAGGGCATTTGAGGCAGAGCAGCTGGGCTTTGACTCGGTGTGCCTCAACAGCCTTGACGGAGTTTCGGACAGAGACTTCTGCGTTGAGATGTTAAGCTGTCTTTCCATTGTCATGATGCACATAAGCAGGCTTTCGGAAGAGCTTGTTCTGTGGTCAAGCCAGGAGTTCGGCTTTGTTGAGATGAGCGATGGCTTTTCCACAGGATCTTCCATAATGCCGCAGAAAAAGAATCCCGATATGGCAGAACTGTGCAGGGGTAAGACAGGAAGGGTCTACGGAGACCTGATCGGACTTCTGACAACCTTAAAGGGTCTTCCTCTTGCCTACAACAAGGACATGCAGGAGGACAAGGAAGGCGTCTTTGATGCCTGTGACACCGTTGAGATGTGTCTGTCTGTCATGACACCGATGATAAAGACCATGAAAGTAAACGCCGATGCCATGGCAAAGGCAGCAAGTAAGGGTTTTATGAATGCAACTGACCTTGCAGACTATCTTGTGGTCAAAGGCCTTGCTTTCAGAGATGCCTATAAGATCTCAGGCTCGGTTGTTGCCTACTGCATCCAAAACGGTCTGATTCTGGAGACTCTGCCGCTTGAAAGCTACAAGAGTTTCTGTCAGGTAATAGACAAGGATGTCTATGATGCCATTGATTTGAAAAACTGCGTCGCAAGAAGGTCCTCGGAAGGCGGAACATCAGTGGAGTCTGTGAAAAAGCAGATCAAGTTTATCGAGGAGTCCTTATGAAGAAGGTTTTCATTGACGGAAGCGCCGGAACCACCGGCCTGAGGATTGCCCAGAGGCTTTCAGAAAGATCTGACATAAAACTCATGAGCCTTTCAGAAGATCTTAGAAAGGACAACAGCGCAAGAAGCGACATGATAAACAGCTGCGACATTGTGTTTCTCTGCCTTCCTGATGATGCTGCCCGTGAAGCGGTTTCCATGGTGCAGAACCCAGATGTCTGCATCATCGACACCTCCACAGCTCACAGGACGCAGGACAGCTGGACCTACGGCTTTGCTGAAATCGGAAACCTCAAGGAGAAGATTGCCGTTTCCAAGAGAATCGCAAACCCAGGCTGCCACGCAAGCGGCTTCATTTCACTGGTAGCTCCTTTGGTAGAGTGCGGAATCTTAGACAAGGACATAAGCCTTACCTGCTTTTCCCTCACAGGCTATTCCGGAGGCGGAAAGAAGATGATAGCCCAGTATGAAGAAGATTGCCATGACGCTCTTCTTGATGCCCCGAGGCAGTACGGACTTTCGCAAAATCACAAGCATCTTCCTGAGATGGCCAAGGTCTGCGGGATTACAACGGACCCTGTGTTCTGTCCGATTGTGGCTCCCTACTATGCAGGAATGCAGGTGACAGTGCCGATCTTCAAAACAATGGCCCATGGCACAATTGAAGATATAAAAAATGCATATAAGAAATATTATCAGGGACCTGTTGTCAATTATGTAGAAAACGCCGACCAAAGCGGATTCATGTCTGCCGGCCTATACTCAGGCCGTGATGACATGGCAATCAGCGTGTTCGGAAATGACGACAGAATCCTTTTATTATCATCATTCGACAACCTTGGAAAGGGTGCTTCGGGAGCCGCGATTCAGAACATGAATCTGGTTCTGAAAACAGACCAGACCACAGGTCTTAACATCGGAGGCTGAAAATGACATTAGTTCAAGGCGGCGTCTGTGCCGCAAAAGGTTTTAAGGCAAGCGGAATCCACTGCGGAATCAGAGCAAACAGAACAAAGAAAGATATTTCTCTGATTTTCTCTGAAAAGAATGCTTCGTGTGCTGCTGTGTACACGACGAACCTTGTGAAAGGCGCCCCGCTTACAGTCACCAAGGAAAACATTTCCGACGGCTATGCCCAGGCTGTGATCTGTAACAGTGGAAACGCCAACACCTGCAATTCGGACGGAATTGAGATTGCAAAGAAAATGTGCTCTCTGGTTTCAGAGGCACTTGGCATTGATTCCCATGATGTTGTTGTGGCTTCCACAGGAGTCATAGGACAGAAGCTGAACATAGAGCCTATCAAGGCAGGCATTCCCCTTTTGGTTTCGGCGCTTTCAAAAGACGGAAACGAAGCTGCCGCCGAAGGAATCATGACCACCGACACCTTCAAGAAGGAAATTGCACTCAAGTTCACAGTCGGAGGCAAGGAATGCACAATCGGAGGCATGGCCAAGGGAAGCGGAATGATTCACCCCGACATGGCTACCATGCTTGTGTTCATCACAACCGATGTTGCAATCTCCCCTGAGATGCTTCAGAAAGCCCTCTCCACAGACATTGCCAACACATTCAACATGGTGAGTGTTGACGGAGACACCTCCACAAACGACATGGTGACGGTCCTTGCAAACGGAATGGCCGGCAACAGCCCCATCACTGACGATGGCGAGGATTTTCAGGCCTTCATGAAGGCTCTGAACACCATCACAGTCAGCCTCTGCAGGATGATAGCAGGTGACGGCGAAGGTGCCACAAAACTTCTGGAGTGCACCGTCAGCGGAGCCAGCGACAAGAACACAGCAAAGACCGTGGCCAAGAGCATCATCTGCTCAAGCCTTCTTAAGGCCGCAATGTTCGGAGCCGACGCCAACTGGGGCCGAGTGCTGTGCGCTATCGGCTACAGCAAAGCTGATGTGGATGTGAACAAGATTGATGTCGCATTCAAGAGCTCAAAGGGCACAGTCGAAGTCTGTAAGAACGGATCCGGAATTGACTTTTCAGAGGAAAAGGCAAAGCAGATTCTGCTTGAAAAAGAAATAGACATTCTGGTTGACCTGAACAGCGGAAAGGAAGAAGCCACCGCATGGGGATGCGACCTGACCTATGACTACGTAAAGATAAACGGTGACTATAGAACGTAATTGGGGGAACATATGCAGAAGTCATTTTCCAATGCGGAAAGGGCCGAGGTTCTGACCCAGGCACTTCCGTACATCAAAAGATATGTAGGAAAGACCGTCGTTGTTAAATACGGCGGAAACGCCATGATCAATCCTGATCTGAAACAGCAGGTCATGGACGACATAGTGCTTCTGTGGCTCATCGGAGTAAAGGTTGTCCTTGTTCACGGTGGCGGGCCTGAAATCACAAACATGATGGATAAGCTCGGAAAAAAGCCAGAGTTTGTCGACGGCCTCAGGGTCACCGACAAGGAGACTGTGGACATAGTCCAGATGGTCCTTGCGGGAAAGGTCAACAAGACCCTTGTCACCATGCTTGAAAAGCGCGGCGGAAAAGCCATAGGACTTTGCGGCATGGACGGAAATCTCATCGAAGCCAAGATGAAGGACGAAAAGTTCGGCTACGTTGGAGAAGTGACAAAGATCAACATAGATGCTGTCACTGACATCCTTGAAAAAGGCTATATCCCCGTAATCTCAACACTGGGTTGTGATGCAGAAGGCAATGCCTACAACATCAATGCCGATACGGCGGCAGCCCACATCGCAGGAGCATTGGAAGCCGAAAGGTTCATCCTCATGACGGATATCGCCGGAATTCTCAAGGACAAGGACGACCCGTCAACGCTCATCCCTGAAATCAGCCTGTCAGAGGCGGACAAACTCTTTGAAAGCGGTATTATTTCTGCCGGCATGATTCCCAAGGTCCAGTGCTGCGTCACAGCCATCAAGGCAGGTGTGAAGAACGTGGTAATCATGGACGGCAGAGTCCACCACTCGATTCTGATGGAGCTCTTAACCAATGAAGGTGCCGGAACACTCGTTAAGGGGGAATAACATGGATACGAAAGAACTTGATAAGACATACGTTGCCGGAACATATAAGCGCTTTCCTGTAGAGATAGTCAGCGGAAAAGGCTCTGTGGTCAAAGATCCCAGCGGAAAAGAATACATCGACATGGGAAGCGGAATCGGTGTCACATCGTTCGGCATTGCGGATGAAATCTGGCAGAAGGCCATAACCGAGCAGATTTCCAAGGTCCAGCACATGTCAAACCTCTACTACACCCAGCCGTGCGCAGAGCTTGCGAAACTCCTTTGTGAGAAAACCGGCATGAGCAAGGTCTTCTTCTCCAACTCCGGAGCCGAGGCCAACGAATGTGCCATCAAAGTCGGAAGAAAATACGCCTTTGACAAATACGGTGCCGCAAGGCATACAATCATCACGCTTGAAAACAGCTTCCACGGAAGAACACTCACAACTCTTGCCGCAACAGGCCAGGACCACTATCACGAGCTCTTCCAGCCACTTACTCCAGGCTTTGTCAGCGTCCCTGCAAATGACATTTCCGCATTGAAGGCCGCCATTGAAAAATACAGCGTCGCAGCTGTCATGATCGAGTGCATCCAGGGCGAAGGCGGAGTCCTGCCGCTTGATGCTTCCTATATCAAGGCCGTAAGAAAAATCACCGAAGAAAACGACATTATCATGATTGTCGATGAGGTTCAGACCGGAAACGGAAGAACCGGCGAGCTTTACAGCTACATGAACTTCGGCATCAAACCCGATGTTGTCTCAACTGCCAAGGGCCTTGCAGGAGGACTTCCTCTGGGAGCTACCCTTCTCAGTGAAAAGTGCCAAAGTGTCCTTGGCTTCGGAGACCACGGCTCCACATTCGGAGGCAATCCTGTAAGCTGTGCTGCGGCTGTAAGCATCCTCAAGAGAATCGATGACAAGCTTCTTCAGGAGGTCAAACAGAAGAGCTCTTTTGTCTTTGATGCATTCAAGAATGCTCCTGGTGTGGAAAGTGTCAGCGGCCTGGGCCTTATGATCGGAATCAAGACAACAAAGCCTGCTTCCGATGTTGTTGCAAAGTGCATGGAAAACGGAGTCCTCTGCCTGACAGCAAAGGACAAGGTCCGCCTTCTTCCTGCCTTGAACATCCCCATGGAAGTCCTTAAAAAAGCCGTAGAGATCATCAAGGCTGCATGTGTTTGAAACAAAATCATTCAAAAAGCAAAGGGCTGCAAAACTGCAGCCCTTTTTATTTGTAAGTAGTATTTACAAACTCAGTTAATGTTATGCCTCTTCTGCACTTAAGACGTCCTTGATCGGTGCCATAACCTTCTTGTCATAGCAGGAGAAGATTGAGTCGACTGTAGCTTTGTCAGGACTCCTTGTAAATGCGCTGACAACAGGAACTATGACCATTCCGCCAAGCATTGCAAAGGCACCGCAGTTGATCGGGCTCTGCAGGACTGCAGGGAAAGAACTCTTGAAGAACATGTTGGCAAGCATCAGAGCAGAACCCCAGATGAAGCATGCCACGCAGGATGCCTTTGTTGTCTTCTTCCAGTAGAGACTGTACAGGAACGGGGCAAGGAAGGAACCTGCAAGAGCTCCCCATGAAAGACCCATCAGCTGAGCGATGAAGGTCACGTTCTTCTTGTACTGCACAATTGCAATCACAGCTGAAATCAGGATGAAAACTGCAATGAAGATTCTGATAATCGGAAGATTCTTCTTCTCGTCCTTCTTGTTGCCAAGGAACATCGGGTCAATGAAGTCCAGTGTCAGGGTCGAGCTTGAGGCAAGAACCAGAGATGACAGGGTGGACATTGATGCGGAAAGAACCAGAACAAGTGCGATTCCGAAGACAGCAGGTGAAAGGTTTGCAAGCATCTCGGGGATGATTGCATCAAAGCCTTCCTTTGCGACATTGACGTTGAAAAGTCTTCCGAAACCACCGAGGAAGTAACAGCCGCCTGCGACAACAATTGCGAAGAATGTGGAGATGACTGTTCCTTTGTGGATGTCCTTCTCGCTCTTGATTGCGTAGAACTTCTGGACCATCTGAGGAAGGCCCCAGGTTCCGAGTGAGGTAAGGATAACAACACACAGAAGAGAGAACGGATCCGGTCCGAAGAATGAAGCGAAGATTCCGGGAGTTGTGGTAACCGAAGGATCTGTGATGTTGGCAAGAGCTGTAAGAGATCCAACAAAGCCTCCGTTGATCTTCAGCACAGAAAGAATGATTGCGACAATTCCGAAGAGCATTATGATGCCCTGGATGAAATCATTTACGGCTGTTGCCATGTATCCGCCGGCTATGACATAAATTGCAGTCAGAACTGCCATTACGACGATACAGACAGTGTAATCTACATTGAAGCCCATTCCGAACAGTCTGCTAAGACCATTGTAAAGCGATGCAGTGTAAGGAATAAGGAAAACAAAGATGATGATTGATGAGATTAGCTTCAACCCCTTGCTGTTGAATCTGTTCTCAAAGAACTGAGGCATTGTCGCCGACTTCAGATGCTGTGTCATGATTCTTGTTCTGCGACCGAGAATTGTCCAGGCAAGAAGTGAACCGATAAAGGCATTTCCAAGACCGACCCATGTGGAGGCAACTCCGAACTTCCATCCGAACTGTCCGGCATATCCGACAAAGATGACCGCTGAGAAATAGCTTGTTCCGTAAGCAAAGGCTGAAAGCCAAGGTCCTACGTTTCTGCCGCCGAGGACAAATCCTCTGACGTCCCTTGCCTGTTTTCTGCAAACAAGCCCAACCGCTATCATGACTGCGAAGAAAACCACAATCAGCAGACTCTTAATCAACATATGTACACCTCCGTGACAACTCTTTTCTACAGAAAAAGTGTTTTTTGGTCAATGGATTTTGTTACAAATCTTTACAATCTGTTGCTATTATAACATGCTGAGACAGTTTACTAACATTATAGCTTTTATGTCTTTATTAATTGGATGTTGCCATGAAGACTGTGGCTTTTATGGAATCAACATTAAGGCTGTCAACAGAAGAGCCGGCTATGCAGCATTCACCGCGTTTAAGAACTAGACTTTCGTTGATTTTTGCCTCTCCGTCGGTACACAGAAGAACCTTTGGTCCTTTGAAGGTATTTTCGAATTTACCGCTTTCCATAACAGTGAGCGTAAAGCCGCCTTCGCAGACAAAGTGCTTTCCTCCCTTATCTACAGAAGGAACCATAGGCTTGGGTATATAGGTCTGAGCGTTCATAACCTTCTCAAGTTCATCAAGATCCACATGCTTGGGAGTAAGACCAGCTCTGAGAACATTATCGGAGTTGTTCATAAGCTCAACACCGTTTCCATATATATAAGCATGAAGAACACGGGGCTTAAGATATACAGCCTGCCCTACTTCCAGATGAATGATGTTCAGAAGAAGAGGTGAAAACACTCCCGGATCTCCGAAGTATCTGTCTCCAAGTTCGGTAATCAGGGTCTTAACATCAGAAGGAAGGCTCTCTTTATTCTTTAAAAGCTCAGCTTCAGCATATGAGAGAGTATCGGAATCAAGGCGGTAGATGGCATCAAAAAGCTCAGAAATACTTCCTATTTCGGAAAGGTGTTCGTCAAAAAGATTTGGAACAGCTGTTTTAAGCATATCTTTCATCTGTTCGAAGGGCCTGAAACCGCACATGGCGGTAACAGGAGTTAATGCATAGAGCATCTCTGCCTTTTGGCTTGAATCCTGATAATTCCAGAGGCTTCTGTCGAGCTTCTTTCTTTTTTCAGCTTCTGCTTCAAATCCCCTCTTTGCCTGCTCGGGGTCAGGATGACACTGGATGCTCAGGCTCTGCGCAATAGCCAGAACCTTGAGAAGGAAGGGGAAGTCAACTGAACTATAGCCGCAAAAGGATGGATCTGAGTCCAGAACATCGCAAAGACGCTCTTTTGTATCTGAGACAACGGCACTTCCCTGCCTGTTGGCTCCAATCCACATTTCGGCCTTCGGGCCGTTCTTTTCAAGAGAAAGAAGGTCTGCGATGAAGGTGTCATTTCCCCATGCATAATCTTTTACTGCAGGAACTATCTTTATTATCTGATTCATGATGCTTCCTTAAAACCGACAGTCTCATTCTGATGCACATATGCCATGGTAACGGCGGCAAAGACTATCTTCCAAAAGTAAGACAGAAATATGAATGAGAACATCAGCGTTGCAAGTGATCCGTAGATCACCGAGTATTTTACAGAGTATTTGACGACAAAGCTGAACGCGTAGCCCAGGATGCAGATTCCGACAGTTCCGAACAGAGCCCCAATGACTCCGGATCTGAAATGGACCGCGCAGTTCGGAATGAGGATTATCATTGCAAGAAGCACACCGAACATGGATGCGATAGGCAGGGCATTTTTCCAGAAGATCTGAAGGGCAGACAGAGCCGGAGCCTTGCGCAGCCTGATGGAAAGAGAGTTGAACCTTCCCAGAAGGAACACGGCAACGACGATTGCAGCTATTCCTACGGCTATGATTCCTATGTACTTCAGATAGCGTATGACGGGATTTCCAGTCTGGTGGGTTTTATAAATCTTGTTGACAACAACAAATATCTTATCAATCAGAAGAACAAACGTCACGGCGAACGACAGCATGCTGACAATTCCCATGCTCACTGCGTTCTCCGTGAAGGTGTTGATGTAGGAAACAAGAGTCTCTCCGGTCTTCTCTCCGAATGTGCTTAATACATATTCGCTCAAGGCACCTGCAACCGGATCCAGGACATTCAGCTGACTCAGAATCGCGTAGACAACGGCGATACAAGGAACCAAGGCTATGAGAGTAGAATAAACCATGCCGTTTGACAGCATGGCTGAAGAATTCTCATTGAACTGCACAAAAAAGCTGCGCATCAAGGCCAGGAACCCTATGCGCTTCTTTTTCACGGTCTTTTTTTCGGACATCAGCGATATCAGATATGAGCATCAAGCCAGTTGGCTATTATCTCATATACTTCCTTCTTGTTTGTCTCATTGAGAAGCTCATGTCTGGCTCCAGGAATGAGCTTCAACGTCACATCGGCAATTCCGGCTCCAGTATAAAGCTGGTAGACCTTTCTGACACCCTTGCCCATATCTCCGACAGGGTCCATCTCTCCGCTGATGATAAGAAGCGGAAGATCCTTCGGAAGACGCTCAGCATTGGATTTGCTGTTTGCAAATTCGATTCCTGTGAGAAGGTCATAGAAGAAGCCGTTTGTACACATAAAGCCGCACTTGTCGTCTTTGACGTACTTCTCAACTTCCTTGGCATCACGTGAAAGCCAGTCAAAATCCGTTACAGTAGGCTCAAAAGCCTTGTTGTATGCACCGAAGGAAAGCTTGTTCATCGTGATTCCGGGAGACTTTGTGCCGTTCTTCTTGATTTCACGCTTACAGATAAGCTTTCCGATCTTTCCGACAATACCCTTGCCGCAGCCGGTTCCCATGATGATGACACCGCTGTAGAAATCCGGATGCTTTACCATCACGGTTCTTGCGAGGAAGCTTCCCATGCTGTGACCCATGAGGAAGGTTGTATTAACATATTGCTGTGATGTGATGAAGTTTGCCAGTTCAAAAGCGTCGTCGGCAACGCGGTTCCAGCCGTCGCTTTCCGCGAACCAGCCGATTTCATCCTCTGATGCTGTAGCTCCATGACCTCTGTGGTCTGCGGCGAAAACCGCAATTCCAAGTGTATTCAAATATTCTGCAAACTTGGCATATCTGTCGCTGTGCTCGGCCATGCCGTGAAGAATCTGCAGAAAGGCTTTAATTTCTATATGTGGAGAAGGCAACCAGAGGTTATATGCAAGCTTGTGACCATCAGAGCAGATGAAGACATTGTCTGCCATTTAAACCCCCAATTTTCCCTGAAAACTTGTTCAGAAAAGTACAATATATGTAAAACCTATACAGGTATACTATTAACATCATACTATGGTTGATTTTCCATTTACAAGAAAACCTTTTTATTTAATTTGACAAATTTGTACTGTTTTTTTGACTAAAAATCATTTTTGCTTAATGCCTGTAAAGGTTTAAGCGACCCTGACTTATGTTAGGATAATTTCATACAACAGTTGGATTAAAATATGAAAAAACATTTACTTGTCGCAAGTGACATACACGATGACGATCAGGCGTTTGAACTACTGGCAAAAAAAGCCGAAGACAATGACTGTCTTGCACTGCTTTATGCAGGCGATCTTAACATCGAAAACTGTATGGTAAGTTCGCTTTTGCAGGTAAGAAACTTCCTTTTCATACCGGTTCAGGGCAACTGCGACAACAAATGGGATTGGACTGATGTGGGAATTAATCTTCCTCTGTACAGAACGTGCAGTTTCAACGGCCTGAAAATCTTCATCTCACACGGTCATATCTATACGGATCCAAGCTCTGCAGGACTATGTGACAAGGACTTTGACATAGTTATAAACGGCCACACCCATGTAAACAATCTCAGTGAGCAACTGATTGATGGAAAAAGAATTATTTTCATGAACCCAGGCTCTCCATCAAGGCCCAGAGGTTATAGCAAGCCCTCGTATGGGACAATAGTTTTCAATGAAGACACTTCAGTTTGCTTTAGGCTCCACGCTCTGAAGGGCGATGGTGTTCTTTCTGAGAAAACAGTATCTTTCAATCAGGCTTCTGTAAGGAACGATTGAACTTTCCTTGTGGTTGCTTTCCGGGTCAATGTAGAAATGCTCAGGAAGGACTTCCGCAGTATCTTCAAGCATATTAAAGCCCAGAGCAATGTTTATCTCATAGATTAGTCTCCAGCATCTGTCTCCCAAAGCAATTATATGCTCAGCAAGGATTTCAGAGCCAGAGTAAGCGCTGATCATGGAAGCAAGAAGCTTTGGCTTAGCACGCTTTATTACCGACTTCGGAATATATTTCAGACGCTTTTCCAAGTGCTTTATAGTCTCAACCACGGTAGGAACAATCAGATTGGAAGAAACACCGTAGCTTTCAAGACCCATGACCATGCTTTCGTTAAGAACAGCCCAGTCTGCAAAGTCCCTCGTAACAACAGTGCTGTCTATCTCAAAGCGGTTGGGAAACCATAGTCCCATACAGTCTGTGATGCTCTGTGAAAAGCAGCCTCTGTAGTCATAAGGTCCGCATTCAAGGCCCCTTATGGTGTATGCATAACTTGAATCCTTGAAGGCCTGACCCAGAGCATATGTTCCGAAGCTAAGCGGCTCTCCAGGGCCTGTGCGCCTGGCTATCATTTCAATCAGAGGAAGGACCTTCGAGTTGTCCGTGAAGCTGAAATCAGGCTCAAGCAGGACAATCTGGCCGCCTGATGTAGCCTGGCTTGCCCAGCCCAAGACATTGCCCGTGGAAACCGGATCAAGGCCGAAGTTAACACACTGTGCATAGCGCTCGATGATCTTATCCATGTCAAAGCATGAGATATTTGAGCCAAGCATCAGAATAGCTTCATAGCCGGGAATCACAATACCGTCTGTGGTTCTGTGCCTGCAAAGAATCGGACAGCCTACGCAGCCTCCGTGCTCTTCGCCGTAGCGGCGTCTGATTTCATCTCCGCCCAGATGGAAAAGCCTGGGGTCTGTCCTTTTACTGAAGTTCAGCACAGGAGCCCATCCGTATTTGCCGCTTTTCTTCACAAGGCATGATGAACCGCTACGCTGCATCATGTGACAGTATTCGCTTGATGAAAGAACTGTGCTGAAGGTCTCTTTGGCCTTCTTAATGTCATCTTCCTGTCCTGTACGTTCAAACGATGTGTCAAAGCCCGTGATGCACAGGGATTTGATGTTCTTGTAGCCGAATAGACAGCCAAGCCCTCCGCGTCCTGTGCAGGCGCCTTCACATACAACCGTGGCAAAGGGCACCTTCTGTTCGCCTGCAGGGCCTATGGACATTGCTGTGGTCATTGGGCTGACGCCTACAAGCGCCTCGATCTGGCTTACCGTGTAGCCTATGAACAGCTCGGACACATTGTATGTGACGCCGCTCTTTTTGATATCAATGACGGTGGGTCTTCTGAGACGGCCTGTGATAATCAATGCGCAGTATCCTAGAGCCTCAAGTCGCATTCCAACAGTATTGGTACATACATTGAAGCAAAGAGTTCCTGATACAGGGGAGCGGAAGGCAATGCTCACAACCTCGGTCGAAGGCATCCCGCTGTTGCTCATGGCAGAAGATGTCATGACAATGGGATTGTTGGCCTCATAGGAGGATTTGTCCTCTACATCGGCTCCTGCGAATTCAGCCCAAAGTCTTGCCGCCAGGGCGGGACCTGAAATATAGCATTCCAGATATCTGTCGGGAATCTGCCAGTCATAATGAGTCTCATCAGACAAATCAAGAACAAGAGCCTTCTTGTTTCTGCGGTCGACAATTCCTTCTGCAGTCAGCTTTTCATCAAGAGCCTCAAGTTTTTCCTTTAGCAAAGCAATATTCACAGCAGAACTCCTATGAAGCCGGAGAGAATGTGATTGCGTTGAATACGCAGACTTTCTCACACCAGTGACATGACGCGCAGAGCTTGGAATTTGTCAGCTCCGGAACCTTTGAAGAAAAAGGCCTTGTAATGATTCCCGCAGGGCACATCTCATAGCACTTGCCGCAGAAGCTGCACTTTGATGCGTCAAAGTGCGGTATCATCCAGTGCTTCTTGCTTTCATGTGTCAGGATGTTTCCGTTCTGATCAATGACGGATGAGCTGTTGCAGACTCTGGCACAGGCTCCGCAGCCTATGCAGTAATCAGCATCAATGACATGCAGGCGGCCCGGGCCACCTGAGATGGCCTTTACGGGGCATATGGAAAGACACATTCCACATCCTGTGCATGTAGTAAGAATCTCATACGTCATAGCTAGAATTTATCTTGATTGAACTATAACGTCAATCTTCAAAATCGCTGCCTCCGATGAACTCGCGAAGCAGGGAATCGCTGGGCACAATCGAGGACCTTATGGCGTAGATATTCTCCAGGAAGGCCAAAAGCCTCTGGGCATGGGTATAGGCTATACCGGACTCGGGACGGACCCCGTGTAAAAGAGGCGTGACGAACGGAGAAAGGACTCCAAGCTCATAATCCAAGGCACTGTTGAACATGACATCGGCATTGTTCTGGTTCGGGAATATGTGCTTTCTCTCTCCGCGGGAGACGCTCGGCCACATCAGAAGTGTTTCCTCGGCACTTGTATTTCTTGTAAGGTAATCGCGCAAAATACGTCTGAGCATGCGGTCATCTGTGGTGGATACACGGTTACAGTCATCAAGATTCAGCTGCGTAAGAGCGGAAATGTAGACTTTATAGACATACTTAGGGTCAATCTTTGATGTGATTTTCGGATTAAGGCCATGAAGACCCTCTATGACGAAAATGGTGCCGTCCAGGAGTCTGATGGGCTGGTTCAGATAAAAAGTCTTCTTTTTCTTGAAGCTGAAATGGGGGAGATCCACTTCCTTGCCCGAGAAAAGGTCGTCCATGTTTTTCTCAAACAGCCTGATGTTCAGAGCTTCGATTGTCTCAAGATCGGGCTTTCCGTCCTCGTCCTTGGGAGCCTCCTCTGGCGGTTTATAATAGTCATCCAGCGAGATTCTTATCGGGAAGTGGCCCAGAAGCAGAAGCTGCTCGCACATGCGCTTTGCAAATGTGGTTTTTCCGGACGAAGAAGGGCCTGCGATGAACACGGCCTTGGCACCCCGTCTGTGGATTTCGTCGGCAATGCCTGCGAGCTTTCTTCTCTGAAGGGATTCGGAGAGTCTGACATATTGCTCGATTGTGCCGTTTGCGCTTTTTGCATTCATGTGGCCCACACATTCGACTTCGAGCATTCTTGCCCAGATGCGGTTCTCCTCAAAGACATCGAACAGCTTGTTGTTGTCCGTAAACGAGCCCACGGCCTCAACCTTGGACTTTACCGGATAACGCAACAGCATTCCGTGGTCGCCGTATTTTCTAAGCTCCCAGACACCCAGAATCTTTGTATTAGGAACAATCGGCTCATATGCGATGTTGTAGTAATCGCCGATTCTGTACATATCAACCGAAGGCCTGTTCATGGATTTGATCAGGCTCACGGCATCCTTATAGCCCTGCTTTGAGAAAACCTTCACGGCATCCTGGATGGACAGCGTGACACGCTCAATCTCCTGAGATTCGGCAACAAGCTGCTTCATCTTTGAGCTCAGAAGCTCTATTTCCTTGTCGCTGACCTTCTTCCAGTCCTTGAAGTTAAAATAAAATCCGTCACCTAAAGAGTGCCCGATGACAAGCTGCCTCTTGGGTATAACGAGCGTTGCGGCATAGCACAGAAGGAAGCAGATACTGTGTCTGTAGATTCTTCTGCCGAAATCCTCGAATGCATATACGGGCTCTACGGCGCATGAGATTGCAACATGCGAACCGCAGGGTTTGAGCTCTCCGTTTACAATGGATCCTACAACTGGATTGTCTTTATAGGCCTGAATCTCTTCAGGCATCACACCGGCCTTTATCAGAATATCTCTTACTGTGGAGAAGGCCGGCATTGTTATCTTCTTGCCTTTTACCGTAAGTGTTATTTCTCTCATAGGTAAAAGTATCCACTCAAAATGGGTAAATTAAAAGAGAAATCATTAGTGGGGGTGTTTGCCGTGAATAAAACCTCGTCAAGGGTCAAGATGAACGGCAAAGCCGCCCTTGACAAGGTTATTTTCACGGGAAATGGTGAAATCATTTCCCGTGAATGTGCTTCATTTCCTCGAATTCATGGGCGATGCGGGCCTTGCATCTTCCGCATCCTGTTCCGAATCCTGTAAGGCGCTGAAGATCCTCAAGGGTCTTGGCCTGGTCTGTCACAACAAGATGCTCAATCATCTGGTCGGTGACGCCCTTGCATTCGCAGAGAATCTTTGCAATGGACTTCTTGTACGGATTATCACGTCCGTTCTTCTCAAGATAGTCATCAATTGCAGCCCTCAGGGCCTTGTCACCAAGAACCGAGCAGTGGAACTTGTGCTCAGGCAGTCCTCCCAGGGCATTTGTGATCATGTCGGGAGTAATCTTATAAGCCTCTTCAAGGCTCATTCCCTTGACCATCTCACTCATCATGGAGGTGCTTGCAATTGCGCTTGCGCAGCCGTATGTCAGCCATCTGATATCGGTGATCTTGTCATCCTTGACCTTGATTCCGACTCTCATCTGGTCTCCACAGGCAAGAGAACCGACTTCTCCTACTGCCTCGGGCTCCCAGTTCTCATCCTTTTTCCAGATGTTTCTGGGATTCATGAAATGATCTTTGACTGTATCCGTATAGACCCACTGGGCCATGAAGCTATCCATTTTCACCTCTTCGGCAAAGATTTCAGGTCATCTCGTCGAGATGGCTCTGAGTCTTTCGATAATAGGAGGAAGAACCTCCAGAACATATTCGACATCCTCCATGGTATTGAACCTTCCGAAGGAGAATCTGATAGAGCCGTGTGCAAGCTCCACATCCAGGCCGCCTGCAAGCAGGACGTAGCTTGGCTCAAGGGATCCTGTCGCACAGGCCGATCCCGTTGAAACCGCAATTCCGTTCATGTCCAGCATGAGCAGAATCGACTCGCCCTCGACATTCTCAAATGAGACATCGAGCGTTCCGGGCAGACAGAACTGCTGATCCTGACATCCGTTTACCACAACGTGCGGAACCGTTTTGAGAATTCCTTCCCTGAGGGCCTCACGCATCTTCCAAAGACGTCTGTTCTCCTCATCAAGGTTCTCCTGAGCAAGCTTTGCGGCAATGCCAGTTCCGTAGATGCTGATAGTGTTGTAGGTTCCGGCTCTTCTGCCGTGCTCCTGCTCTCCGCCGTGGACAAACGGCATGAAAGGCACACCCTTTTTGGCAAACAGAATTCCAACGCCCTTGGGGCCGTAGAACTTGTGTCCGCTGCATGACAGATAATCAAGATTCCAGTCCTTGCATGAGACCTTTATCTTTCCTATGGCCTGAGTGGCATCGGTATGGAAAAGGGCTCCGTAGCTGTGGGCAATCTCCGACACCTCAGCTATGGGCTGGATTGCGCCTGTCTCGTTGTTTCCTGTCATGACAGAAACAAGAACAACATCAGGTCCCATGAGCTTTTTCAGCTCATCGATTTTTATGCGTCCGTCACGGGCGACAGGAACCTGATCCACATGGATGCCGTTTTCTTTCAGATATTTGACCGTCTCGATAATCGAAGGATGCTCGATTGTTGTGGTGACGATCCTTCCGCTTCCTTTTTTCTCAATCAGTGACTTGGCAATCATAAAGACCGTGTTGTTGGCCTCAGATGCTCCGCTTGTGAACGTGATTTCGTCTGTGCTGCACTCTAAAAGAGAAGCGATATTTGAACGCGCATCCTCAACAAGCTTGTTGGCCTCACGACCGAAACTGTGCATGCTTGAAGCGTTGCCGTAGACAACACTCTGTGCCTCGGAAATAGCATTGATGACTTCAGGTGCCATCTGCGTGGTTGCATTATTATCGAGATATATTAATCTACCCATTTATTACCTACGACTGAAAGTTATATCCGAATGCGATTATCGTCAAGGGTATTGAGTTAAATTTATCTAACTGCTTATTATCTCGCACTTCCCGCATGGTCTGAGCGCCACTGCCTTAGCCTTGAAACCGAATATTCTCTCATAATCCTCAAGCTTGGCCTCATAAAGCGGAGCATCTTGTCTTGCTCCAATAAGAACAGCATACACATTGTCCCCGTTGAACACGAAAGAAGCGCCCATGCAGGAGGGAACCTCAAAGGCACGCTTTATCAGCCAGTCAAGCTCAGGACATGTTATCTCAAGATCATCACGGAAAAGCTTTCCTATCTTGGTCAGGCTCTTTCCGATATGCTGGTAGGCCTTCAGGGAAAAGTACTTCTGCATATTCGCCGCGGCAAAGCGGTCCTCAAGAACTGCGATGCAGATTTTTCTGGACTCCTCATCCAAAGGTATTGTCCTGTCAATCAAATCACCTATGGGGAAGTCCTTTAGAGAGTGCGGGTAAATCCGCTTAAGTCTGTCAAAAGCATTGCTGACCTGGGAATGCTTATGAATAATCTCCTCTCTCATAGCCAAGGGAGGGATCTTACAGTCAACAATTGCCAGAATACACTTATCGTCAAATGGATCGTCGAGCATGATGTGGGTCAGGCTGTCCATGTCAACCAGAAGGTAGCGGCCTTCCTCTGCACAGAGCATGGCGAGAATCGTGCTGAACTTTGTAAGCTCACCGCAGTAGAATGTACAGCTTTTGTAGCACATGAAGGCAAGTTCCCTGTCACTTATCTCAAAACCAAGGTATGCCTTAAGGGCCGTACTGACTCCGACGCTTACAGCGGCACAAAGCTTTGCTCCGTCATTTTTCAGAAGCGAGCCTGAAAACTCAACATTGAAAGGCTTAAGACGGACATTGTTCTCAGAAAGCTGCTGCAGAATGCCTTTCACGTAATTGGCCCACTTGTCTTCCTTTCTGAACTTAAGTGATGTAAGTGAAAACTTTTTCCTGTCTCCTGTAAAGCTGTTGAAGACATGAACCTGGTTGTCAGGACTTTCAGACAGACTGACAATAAGCTCCTGTGTGTTCGTGCAGCACAGTACTTTTCCCTGCGAGTGATATGCAAACTCTCCAAGGATAGTAGTGACGCCCGGAACACGAACCGTTACCGGTAAAGTCTTAGGAGTCGCTACGTTTACAATGTCTGTGTCTGTCACTTGTGTTTGCCCAGAATCCTTACTGGTAAATGGTAAAGCAAGCGGAAAAATAAAGCAACCGAAATCTTTTTATGTAAAACATTTAGTAAATGTTAAAAAAAATACCCATGGTTCATCGCCATGGGTAAGACAGGATAATCAAATCCCTTACTTGGACTGCATTCCGTAACGCTTGTTGAATCTCTCAACTCTTCCGGTTGAGTCAACCAGCTTCTGGGTGCCTGTAAAGAACGGGTGACAAGCTGAGCAAATTTCAACCGTGAGGTTCTTTGCTGTTGTCTTTGTCTTGATGACATTTCCGCATGAGCACTTGATCTCAGTAAGCTCATACTTCGGATGGATTCCATTCTTCATTTGTCGTCCTCCTGCTATCTGCTGGTGTTGTGCAGCAGACAATGAAGATAATAAGCCGTCTCCGTTTTAGAACTCAGGAACGATTCCTGTATTCATGGAACGTAAGAACGCTTCATTGTTCTTTGTTTTACGCATTTTGTCAATGAGGAACTCGGTCATTTCAAGGTCCTCAAGACCGTTTATCGCATTTCTGAGAATCCAGATACGTGCGGCCTCGTCCTTGGAAAGCAGAAGGTCTTCACGTCTTGTTCCGCTCTTCTTGATGTTGATGGCAGGATAGAGTCTTCTGTCGGCCATTCTTCTGTCAAGGACAATCTCACTGTTACCTGTTCCCTTGAACTCCTCAAAGATGACCTCATCCATTCTGGAACCTGTCTCAATCAGAGCCGATGCGATGATGGTAAGAGATCCGCCGTTTTCGATGTTTCTGGCAGCTCCGAAGAATCTCTTGGGCTTATGCAGTGCGTTGGAGTCAACTCCACCTGAGAGAATCTTTCCGCTTGCGGGGACCGTCTGGTTGTAGGCTCTTGCAAGTCTTGTGATTGAATCCAGAAGAATCACGACATCCTTTCCGTGCTCGACAAGGCGCTTGGCCTTCTCTATTACCATCTCGGCGACGGTGACGTGTCTTGTGGCCTGCTCATCGAATGTGGAGGCAATGACCTCGCCACGGACGTTTCTTCTCATGTCGGTGACCTCTTCAGGACGCTCGTCAACAAGAAGGACCATGAGCTTGATCTCGGGATGATTGGCTGTGATTGAGTTTGCAATCTGCTGCAAAAGAATAGTCTTTCCGGTTCTGGGAGGAGCTGTGATCAGCGCTCTCTGACCCTTTCCGATGGGACAGAAGAGGTTGATGATTCTCATCGAGACATCGTTGTCGGTTCTTTCTGTCTCAAGGTTGATTCTCTGATCCGGATAAAGCGGAACGAGGTTGTCGAAGCTGATTCTTGTCTTTGCGACAATCGGAGCGTCTCCGTTGACGAAGGCGACCTTTGAGAGGGCGAAGAATCTTTCATTATCCTTCGGGGTCCTCATCATGCCCTCGATTGTGTCTCCGGTCTTCAGATTAAGGAACTTGATGATGGCAGGCGATACATAGACATCCTCAGGTCCCGACAGATAGCTGTTAAGAGGGGATCTGAGAAAGCCGTAGCCGTCGCTGAGAATCTCAAGAGTTCCCACTGCATAGATGACACCGCCGTTTCTGCTGAAGGTCTTGATGATTTCCATCACAACTTCCTGCTTCTTGAATTCGGCATAGTCGTCCACGCTGGTTCCGGCCATCTGTGCAAGCTTTTCCTTAAGCTCGTCGAATCTTGAGGCCACAAGGTCATTGACCATGATTCTGTTGGACAGGTTGCTCTTGTACTCTTCATCGCTTATGGCGATGTCTTCCATGCTCATGGGCTTTTTCTGATTGGCCCTGGGATCCTGCTGCTTTCCGTTGTTATTGAACTTCTTGTTCTTATTATGCTGGTTCTGCTGATTCTGCTTCTGGTTCTGGTTTCTGTTGTCGAACCTGCGCTCGGAATTCTCCTCAGCCTTTGTCTCGGAAGAAGTCTCAGTTGAAGTCTCTGCAGCCGGCTCGGAAACAGTTTCAGCAGGAGCCTCCTGCTTCTTTTCCTCTGTCTGTTCTGCCTTGGGTTCTTCCTTAGGCTCGGCCTTTTTCGGCGTTCTTCCCCTTCTCTTTTTGGGCTCTGCAGCTTCTTCTGCTGCGGGTGCTGTCTCCTGGACAGGAGCCTGAACCTCGGACGGTTTTTCGTCCTTGACCTTGAGGGTCTTCTTCACAATAGGCTTTCTCTTTAAAACGAGTTTCTTTACCGGACGTGCGGTATCTTCTGTAACGACACCTGTTGTCTCATTATCCATGTAGTTTGTCTCCAAATGACGCCAAAGCGTCTGGTGAATCGAAAAATATTAAGAATCTAAGGGATTTTTGTTTGGATAGCTGAATATTATACCCACAGAAGGGCATTGTCAAGAATAGCCTTGCCAAGAATCTAATTCTTGGACAAGGCTGAAATTATAAAATTTAAGTCAGGCGTTCTTTGACTTTTCTTTGCGCTTTCTGACAACCTTGAGGATGCAAAGAACAACGGCGCAGAGAAGTGCTGCCTGTGAAATATAGACACAGATTTTGGCGCTGATATCTATCGTGCGGGTATACAGCGTGCTTCCGTTCTTTTCTCCGGTGAATACCGGAACGTTCCAAATCTTGTAGCCCATCTTGAACGGCTCCATCTCGCCCTGGATCTTTCCGTCAGGGGTGATGAGACATGTCATTCCGCTGTTGGTTCCGCGAAGAACGGTTCTTCTGTTCTCGATGCTTCTGAAGACGGCCATCACCATGTGCTGGCGCTCAGCGGCCTCGGAACCAGACCATGAGTCGTTGGTCATGTTGATGATCAAATCAGCACCGTTTTCGACGAACTCGGCACAGATGTCTCCGAAGACATCCTCGTAGCATATCGGGGTTGAGAATCTGATTCCGTTGGAGGTTTCAAACACAACGCTTTCGGTTCCCTTCTCCCACCAGTGATAGTCGTTGGCTTTCAGAAGATTGTAAAGCCATGGCATCTGCTTCTCGTAGGGGAAGTGCTCGGTGAACGGAACCAGATGCTGCTTGAGGTATGTCGTCTTTATTGAGCCCTCGTCAAAGAGAATGACGGAGTTGTAGTCAAGCTTGTTCCAGTTTCCGTCTTCGTCGTACGGAGGAAGCGACGGATCCTTGATGACGCTGGACGGGTTTCCTGTAAGAAGCGGAGTTCCCAGCTCGGTGCCGAATTTCACAAAGTCGTTCACAAGGCCCTGGATATCTCTGAGATAGTCAAAGACAG
>ONWV01000019.1 GCA_900321635.1 uncultured Spirochaetaceae bacterium | reverse complement strand
CAGAGGGCTTTGACGACAAGGACAAGGAGAATACCAACAGGGTGCGCTGGGTTGTGGCCAACACCGATTTCAGCGAGATGCTCGTGCTGGACTTCCAGATTCTCAACCAGAGCAACATCTCTCAGGAGATTCTCAAAGTCCCGTTTGCAAGAAGTGATTTCAACTACGCAATTGAAGCCAGAACCCAGAAGGTCCCGATCAGCCAGTTCGGAAGCCTGATCAACCTCATAAGTCCTGTCCAGCTGAAAGCCGACGGAAGCATCAGGAAGATGATTGACAAGAACATCATGTTAAACAGCGAAAGCGAGAAACACGTCGTTTCAGGCGATGTACTTGCATACAGCGGAATAAGGCTCAGCCCGCAGTACTGCGGAACAGGATTTTCGTTGGACACAAGGGTTCTTGGGGACTTTGGCTCAAGAATCTATCACATCTTCCGAATCGAGCCCCAGACAGAAGCTTAAAGGGAAACGCCCCTTCTTCTCATCTCTTTGAAGAAAAATGACAGGGCCATGACACTGGCTCCGTTGTCCATCTCGCCCTCGCCGATTTTATCCAAAACATCGCGAACGGGAACGCAGACAATATCAATCTGCTCGTTCTCATCAAGCTTGCGCCCGTCCAAAGCTGTTACCACCTCCATGTCCTCTGCCAGAAAGAAGCTGGCATAGCAGTTCATGTAGGCCGAGTTCTGACAAACCGTCCCGAGCGGGCGCATTGATTTAGCCTTAAGGCCGGTTTCCTCCCAAAGCTCGCGAACTGCGGCATCCGAGGCGCTCTCACCACTGTCTATGAGTCCTGCGGGAAACTCGAGGGTAACTGATTCAGAGCCGTGGCGGAACTGGCGCTCCATGACAAAGCGGGGAACGCCGTCGTCTCCGACAAAATAAGGAATCACAGTCACACCGTCGTGCGCAAAATCCAGTTCAACAAAGTCGCCCTGCCTGCCGTCAGGCCCTGTTCTGCGAACAGTGTTCACGTCAAACAGGACCGTCTTGGCAACGTTTCTGCGCCCGAGAGTTTCCCAGTAAAGCCGAAGCGGGCTTGGACTTGAGTCGGGGGTGGGAAATGTGCGCTCTGTAAGGCGGGCCATCAGCTTTTCTTTGATGAGCAGTTGGCGGTGCATGATGCACATGCAGACGGTGAGCATGAGCTGAACGAAGGCTCATAAGGTGTGTGCTTGAACTTCACCGTGCTGTGGATGTGCTCTGCAATTGCCTTGAAGGCCTTGGCGCTTTCGCTGTCAGGATTTTCTTCAAGCCAGTTGACACCAAGATCCTCGTCCTGCTGCAGACCCAGCTCCATGGGAATCTCTCCCAGAAGCGGGATGTTCATTTCCTTGCAGAGATTCTTTCCACCGTCTTTACCGAATACAGCAATGTGCTTTCCGCAGTCAGGGCAGATGAGATAGCTCATGTTCTCGATGATTCCGATGACATTTGCATTGAGCTGGCGTGCGAAGTTGACGCTCTTTTTGGCATCGAGGATTGCCACCTGCTGAGGGGTGGTCACAAGAATGCATCCGCTTAAATCGGGAACGCTCTGGCAGACAGCAAGCTGCTCGTCTCCTGTTCCCGGAGGTGAGTCAATAAGAAGGTAATCAAGCGTGCCCCACTCAACATCGGCCAAGAACTGCTTGATGACGCCGATTTTCATAGGTCCGCGGAAAATGATGGCCTGATCCGGGTCATTTAATGCAAAACTCATGCTGACAACCTTCAATCCGGGCCTCGGACAGACAGGAAGGATGCTGGATCCGTCCTCTGTGGACTGCAAAATAGCACCCTCGCAACCGAACATCTTGGGGATATTCGGACCATGGATATCCGTATCAAGGACTCCGACCGTAAAGCCTTTGGCAAGAAGCGCGTTGGCAAGATTGACCGTGACGGTGCTCTTTCCTACTCCGCCCTTTCCGCTCATGATTAGGATCTTGCGATCCACCTTTTCCATCCTTGAATGGATGTTGACTTCCTGAAGTTCGCTTTCGCTTGGCATATTCATCTCCCGGACGAAGCGGCGCAAAACATGCCGCCTTGAAAACCGTCCAAAGACAAGATAGCCCTTTGGATGACATTCGGCAATAGCAGATGAGCCAGCAGTTGAGCCAGCAGTTGAGTCAACAGCTTTACAAAGGCTGTTCTTGTCTATAGAATCCACCTTGCGAGGTCACAGATGGAAGGCACCAGACACATAGGTTTTTCAGGACTCAAGGATCAGACCATAACTCTGATCAGAAGACTCAGGAGCATCATGTATCCGGAGATCTTCGAAGAGTGTCCGTGCACAGCCACCACAGTGATTGAAAGCAGCGTCGAAGCCGAGCAGATTCTCAAGGATCTGATTCCGTGGGTAAAACCCGAAGCAGACGTCCAGAAGACCACCGAGGCCATCCTTGGCGGACTTGACGGCATCCGCGATATCTTGGAGACAGACATCCAGGCAGCCTATGACGGAGACCCGGCTGCCCGCAACAAGACGGAAATCATGCTGGCATACCCTGGTTTTGAGGCCGTGAGCATCTTCAGAATCGCACACCTGCTTCACACGATGGACATCCCCTACATCCCCAGAATCATGACAGAGTATGCCCACAACCACACAGGAATCGACATCCATCCGGGCGCAAGGATCGGAAGCTACTTCTTCATCGACCACGGAACAGGCGTCGTAATCGGCGAGACCACTGTCATCGGAGACCACGTCAAGCTCTATCAGGGCGTGACCTTGGGAGCAAAGAGCTTCCCCGTGGGCGAGGACGGCAAGCCTGTCAAAGGCGTGGACAGACACCCGAAGATCGGAAACAACGTCGTAATCTATGCAGGAGCCACCATCCTCGGAGGCGACACCATAATCGGTGACAACAGCACAATCGGCGGAAACGTCTGGCTCACTCACAGCGTTCCTGCGAACTCAACCATCCTCAGAAACTAAGCCCGAACGGGTTGAACTTGACAGCTTAAATCTCTAGTATATAAGAAGCGAAATTTCGGGTGCTTTGCCCGAAGACTTGCAAAAATATCCAAAGGAAGAGAGTAACAATGTTTTTACTGGCACAGTTACCTGCAGAGACTTTGCTTGAACAGCTCAAGAACGGACTTGTCCTTCTTGTTCTGGGAATGTCAATCGTCTTTGTGTTCCTGACAATTTTGGTCTTCACCACCAAGGGTGTGTCGAAGGTCGTCAGGAAATTTGAGAAGAGCAAACCTGTTGCACAGGCTGCGGCCCCTGCCGCATCAAGTGCAGCTGCAACCCCTGTTGCCGCACCGGCAGCCGATGCAGAGATTGCCGTGGCCATCGCGGCGGCAGTGGCAAAATCAAAAAGTTGAGGTAGAGAGATGAAGAAAGTTGATTTCATGTGTACAGCTTTCAGAGACGGATTCCAGTCTGTCTATGGAGCCAGAGTATTCACAAAGGATTTCATGCCCGCAGTCGATGCAGCACGCAAGGCAGGCATCACACACTTCGAGGCAGGTGGCGGTGCACGTTTCCAGGCACTCTACTTCTACAGCAATGATGATGCCTTTGAGATGATGGACGAGTTCAGAAGAGTCGCAGGACCCGATGCAAATCTCCAGACCCTCTCAAGAGGCGTAAACGTCGTAGGACTTGATTCACAGCCGAGGGACATCATTGACCTGCACGCCAAGATGTTCAAGAAGCACGGAATGACCACAATCAGAAACTTCGATGCCCTGAACGACGTCGACAACCTGATTGACAGCGGAAACTCCATCCACAACGCCGGCCTCAAGCACGAGGTCACAGTCACCATGATGAGCCTTCCTCCGAAGACAACAGGTGCACACGACCCTGATTTCTACGAGGGAGTCCTCCGCAAGATCCTGGATGCAGGAATTCCGTTTGACAGCCTCTGCTTCAAGGATGCTTCCGGAACATCCACACCCAAGACAGTCTACGAGACAATCAAGAGAGCAAGAAAGCTTGTCGGCAAGGACGTCAAGATTGTCATGCACAGCCACGACACAGCCGGATGCTGCGTAGCTCAGTACACAGCAGCTCTGGATGCAGGTGCAAACCAGATCGACCTTTCAATGCAGCCGGTATCAGGCGGAACATGTCAGGTAGATATCATCACAATGTGGCACGCACTTCGCGGAACCGAATATGATCTTGGAGTTGATATCCACGCCATCCAGAAGGCAGAGGATGTCTTCCAGCAGTGCATGAAGGACTACTTCCTGCCGCCTGAGGCAACAAAAGTCAACCCCAACATCCCGTTCTTCCCGCTTCCCGGCGGAGCACTTACCGCAAACACCCAGATGCTCAGAGACAACGGACTTATGGACAAGTATCCTCAGATTGTAGAGGCCATGGGCGAGACAGTTGCAAAGGGCGGATTCGGAACATCAGTCACACCTGTTTCACAGTTCTACTTCCAGCAGGCATTCAACAACGTCATCTACGGACCTTGGAAGAAGATCGCCGAAGGCTATGGAAAGATGGTCCTTGGCTACTTCGGAAAGACTCCTGTTGCTCCGGATCCTGAGGTCGTCAAGATCGCAGCCGAGCAGCTGAAGAAAGAGCCGACCACAAAGAAGGTCGTAGACATCAACGACGCAGACCCGACCAAGGGCCGCGAGGCAGCAATCAAGATGCTCAAGGACAACAACATCGAAGTCACAGACGAGAACATCTTCATCGCAGCTTCATGTAAGGAAAAGGGAATACTCTTCCTCACCGGAAAGTCCAAGGTCAACGGCGTCAGAAAGGCTGATCCTGCAGAGGAAGCAGCAAAGAAGGCCGGCGAGTACACAGTCACCGTCAACGGCAAGGCATACGGCATCAAGCTCGGCAAGGCAAACGCAACTGTCAACGGAGTAGATTATCCGCTTTCAGTCAAGGCCGGAATCGACCAGGCCGCTATCGCCGCAGCAGCTTCCGCAGCACCCGCAGCAGCTCCTGCCGCAGTCACTGGATCTCAGAATGTTCCGGCACCGATGCCAGGCATCGTTCTTAGAATCGAGTGCAAGGAAGGCCAGAGCGTCAAGAAGAACCAGCTTATCATGGTAATGGAAGCCATGAAGATGGAGAACGAAATCTATGCTCCGTGCGACGGCGTCATCGGAAAGATCGCAGTCACACAGGGACAGCAGGTTTCAGCAGGCGACACCCTCCTTTCAATGGGAACAACCGCAGCTGCACCCGCAGCAGCAGCTCCTGCAGCAGCACCGGCAGCCGCCCCTGCTCCCGCAGCAACAGGCGCAGGCCAGGTTCTTTCAGCTCCGATGCCGGGTCTGATTCTCAGAATCGAGGCAAAGGCAGGACAGGCTGTTAAGAAGAACCAGCTTGTCATGGTCATGGAGGCCATGAAGATGGAAAACGAGATCTACGCCCCTTGTGACGGAACAATCTCATCGATCGCTGTTTCACAGGGACAGCAGGTTGCAGCAGGCGATGCTCTGCTGACAATTGCCTGAGGAGTTGTAGATGTTACAGTCATTACTTAACCTTTGGCAGTCAACAGGACTTTACGGATTCCTCGGCATCGGTGGAACCGACCTCGGTTTCGGCTGGGGAAACTTCGTGATGATCCTTGTAGGTTTCCTGCTTTTCTATCTTGCAATCAAGAAAGGCTTTGAGCCTCTTCTTCTTGTCCCGATCGGAATGGGTTGTGTTCTTTCTAACATCCCGTTTGCATACATCGCATCCATGGACCCGGCTCTTGCCGCAGGTGCACAGGGTGCAACAGGATTCATCAAGATCCTGTTTGATGCAGGTATTCAGAGCGGACTCTTCCCTGTTCTGATCTTCATGGGCGTCGGCGCAATGACAGACTTCGGTCCGCTCATTGCAAACCCCAAGACACTTCTTCTTGGTGCCGCCGCACAGTTCGGAATCTTCGCAGCTCTTATCGGAGCACTGCTTCTTTCCTTCATCCCCGGTATCAACTTCGATCTGCACTCAGCTGCATCAATCGGAATCATCGGTGGAGCTGACGGACCTACAGCCATCTATGTCACAACGCGTCTGGCACCTGAGATTCTCGGACCCATTGCCGTTGCTGCATATTCCTACATGGCTCTTGTTCCTGTCATCCAGCCGCCTATCATGAAGGCCCTGACCAGCAAGGAAGAGCGCAAAATCCGCATGCAGCAGCTCAGACCTGTCTCAAAGACAGAGAAGATCATCTTCCCGATTTCAGTTCTGATGGTTTGTGCATTCCTGCTTCCCAGCGCAACACCGCTTATCGGTGCCCTGATGTTCGGTAACCTCATCAAGGAATGCGGAGTCACAGGCAGACTTGCAGACACCGCATCAAACGCTCTGATGAACACTGTCACAATCTTCCTCGGACTTTCAGTCGGATCAAAGATGGAGGCAAGCCACTTCCTGACTCTCAACACACTGGGAATCCTGCTCCTCGGAGCCGTTGCATTCTCACTCGGAACAGCAATGGGAGTCATCATTGCAAAGCTTATGAACAAGCTGGACAAGAAGCACCCGGTCAACCCGCTCATCGGTGCCGCCGGAGTTTCCGCCGTTCCTATGGCAGCCCGTGTTGCCAGCAAGGTCGGTCAGGAAGCAGACCCGCAGAACTTCCTTCTCATGCACGCCATGGGACCGAACGTTTCAGGAGTCATCGGTTCTGCAGTAGCAGCTGGTGTTCTTATGGCAAGTGTTCCGAACATGGAGCCTGTCAGAATTCTTCTGGGTCTCTGATTTACAGAGCCCTGACAACAAACCCCGGTCAGTCGGCCGGGGTTTTTTATTACTTTTTCTTAAGTTCTGCTTCAGCGTCAAGGCGGGCCTTCTCAAAGACAGGCTCATAGGTCATGCCTTCGGGAGGCAGAATGCCTTCCCAGGTCCCCTTCTTGGCCATGGCCACCACAAGATGCTTATCCAGAATCCTTGAGGCAGGAACATTGGCCTTTCTGGCAAGACTGTCACGGGCAAGGAAGAAATGCTTGATGTAAATCTTCTCCCTCTCTGACAGAAGCTTGAAGTTGCAGATTTTCTCCCAGCCTGGGCGCTCGGGCCTCTTTTGGAGGGCGCAGACCTTCATTTCATGCATCACACGTCCCTGCTGGCTGCGAGTGAGCTTTGAGGTCATCTCGGACAAAAGAGAGGTCTTCAGATCAAAAAGATATTTTACATCGGACAGGGCGTATTCAATCTGTGCAGGAGGAATCGGACGACGCATCCAGTTTGCTGTCTGATACTTTTTCTTGCTGCCACCGTCCTCGGCCTTGATGCCCAGATTCCTTTCAATAAGGGAAGTGAGATTTCCGTTGAAATCCAGGGCAATGGCAATGACACGCACATCAAAGATGTTCTTAAGCTGGATATTCAGGGCCTTGCGGGCAAGGGCGGCATCGCTTTGGCATGCGAACATGATCTTCTCCACAGGGCCCTCCAGAAGTGCTTTCATGGCATCAAGGCCATCTTTAGTCTTGGCAAGCTCAATGGCATCGATTATGTAATAGCGGTTTTTATCGTAAAGCTGGATGGTGCACACGTGCTCGCCATAGCAATGCAGGTTGGACTCCTCCTCAAAGTCCATGGCAACGCTTTCAATGCCCTGATCGGACCACTGAGATAGAAGTGCTGAAAGCTCCTGCGGCTTGGAAACGAACGTGTAATCCATAAGGTTCAGATGTTGATTTCTATGGTCTTGTTCAGAACCAGCTGGCGGACCGTGACACCGGATTGCTTGAGCATCATTGTGGATGCCTTGACGCTGTCGGAATCAGGATATTTGTTGTCCCTGTATATGACTTCCTTTATCCCGCTCTGGATGATGGCCTTGGCGCACTCGTTGCAGGGGAACATGACGACATACAGCGTGCAGCCGCGAAGGTCGCGTGAGATGCTGTTTAGGATGGCATTGAGCTCGGCATGGCAGACGAACGGATACTTTGTCTGAAGAGGATTGCCTTCACGGCCCCATGGAAGGACATCGTCGCTACAGCCGATCGGAAAGCCGTTGTAGCCTGTTCCGACGATTTTCTTGTCCTGGTTGACGATGCATGCGCCCACCTGGGTGTTGGGGTCCTTGCTTCTCATAGCCGAAAGCATTGCGACGCTCATGAAGTATTCGTCCCAAGTGATGTAGTCAGTTCTCTTGTCCATCTGAAGCTCCTGCCGTTACGTATATCTTTGACAGTATAACTTATAGCATGTTCATATTGCAAATAAGCTTGTCGAATATTTGCCGTTATGTTAGCCTAAAGTCCAGAGGCTAAGAATGAAAATCCAGAAAGCTGCGGAAGACTATCTTGAAACCATGCTCATGCTCAAGGAAAAAAACGGCTATATCCGCTCGGTGGACATTGCCCAGCACCTTGGCGTGACAAAACCCAGCGTCACCTACTCCACAAAGAGACTGCGTGAAAGCGGCTACATCAAAATGGATAAGGACGGCCTCATAACGCTGACGGACAAGGGCATGGAGATTGCCAACCGCATCTATACCCGCCACAAGGTTCTTACCCACTTCTTCATGAAACTCGGTGTAAGCGAGGCCATTGCCCGCGAGGACGCCTGCAAGGTCGAGCACGATCTTAGCCCCGAAACCTTCGAGGCCATAAGCAAACTGGACAGGAAGAGCTGACTCATGGAAAACCGATGCGAACTTGCACTTCCGGCCGGATCGCTTCAGTGCGCCCTATATGCATTCAAGGGCGGAGCCGATGCCGTCTATTTCGGCCTTAAGAGCTTTTCAGCCAGAAAGGCGGCTGTGAACTTCTCCTTCGAGGACGTCAGAAAACTCAAAGCACTTTGCTCAGAAGGCGGCCAGTATGAAGGCAAGAAGTTCTACGTGACTGTAAATACCCTTGCCTCCGATTCCCAGCTTGACGATGTGATAAAGCTACTTAGGCAGCTTTCCTACCTAAAGCCCGACGGGCTGATTGTCCAGGATCTTGGAATTGCAAAAATCATAAGAGAACACTTCCCAAGCCTTCCCCTTCACGGCTCGACTCAGCTTGCCGTTCATACAATCGATGGCGTAAAAGAGCTTCAAAGCCTTGGTTTTTCACGTGTTGTCCTATCTAGGGAGCTATCGTTTGAAGAAATAAAGAAGATAAGACTTGCCTGCCCTGATATTGAACTTAAGGTCTTTATCCACGGAGCCTTGTGCTACGGTTTTTCCGGAGCCTGCATGGCAAGCCAGGTCATAACAGGAGACCGCAACAAAAGCGCAAACCGCGGAAGCTGTGCCCAGATCTGCAGAACATGGTTTCACTGTAAGGAAACAGGAAAGGACAGCTGGCTTTTCAGCATGAAGGACCTGTGCCTAGGAGAACTTGTAAGGCAGTATCAGGAAATCGGAATCGAGCCCCTTAAGATAGAAGGCCGCATGAAAGGAGCCGACTATGCCTATTGGTGCGCCCGCTACTACAGCATGATTCTTGAAGGAAAAACCGAGAAAGATCCCGAGGTCATCTGGGCCAAGGATGCAATGCAGATTGCATTCTCAAGAGACACGACAGACTACTTCTTCCATACAGGAACAAACGGCTGCATCGCGCAGCCTAACATGGTATCCAGCCATGATACAGGCCACAGAGGAATCCAGGTGGGCACCATAGACAAGGTCCTTAGCGGCAAGGCCGTGGTGCGCTTCACAAAGCCCGTTGCAATAAGAGACGGCCTAAAAGTCATATCAGCAAGCTCGACAAAAATCAGTGAAAGCATCGGCTTTGCGCTGACATTTATCGAAAGCAGCCGCTCAGACGGAAGAAAGGACAGCACAAAATCCTTCATCTCAGAAGGCGAGATGGCAACAATCAACTTCCCTTCAGACAAGTTTGAGAAAAAGCCGGGCTTCGGAACTCCTGTGTACTGCGTCTCAAGACACAATCTGAATCTTCCTCTTTTGAATGAAAACCTTCCGCTGTACAAGGACAAGCTGGACATTGAAGTTGCAATAGACAAGGACGGCTTTTCAATCAACGGCGAGAAAACTTCTCTTGAAATCCAGCAGGCCAAGGGCGAGACAGACATAAAGGAAATCTTCACAAAGGCCCTCAGTGCTTCAGACAAGAGCTACTTCACGCTTGGGAATCTGAATATCAGAAACAACAGCCCGTATGAAAACCCGTTCATCCCCCTTTCTGTCCTTAAGCAGGCAAGGCGTGACTTTTATGAAAAGCTCGACACTGCCTTTGAAAACAGCCTTGAAGAGAAGATAAAGATAACAAAATCCGAAAAGGCTTCAGTCAGATGCAAGACCCTTCCGCCCAGGCAGAGACTCGGACTTTGGGACATGACGGTGGACTTTTGCGGAACAAGTTTTCTCCCGCTTTCACCTGTGATGTTCGACGAAGAAAGCTATCTGAAAAAAGTTGAGGAAAAACTTGAGGCCGCCTTTGAAAAGAAAATAGATATCATCGTAGGCCTTAACAACATCGCTCAGGTATATTGGGCCAAAAACTGGGTGAAAAAGAACGCTCTTAGCCGCAAAACCCGGTTCTTTGCAGATGTCTTTCTCTATACAGAAAACAGCACGGCCTTTGAAAGCCTGAAAGAAGAGCTTCCCAATCTCATCGGCTCCTATGAGCTTGATGACGATACCCCGTTCAACTACACAGGGTCCGATTATGAGCCTCCTGTGTTCATCAGCCGGGTATGCCTCAGGCACAACGGCCTCGGCATGGACTGTAAGAACTGCACTAGAAACAACATCTTCCATCTACAGCAGAACGGAAACAGCTATAAAGCCATCTGCAGGAACTGCATCACTGTCGTGGTCAGGGAATGACATTGTCAGGGAATGACGCGATATAAGTTTACAAAAAGATGGCTAAGCCAAACCATGTATTGTATACTTCCACAGAGAATAGATAACTAAACTATCGGAGGAACTATGGCTCACACACAGAGGGTGAGAAAGAATCTCATCATGTACCCGCTCGGAACAGTCGGAAGAGACATGGTCTATGCCCTGTTCGCGAACTTCCTTCTCACATTCGTACTGATTACAAAGAATCTTACAGCTGCCCAGCTTACCGTAATCACGGCAATCATGGTTGCAGCGAGAGTCTTCGATGCCTTAAATGACCCGATTATGGGAAACATCATTGAAAAGACCAGAACCAAGTGGGGAAAGTTCAAGCCGTGGCTTCTTATCGGATGCATCACATCAAGCCTTGTTGTCATCGCCGCCTTCAACAACAGCGGAATCAACGGCTGGAACTTTGTGATTTACTTCGGAATAATCTATTTCCTTTACAGCATCACATACACGATGAATGACATCTCCTACTGGGGCATGATTCCCGCCCTGTCATCCGATGCAAATACCAGAAACCAGTTCACATCCCGTGCGACACTGTTTGCAGGAATCGGAAGTACACTGGCTTCAGTTCTGATTCCTATGCTCACAACAGGAGGCATGGCACTTGGTGGAAACGCCGTCACGGCATACGGAATGGTCGCAATCGTAATCTGTATCCTCTCCCCGCTTTTTGCCATGTTCACCCTCTTCGGAGTCCAGGAAAACAGAAGCGACATGGGAAAGCCGGCTCCGAAAATCAGCCTGAAGATGATTGCAAAGACAATCACAGGCAACGACCAGCTGATGTGGATTGCCCTGATCTTCCTGCTTCACCAGATCGGAAACGGCCTTGTGGTCGGCGGAATCGGCTCATTCTACATCTACTTCGAGTTCGGCTACGCAGGTGGCCTCTACTCGCTGTTCACCATGCTGGGAATGTCCGTCACGGCATTCTTGATGGTCTTCTACCCGGCCATTTCCAGAAAATTCCCCAGAAAGAGACTTCTCGGAATCCTCCAGAACATCGCAATTGTCGGCTATATGATGATGCTCTTAGCCGGACTCTTCATGCCAAGCGGCTTGATGGCCAAGTTCTACGTAATCACCGTGGGCTACATGCTTGCAAACTTCGGCCAGTACGGCTTCTACCTTGTCATGATGATCTCCATCATCAACACCGTCGAGTACAACGAGCATAAGCATGGAAATCGTGCCGAGGCCATCATCTCCTCGCTCAGACCGTTCCTTACCAAGCTCGGAAGCGCCCTCTGCGTCGCCCTGACCAGCGCAACATATCTGATCTTCAAGGTCACCGACATCACAAACGGAATCTCCTCAGCAGAGAACGCAGCCGCCATGGACAGCTCATTCGACAAGACAGGCGTCATCGGAAACCTTCTTTCCAACGTCCAGAGAAGCCAGTCCATCGGACTTCTTCTTGCAATGACCGTCGTGCCTCTTGCATTCATGCTCGGAGCGTTCTTCCTTTACAGGGCCAAGTACAAGCTCGACGAGCCTGAATACGAGCGCATCTGCAAGGAGCTTGAGTACAGAAGGAGCCTTGTCAACGAATGAGTGCCCTGCGCTTTGTTCTGAGCAAGGCAGCACCCATCCCCAATCTGGAAGGCTTTTCCAGATATCTCTTCATTGGCCCGCATCCCGACGACATTGAAATCGGATGCGGCGCCACCGTCTCGAAACTCGCCTCCATGGGCAAAGAGATCTCGTTTCTCATCTGCCTCGATGGCCGCTATGGCCTGGACTTTGCCCCAAAAGGCACCACACCCCAGGACCTTGTCTCCATCAGACAGGCCGAGGCCCTTGAAAGCGCAAAACGCCTCGGAGTCAGCGATGTTCATTTTCTTGGCCTCTCAGACGGCGGCTTTTACAAGACAGAGGACCTGAGGGCCGCCATTGCAAAAGCCGTGGGCATCATCAAGCCCCAGGTCATCTTCTCGGTAGACCCGGATGTCCCCAACGAGTGTCACATAGACCATCTGAATGTAGGCCAAGAGTCCAAGATAATCGCAAACTTCGCCTCAAATGAGCACATCATGGCTCAATACGGAGCCCAAAGCGCCCCCGTCCAGGTCCTTGCCCTTTACATGACTGCAAAACCCAACGTCTACATCAGAACAAGCGGCCACATCAAAAAGCAGCTTTCATCCGTCTTCGATGTCCACCTGAGCCAGTTTCCCAAAGGCTGTCCCATGGCCGCCTCAATCACAAAATACATCAAACTGCGTTCCTTCTTCTTCGGACTTAGATCCCTCAAGGGCCATGCCGAAGGCTTTAGGGTCATGGACGGCCTTCGCATGCACTGCTTCCCCGAAGGCTGAACTTAAGCCTTGACAACAAATGTGCATGGAAATAATATAACAGCTGTTATATTATGCCGAGAAAAGCCAGTATTCTGAAAGACGACATCATAAAAGCCGCTGTGGAAATTGTCCGTGAGAACGGCTATGAGAATCTGAATGCACGCACGCTGGCTTCTCGCTTGGGATGCTCCACACAGCCGATTTTCTCCAACTTCAAAAACATGCAGGACCTCTTTGAGAGCGTTCTTAAGGAAACGCTTAACATCTACAACTCCTTTGTAGCCGACAGCATAAAAAACGGCGTGAACGAACCTGTCTACAAAGCCCACGGCAGAGCCTACATCAGATTCGCCATGGAGGAGAAAAACCTCTTCAGGCTCCTGTTCATGAGAAACCGCTCAGAGGAAAAGAATCCTGTCGAGGAAAGCACCTTCTACGATGTCCTGCCCTTGATAATGAAAGCAACAGGAATGAACGAAAAGCAGGCTTCGCTGTTTCATTTTGAAATCTGGTCTGCAGTGCACGGCATTGCGGTAATGGCCGCAACATCATATAACCAGCTCAGCATGGATTTGATATCAGAGACCCTGACAGACATATACCAGGGCCTGTCCTATAGATTCAAAAACAAAGAGGGTTCAGATGAAGAACGCAATTGAAATCAAGAAACTGACCAAGGATTACAAAGACATCCGGGCAGTCGACAACCTGGATCTGGACATCCGCGAAGGCGAGCTTTTTTCCCTTCTCGGAGTAAACGGAGCAGGAAAAACCACCACCATCAAAATGCTCTGCTGCATCACTCAGCCCACCTCAGGCGATGCTACTCTTGAAGGCAAAAGCATAGCCTCAAATGCAGACGAAGTAAAGAAAATCATCGCAGTCTCCCCACAAGAGACCGCTGTTGCCAAAAATCTCTCAGTCAGAGAAAACCTTGAGCTGATCTGCGGAGTCCACGGCTTTGACAAAGCAACTTCGCAGAAGAAAGCCGCCCAAGCCATCGAGAAATTCAACCTGGGCAGCGTTGCTTCCAAGAAAGCCGCAAAGCTTTCCGGAGGCTGGCAGAGACGGCTTTCCATCGCCATGGCCCTGATTACCGACCCCAGCATCCTCTTTCTGGACGAACCGACACTCGGCCTGGATGTCATAGCCCGAAGCGAGCTCTGGGACATCATCCGCGACCTCAAGGGAAAAATGACCATAATCCTCACCACCCACTACATGGAGGAGGCCGAGGAGCTTTCAGACAGAATCGGAGTCATGAAAGACGGCCATCTTCTGGCAATCGGAACAGCCGAGGAGCTGAAAAAGAAGACAGGTGAAGACAAATTCGAAAACGCCTTCATCAAGATCGTCAAGGGAGGCACCAAATGAGACGCATGATGGCATTTGCAAGCAGAGTGATGAAGGAGATTCTCAGAGATCCCCTCACCATATTCTTCGGCCTTGGCTTTCCCCTTGTCGTACTTCTTCTGTTGTCGCTGATTCAGGCAAACATCCCGATTCCGATGTTTGAAATCCAGCACCTGGCGCCCGGAATAACCGTCTTTGGACTTGCATTCATGACGCTCTTTTCCGCCCAGATGATTTCCCACGACAGAAACAGCGCCCTTCTTACAAGACTTTACACAACACCTCTTAAGGCGCACGAGTTCATCCTGGGCTACACATTGCCGATTCTGCCCATAGCCGTTGCCCAGACAGTAGTCTGCTATATCGTATCCCTCCTTCTGGGCCTGAAGATTAACCTAAGCTTACTGTGGGCGATACTCATGAACATCATCCCGTCTGTCTTCTATATTGCCCTTGGCCTTCTCTGCGGAAGTGCAATGTCCGAAAAGCAGGTCGGAGGCATCTGCGGAGCCCTTCTTACAAACCTCTCGGCTTGGCTCTCAGGCATCTGGTTCGATGTAGCCATGCTCGGAAAGGCAATCAGTTCTTTTGCCAACGCCCTTCCCTTCATCCATGCCGTTGAACTTGAAAGAGCAGTCCTTATCGGAGACATGAAGGCCGCCCTGCCTCACCTCTGGTGGGTCCTGGGCTATGCCATTGTTTCAATGGCCGTCGCCGTCTTTGTATTCCTCCGCCAGATGAAGCGCCAGTAATTCAATCCCATATTATTTGACAATCCACTTCTCATGAGGCATATTTATCATGAGGAGTGGGTTATGAAACATCTTTCATTGTTTGTATTAATCTTCGTTTTACTCTTATGCCTCGTAGGATGTGCTGATGACAAAACCAATAAAGTCAAGGTTCAGGTTCCTCAATTCATCAGTGACAATGACCAGAACTCGAGGTCCATCCGAATAACATTGGATAATATTGCAGAATATCAATTCTATATGAATACGCCTCCAATTCTCAGTTTTTCAGAGCAGGAGATGTCAATCGGGGACTCTATCAAAGCATCCTTCTTTGATAATCCTTTGGATCTTATCTTATCTATTGATTCTGCTGGCAATTATGTATTTGAAGGTTCTTCTGCGGATGAAGTCCTTAAGGTTACTGTTGGCAGTGATAATAAGTCGTTTGAATTTATTCATGTGGCATCTTTTGTTGCTGATGTTGGATATGGCGATATATATGATTACATGGTGTTTATTGGTAAAGGATCAATCCATGACAGCTCTATTAGCGGATGCTACACATATTATGATTTTATAAATAATGGAGCAGACCCATGCTTCAGTTCTAAAAACATATTCTTCTCAGATGGAGAGAAAACAGCATACTTAGAATATTCCGCAACAGATAGACCTAGCACATCAGGTCATATCCCTGCGGATTTGATTCCAGAAGATGGTTTAAAGGCTTCTGACTACCAAACATACATAGATGAAATGAAAAACGGTGACGATCCTTGTGAAATGATTTCTGATCATTACTGGTCTTTTGTTATCAAACCATATTTTGTTGTGGAACCTCGGGACAGTACTATCAAAGGTCCAAATGACAGTAACAACAAAGAAGACCATTTTGCATTCCTTCAGGAATACTTCCCAAGCTGGAATGTCAGCGATGAATTAGATTATTGGGAACCCTTGAACAACTATTAATCAACTAAGGACTTTTTTATCATTTGAGTCAAAACCTATGTGGAGCCTGACGCCTTCTCTGCGTCAGCCCGCCTTGACAACCTTGCCTGCGGACTTCGCATCTCCGACTGGCCACTTCACTGGCTGCGAACGGCCTGCGCACAATCGCATTTGGGATGCCCCCAGACATAGAAATGACCAGATCAACTGAGGTTTGTAAAACAAATCTTGGGGCTGGCTTCAGGGCGCTCGATATATAACAGAAAGCCGCAGACACACCAGAAAGCCCAGAAAGCCCAAACAGCCCAGACACACCAGACGCACCAGAAAGCCCAGACGCACCGTCAAGCCCGAACGCCCTAAAATTGTCGGAGAAAATTCCGAACAACCCAGATATCCCAGAAAAGAAAAAAAGGCTGCCGGGGAAAACCCTGGCAGCCATAAAAGACAATAATAATATCAGCCTTTTCTTGACTCAAAGACCGCAGCACCACCGAGGAAGTACTTGGACAGTGTGAAGAACAGGATGAACATCGGAATTGATGCCAGAAGGGCACATGCCATAAGAGCACCTTCATCGGTCTGCTTTTCCTCAGCGAAGCCTGAGATGTACAGCGGCAGTGTCTTGAGCTTTTCAGCCTGAGCACAGAGCATCGGCCAAAGCAGGTTATCCCACTGGTTTCTGAATGACAGAATTCCGAGTGTTGCAATAACAGGGGTCGAGTTTGGAAGAACGATTCTCAGGAAGATGTTGAACTCTCCGAGACCGTCGACACGGGAAGCATCAAGATACTCGCTGGGGAAGGTCAGAAGGTACTGACGCATCTGGAAGACTCCGAATGCGCTGATTGCAAACGGAATGATCAGACCAGGCAGTGTGTTCATGATACCCAGCATCTTGGAAACCATGTACAACGGAATCATGATGGCCTCGAACGGAATCATCATAGTGGACATGATTGCCATGAAGACAACGTTTCTGCCCTTGAATTTGAACTTTGCAAGACCGTAGCCGCACAGAGCCGAGAAGAAGACCGTGGTTACGGCACAAGTGATTGCAACAACCAGGGAGTTCAGCATGGATCTGAAGAAAATGTTGTTATTGTTGTTTCCGCGGATTGCCTTGATGAAGTTCGTAAAGAACGTTCTGGTGGGTGAAGAGAAGTAGTCCTTGCTCGGAATCCACCTGAACGGCATGGCCATGATCTGCCTTGCATCCATGAAGGAAGCAACCAACATGAACAGAATCGGCAGGATGACAAAGGCGACGATAAGAATGAGGAAGATATAGGTGATGACCTCACCGGCCTTCACTTTTCCGACATAAGAGTTATTCATACCGCACCTCCATCAATATTCAACATCATCACCGCCCTTCTGTGTAGCGAACTGGAAGTACGTGAAGAACAGCATGATGAAGAACAGGACGATTGACATGGCACTTGCCCTGCCAAGATATCCGTTACGGATACCGGTGTAGAAGATGTTCATTGTGATGACATCAATCGGCTTTCTGGCAGTACCGCCTACGACGAACATGTACTGCGTACTGAATGTCTTAAGGCACTGCAGCATGGCCATGATTGAAACCAGCATGACAGTCGGCTTCAGAAGAGGAAGAGTAATCTTCCAGAAGGTGTGCCATCTTGAGGAACCGTCAACGATTGCTGCCTCGTAGATTGTTGGAGGAATCGAAGCAAGTCCTGTGATGAACAGAATGGCGAAATAACCGATGTATTTCCAGAAGTAGACGATGATGGTTGAAGCCATCAGCATGCCGTTGTCTGTCAGCCATTTGTAGTCCTTACCTGTTGTGAACATGATGAAGTTCGACATCTGGTTGATAAGACCTGTCGGCTGGAACATGATTCTCCAGATTGTCGCAGCGACAACTGATGAAAGAACAGCCGGAATATAGTATGAAAGCTCGAAGAACTTCTTGTGGCCGGGCTTTCTAAGTTGCATGATCAGAACCGCCAGAAGAAGGGATACAACAACCATCGGAATGAAGCATCCCAATGTGAACATTCCCGTTGCTCTCAGGGAGTTCATAAGAGAGAAGCCGCCGTTCTCTTTTGTGAAGAGATATGCGTAGTTCTCAAATCCGATGAATTCCCAGGTTCTACCGATAGCCCTGCGGTTTGTCAGGCTGGTAATGAAAGCATTGATTATCGGATAGAAACTGAAAAAGGCAAAGAAGAGAAGACATGGAAGGGTGAAAGCGAACCCGTACCTCGCCTGTTTTCTCTCTATGCTGTAGGTCTTTACTTTAGATTTCATGTTAAAACCCTTAATTAGTCGTAAATAACAATCGATGGGTCACCGAAGTGGCCCATCGATATCAGAGAATCAAAATCAGACTCAGTCGTTGAGAATCTCAAGAACTGTCTTCTGCAGATCCTTGTATGCCTGCTTGGGATCAACACCCTGGAGCATGACATTGTTGATTGCAGTGTCGATTGCTGACTGGATAGCTGCAGAACCCTTACCGCAGTAAACGATGTGAGCTCTTGCGAAGTCAGAACTGAAGACCTCTGAGTAAGGCATGCTCTTGTAAACATCGCCGTTCATGAGAGTCTTGAGAGGCTGGATCAGACCGACATTTGTGAGGTAAAGCTCAGCATGGCCCGGAGTGAGCAGGAAGTACTTGATGAGCTCCCAGCCCCAGTACTGCTGAAGGTCTGTTGCCTCTGAGTTGACATGGTAGTAGTGACCATAGTAGCAACCTGCAACGTTCTTGACAGCATCCTTGAATACTGGATAAGGAACAACCATCCAATCTCCGCTATTGAAGAATGTCGGGTTCTCAGTTGCAATTCTTGACTCCTGGTACAGACCTGTGTTGGCCATAGCAATGTCCAGGTTGTGCTTGTTGAAGAGCTTTCTCGGAGCTGTGAGAGTTGAGTTACCAAGGTTCTCTCCGCTCGGTCCCCAGTTCTTCATGAATGTAAGAGCCTTGACCCATGCTTCCTCATTGACACATCCGTCCTTCTCTGAGAGAGATCCGCCGAGCTGCTCGACCATCGGAACGAAGTATGTGAGTGAGTAAGAATATCTGAAGTCGAAACCTCTTCTGGTGATGATGTCACCGTCTCTCTTGACGATCTTCTTTGAAACAGCAACCATGTCTTCCCATGTCTTCGGGTAGTCTTTCTCAGGATCAAGTCCTGCAAGGCGGAAGACTTCCTTATCAAGGAAGATACACCAGTTGGTCAGCTCAAGAGGAACTCCGTAGAAGTTGCCATCTTTGTAAACAGCATCGATCATGCCGTCAGCATACTGAGCGCGCATGTCGTCAGCGTTCTTGAATCCGACGATAGAATAATCAACAGGAGCTACAAGACCGTTCTCGATGTACTCACGTGAGTTCTCAATCGGGAGGTTCCAGACTGTCGGGCCGTTGCCTGCAGCATAAGCTGTCTGCATGTTCTGGCGAAGTCCTTCGGCGTTGTATCTTGCGACCTCGATCTTTACATTCGGATGAGCTTCCATGAACTCCTTCATCCACTGATCCTCGAGCTTCTGACGGGCAGCATCCTCGTGTGTCCAGAATACGATTGTAACCGGAGCTGTTTTGTCGATTTCTGCTTTCTTAGCTTCCTGGGCGCCCTGTGCGAACATAGGAACGACGAAAGCAAGAACCAAAAGCATTACGATAAATACTTTCTTCATATGTTTCTCCTTTCTAGTGTGGTAAGGTTTCCCTTACTCCTAACAGAACAATTATAAGGTCGAATAACTGAGAAAACAACCAAAATTAAAAACAAGTTTACAAAACTTATTTGTGCTCGGCTTCGAACTTCTTCAAAAAGTCTACCAGAGCCACGACACCTTCCTTGGGCATTGCGTTGTAGATCGATGCTCTGAGACCGCCTACACTCTTGTGTCCCTTGAGGTTATCATAGCCTGCGGCCTTTGTGGCTGCGACAACTTCTGCATCAAGCTCTGCGCTTCCTGTGACGAACGGAATGTTCATCAGAGAGCGGTCCTGAGGAACGACTGTTCCCTTGAACATCTTGCTCTGATCCAAGAAGTCGTAGAAGACCTTTGCCTTGTCCTTGTTGATCTCTTCCATCTTCTTGAGACCGCCGAGGGACTTCAGATACTTGAAGACCTTGCCGCAGCAGTAGATTGCCCAGCAGTTCGGTGTGTTGTACATGCTTCCGTTGTCAGCATGTGTCTTGTACTGAAGGTAAATCGGAAGATTCTCAAGATCGTCACGGATCAGATCCTCGCGGATGATGACAACAACCATTCCGGCAGGTCCGACGTTCTTCTGAACTCCTGCGTAGATCAGGCCGTAGTCAGAGACGTTGCAGGGTCTTGAAAGGAACATCGAGCTCTGGTCTGAGACAAGAACATGGCCCTTTGTGTTGGGAAGCTTGTTCCATGTGACACCGTGGATGGTCTCGTTCTCACAGATGTAGACATAGTCTGTGTCAGAGGGGATGTCCAGGTTGGAGCAATCAGGAATATATGTATAGTTTTTATCCTTGGAAGATGCACCGACAATGACCTCGCCAACCTTCTTTGCCTCGGCGATGGCCTTCTTGGACCAGGCGCCTGTCTCGATGTAGACAGCCTTTCCGTTCTTCATGAGGTTCATCGGAATCATTGAGAACTGCAGTGTTGCACCGCCCTGGATGAAGAGGACCTTGTAATTATCGGGTATCCCCATCAGATCCCTGAGGTCCTGCTCTGCTTCATCGATGATCTGCTGATAGACCTTAGATCTGTGACTCATCTCCATGACGCACATTCCGCTTCCGCGGTAGTTCATCATCTCGTCTCTTATCTCTTCAAGAACCGGCTCCGGCATCATTGCAGGGCCTGCTGAGAAATTGAATACACGTCCGTACTTCATAAAATCCTCCAAAGCCGAGAACTACTCAGCTAAATATTCAGTGTGTATTTAAGATTACACCCCGTACGGCCATAGTGCAATAAAAATCAACAAACCACCACCATTATTTACGGATTACAAAAAAGAGAAGCCTGAAATTGAGAAATCTCGCAAGAAATCAGATAAAACCAATCAGATAAAACCAATCAGATGCCGACTTCCACGAAGCGCTTTCCGATAAACTGGACAATCTCCTTGACGCCGATGGCCTTCAGGCGGAGAATCTCGTCATCAAAACCGCGGGTGAGGTTTTCCACCTTGTGGGCGTCGCTTGAAAGCACAAGCTTAGCTCCGTGAGCGATGGCCTCTTTTAGGATGTTGGTCCTGGGATATGGCTCAGTATCGCCTCTTAAGACCACCGGCACCATGTTGATCTCCATTACAGGTGTGATCTTCAGACAAGCCAGAAGGGCCTCGGTTGCCATATCAAGATATGCCTTGCTGTCTGTAGGCATCAGACCGAATAACCTGACAAGGTCAAAATGCCCAAGAATGTCAGGCTGGTGGAGCTTCTGGCGCTCTACATAGGTATCAAAGTAAAGCCTTGCAAGGCCCATAGGGTCATGGTCAAAGTATGTATCAATGAGCTTCTGCTGGGACTCACGGCTCCAGTCGATGCCCTGAAGACTTCCGTCACTGCAGCGCACATAGTGGACATCGCCGATAAGATAGTCATAGTCGGCCTTGTTGACCTCGGAATATCCGTCAAGCTCAAGGCCCACAAAGACCTCGATCTTGTCCTTGTACTTTTCGGCGCACCTGCGGACCTCACGGTGGTAGGCATCCACGGCCCGGGTTCTGATTCCGCACGGATCAAAGTCCCCGCTGCTGTGGTCGGAAATTCCAAGAGAAATCATGTTCCTGTCAATGGCGGCAAGGACGGTCTCCTCGACGGTGTAGTAGCCGTCGGAAAAAACAGTATGTGTGTGAAGATTCGAGTGTCTCATAAGGCCTCCGATTTATTAAACCACAAAACTCCCCATTGGTACACACTTTATTCATTCTTGATATCTCTATATACTTCCTGCGGAGGACGATGATGAGCGCCATGCAACTGAGACTGACAAAGCGTGCCGATGTCAACATGACAGACGGGCCCATTGTCCCTCAGATCATCAATTTCTCCATTCCCATCATCCTCGGAATGCTCTTTCAGCAGCTTTACAACACGGTGGATACCTGGGTTGTGGGGAACTTCGTGGGAAAGAACTCCTTCTCCGCCGTGGGAACCCTGTCGCCTGTTACCAACCTTGCAATCAGCTTCTTCATGGGCTTTTCAAGCGGAGCCAGCGTCATTATCTCGCACTACTTCGGAGCCAACGACAAGGAGAACCTCAGCAAGGCCAACCACACCTTCGTGGCAACAACTCTGATACTCTGTGTGGTGCTGACCCTTTTGGGAATGGCCCTGATTCCCCTCCTTCTGACAATCCTCAAATCCCCGACCGAGGTCGCCTACGAGCAGAGCATCTACCTTACAATCTATTTCGGAGGAATATCGGGTCTTCTCATCTACAACATGGGATCTGCCATCCTAAGGGCTGTTGGAGACTCATCACACCCGTTTTTGTTTCTGGTTGTCAGCGCTGTTTTAAACATCATACTGGATCTTCTGTTCGTCATTCCCTTCAAGATGGGAACAGCAGGCGTTGCCTATGCCACGGTGCTGTCGCAGTTCATATCTGCAATCCTTGTCTTCTGGGTTCTGTTTAAGACAAAATCGGTCGTCAGACTCAGCATCAAGAAACTGAAGATCGACCCGACCATGCTGATAAAGATCTTCCGAATCGGCCTTCCGTCGGCACTTCAGATGTCCATCACAAGCTTTTCGAACGTCTTTGTCCAGTCCTACATCAACTACTTCGGAACAGACGTCATGGGCGGATGGACAGCCTACAACAAGGTTGACCAGCTTGTACTCCTTCCCATGCAGTCCATAGCATTCGCAACCCAGACCTTCGTAGGCCAGAACCTGGGAACAGATAAAACAGAAAGAGCCAGAAAGGGCGTCAGCGCCTGCCTGTATCTTTCTCTTGCATCCACCGCAGTCCTCATTGCCCTGATTATTCCGGCTTCAAGGTACATAGTCAGATTCTTCATCGGTTCGGGCGAGGAAGGCGTCATCCGCTACGGTGCGATGTTCCTTACATATCTTACTCCGTTCTACCTTCTTCCGTGCTTCAACCAGATCTACGCAGGAGCCCTGCGCGGAGCGGGAAAGCCTGCAATCCCCATGGCCGCCATGCTTGGTTCTTTTGTCCTTTTCAGACAGATTTACCTCTTTGTCATGGCTTCCTACATCAGCAACACAATCATGCCCATAGCCTTAGGCTACCCAGCAGGCTGGCTTTTATGCTCCATTGCCATGATAGCGGCCTACAAAGTCTGCTTCACGGACGAGCGCCTCAGAAAGAGCTCAATAGTATAATTTTGACGATATGACAGAAAATCAGGGAGCTGCTCTCCTTGGTGCAGCCCCCTGAAGTCATAGGAGTTGATTCGTTTGGTATTATCGTTTTGTTACTTGATTGTAAGTGTCACAGGCTCTGTCCAGGTGTTTCCGTCTTCATCTGTGACAACGATGTTTGCCTTGACAACATCACCTGAATTTCCGCTTGCCACGATGCTGAAGCTTCCGCTCTTTTCCTCACCTGCCGAGATTCCTCTTGTGTGAAGCTCGCCTGAAAGGTTCTTAAGGGCATCACCGCTTTCTGAAACAAGGTTCACGGTAAGGCGGCCGGTGTTGGCGCTTCCCTGGTTGTACAGGCAGAATGCAAGCTCAACTTCTCTTCCTGAAGGAACTCCGTCCTTGGTATGTCTGGCTCTGACATCCTCGATCAGAACGCTTCTGTAATATGCTCTGTAGACAGCAGACTGTCCGTCCTCAAGAGTGACAGTGCCCTCGGCCTTGTTGCCCTCGGAATCGAACCATCCCAGGAACACGTATGAAGCATCAGGTGCAACTGAAGCAGGAACTGTTACAGCAGGTCCTTCCAAAAGTGTTCTTGTGCCGGCCACGTGGTCGATAAACAAGGCACCCTTCTTGTAGACAGCGTACAGGGTCTGGTCCTCGTACGGCATTGTGATCTCTTCTCCGGCCTCATAAAGAACCTTTCCGTCCTCTGTTCCCCAGCCTGAGAAGATGCCGCTGTCAGTGGAATGACTTCTCATGTGAGGGACGGTGACCTTGCTGCCCGGCTCGGAACTGATTTCAAACTGGTAGCTGAAATATGAGCCCTCGTCCTCAGAACCGCTGCTTGTTGTAAAATGCAGTGCCGGATGATAGTAGGCGCTGTTTTCATAAAGCCATGAAGAAAGCTCGGCCTTGGCAGTCTCGTCCTTTTCATTCTTGATGCGGTTGACAAGGACCTCGGTCTGCTCGGCGGTAATCTCGGGGTATGAGAGATTTCTCAGCATGCCCTTGGCGTCGAAGTAGTCCTCAACGTTGCCCTCTTTGTAGGACTCGGCCATCTTCTCATAGATTGCCTCATATTTGGCTTCATAATTATCAAGTTCTGACTGGAAAGCGTCCTTGATGGTCTGAAGTGAAGCTGTGGAAAGATCCACGGAGCCAAGCTCGACTTTCTTGGACACGGTTGCAACATCAGTGTTCTCCTTGGAACCCTGAGCAAAAACGCCGCTTACTGCGACTGTAAGTAAAAGCAAAGTGACAGTGATTGTCTTAAAGTGTTTCATGTCTTTCACCTCTCGAGCCCAATATACTCCCAAAAGAGACGCAGGCGAATCAAATGAAGGCATTCAACACAATTCTTCACAAAACAATTCTTCACAAACGTGTTGGTTTCCGCGCGCACGCTAAACTATAATAAAGGTATGAAAGTTCTAGCACACAGAGGCTTTTCGGGCGCCTACCCCGAAAACACAATGCTTGCCTTCAGAAAGGCAATAGAAGCCGGCGCCGACGGAATCGAGCTTGACATCCACTGCTCCTCCGACGGAAAACTTGTCATCATCCATGACGAAAACCTGGTCCGCACCACAGGCGTCAATGCCCTGGTTTCCGACCTGAGCCTGAAAAAACTCACCTCAATCCGCGCAAGCAAGACCTTTGACGACGCCTTTGACACCCCCATCCCCTCATTCGAGGAATTCTGCGACTTTGCCCAAAGCCACCCCTTCATCACGAATGTGGAGATCAAAACCAACGCCACCTGGTATCAAGACATCGAACAAAAGGCCGTGGACATGGTCCGCTCATTCGGGCTTGAAGACAGAATCATCTTCTCGTCATTCAACTGGGTCTCCGTCCTCAGGGCCAAGCAGCTGGCTCCCGACATCCCGTGCGGTTTTCTGTATGAAAGCCAGCATGGAAAGCTCGCTTACCAGGCCAAGGACGCCGGAATCGAATATCTTCACCCCGACTTTGCCCTGCTCAGCGACTCCGTCGTGGCCGAGTGCCTAGAGTGCTCCGTAGGCCTTAATGTCTGGACCTGCAACACCGAAGAACGTGTCAGAAAGCTCATCGAATGGAACGCCAACTCAGTCATCTCCAACTACCCCGACATGTGCCTGAGGCTTTTGGGTCGATGACTTTGGGAAAGTAACATGGACAATATCGATGCCCTGTTTGCCACCGCATCGCAGATGGCTTTATACAACAGAAGCTTCTCAATAGCCACAATCGTGGCAACAAGCGGCCGCACTCCCCGAAAAGACGGCCGCATGCTTATCCTGCCCGACGGAAGCACCTGCGGCACCGTCGGAGGCGGCAATGCCGAGCGCGATGTAATTGCCTGTGCACAAGATGCCATGGCCGATGGCAGAAGCCGCAGAGTCCAGATCAAAGTGAGGGATTGTGGAATGCTTGATGTTTATATCGATGTCCCGCTTCGCGGACGCAAAGCCGTAATCTTCGGAACAGGCCACATAGCAAAAGCCCTATCCGAGGTTCTTTACAAAATAGGTTTTCAGATCACCTTCGTGGATCCCCTGGCCTCCGACCACGGCTTTGAGTGCCCTTCTGGTATGACCTTGTCACCGTCCTTACAGGGTGTGGAGCTGGATTCCAAGACCGCTGTCATAATCTCCAACCCCGAAGACCGAGACAAAGTCATAGACACGCTTTTGGCCTCAGAGAGCCCCTACATCGGGGTTCTGTCCTCCAAATCCCGCCTGACAATTTCCAACAGCAGGATCTTTCAGCCCGTCGGCCTTGATATAGGAGCCGAGACCCCCGAGGAGATAGCCATAAGCATCGCCGCCCAGATTCTGGGCGTCATGAACGGAAAAAGCTGATAATTGTGTTCTGATAATTCATTCTGCTCTCGACAGCGGGGCAAAATATATTATTATAAAGAAAAGTAATCCATTAATAGGAGTTGGTATATGAAGAAAGTTGTCATAGTTTTGGTCGTAGC